>CACZQP010000025.1 GCA_902783385.1 uncultured Lachnospiraceae bacterium | reverse complement strand
GGCGGCAGATCAAGTGCCATCTTTTCGCGGAGGACGCAGGTCAGAAGGGAGGAAACGAACATGTCCGAACATCTGATTGAAACCAGAGGACTGATCAAGTACTTCCAGACGAAAGCAGGCGTGGTACATGCCGTGGAAAACGTGGATATCCATCTGGACGCCGGCAGGACCTTAGGAATCGTAGGGGAGAGCGGCTGCGGGAAGACAACCCTGGGGCGCTGCATTCTGAAGCTCAGTCCGCCCACGGGAGGACAGGTGCTCTTTGAGGGCAGGGATGTTCTGAAAGCGAGCCACAGGGAGTGGAAAGAACTGAAACAGCAGATGCAGATCATCTTCCAGGATCCTTATTCCAGTCTGGATCCCAGAAAGACGGTTTTCAACCTGATCGCGGAGCCGCTGAAAGTCAACCATCTCTGTAAGAATAAACAGGAACTGTCCCAACGGATCGAGGAGATTATGGAAACCGTGGGTCTTGCCCCCAGACTGGCCTGGTCCTATCCTCATGAACTGGACGGCGGACGCCGGCAGCGGATCGGCGTCGCCCGGGCGATGGTTATGCATCCCAAGTTCGTCGTCTGCGACGAGCCGGTTTCCGCACTGGACGTCTCCATCCAGGCACAGATCCTGAATCTGATGATGGACCTGCAGGAGGAGAGAGGGCTCACCTACATGTTCATCACGCACGATCTCTCAGTCGTGAAGCACATCAGCAATGAGATCGCTGTCATGTATCTGGGCCAGTGCGTGGAGCGCGCGTCTTCGGATGAGCTCTTTGACCATCCTGTCCATCCGTACACGCAGGCGCTTTTAAAAGCGATCCCGGTGCCGAACCTGAAATACCGCGGAAAAGAGCGGAGTACCATCAAGGGCGAAGTGACGAGCCCGATCAACCCGAAGCCGGGGTGCCGTTTTGCGGCCCGCTGTCCGTATGCGACGAAGGAGTGCACACAGGCGGATCTTTCCCTGAAGGAAGTGAGCCCGGGGCATTTTGTGAGCTGCGTGCGCAGCTGAAAAAGAATGTACCGGGAGCGGCCAAAGGTAATGTGGCGCCAATCCGGCAGCAGTTATCTGTCAATTCATAAAAGAGGAAACACGGCATGCAAAGGCATGTAAATCTGGAAGAAAAGCATATATGCAGGGCGAGGAGGCTAGCCTCCGACATCTACAAAAACCCCGAAAAGGGATATTATGAGGAATTTGCTACTGCGGCATTTTCCGATGCCCTGGCGGAGCTTGGTCTGAAGGTCGAAAGAAATATCGCCCGGACCGGCTGTATATCTACAGTGCGTTTTACGGAAGACGGGCCGCGGCTGGCCATCATCGGGGAACTCGACGCGATCCGCTGCAGCGCGCATCCGATGGCCGGCAAGGACGGCTACGCCCACTGCTGCGGCCACAACCTGCAGGTCACGGCGATGTACCTTCTCGCAACCCAGCTGGTAAAGTGGAAGGAGGCCGGAGGCCTTGCGGGAACTGTCGATATCATCGGCGTACCCTCGGAGGAATTTATTGATATTGCCGTAAAAGAGGACCTGCAGAAGAAAGGGGAAGTGACTTACTTCAGCGGGAAACAGGAGCTTACTTACAAAGGGTATTTCGATCACACGGATATCGCGCTGATGACGCACAACATGCCGCCAGACAACATGGGCGGGAAGAAGGTTCTGGTAAGCGGTCCTGCGACGGGATTTCGCGCAAAAAAGGTGGAGTTCATCGGACGGGAGGCGCATGCGGGTATGCATCCGGAGCAGGGGGTAAACGCGCTGCAGGCGATGCTCCTGGCGATGAATAATATCAATGCGCTGCGCGATACATTCCGGGACAAGGACGGTGTGCGGGTGCATTATATTGTGACGAACGGCGGAGAGACCGTCAGCGTCGTTCCAGGATACGCCTCCCTGGAGATGCATATCCGAAGCAACGATCTCGGGTGTCTTTCGGATATCAACTGCAGGATCGACAAATGCCTGCGCGCAGCTGCGCTTGCCATCGGCTGCGATCTGCGCATCACGGATATGCCGGGTTATTTCCCGGGAGTTGTATATGACAACATCAGTGGGCTCTGCGAATCGATCAGCAGAGAACTGGTAGGAGAAGCGCAGGTCGGCAGAGGGAGCCTTACAGGAGGCGCCAGTGATTACGGTGACCTGACGCAGTTTATGACAGCACTTAAGATTAATACCGGAGGGATCATTGGAAACCTGCACGCAAAAGAATTCCGACTGACGGATTTTGCGCAGGCGGTGCAGTTGCCGGCAACCGTGCTGGGAGAGACGCTATATACGCTTTTGGAAAACGGCGCAGCTAAAGCAAAAGAAATCATCCGTGAGAACAGTCACAATCTGACGGTTGGAGAGTACCCGAATACATTGGAGGGAGCTTCTGGAGTCAGGGAGTATCATTATCTTTCTGAATCGGTGTAAGATGTTTACAACACATGAATATAGAGGCGGAAAGGCGAAAGTGCGTCTGCTGCCGGAACGGAGGGAAGTATGGGAGAGATGATCGAAAGGTCTCAGGCAGAAAGCGATGTCCTCATTATGACTGAACGGCTGGCATCGCTGTATTACCACATGGTTCAGAGTGTTCGCGAGGAAGTGGGAGATGAGACTGCGGAGAGAATTGTTCGCAGAGCGATTATGAATTATGGAAATGAATGCGGACAAGGGACGCGCAGCAAGGTGGAGGCTTTGGGTAAGGAGCCGACACTGGCCAATTACGCTTTGGGGAAGGATCTTCCCTCGCTCGGATGGCAGCGCACGAAGTGCGAAGGTCTGCCGGAAAACGAAAGGGCAAGCAGAGTGACATACTGTCCTTTTGCTGCGAAATGGAAGGAATACGGTTTTGAAAAGTGGGGGCGGATGTACTGCCATATCGATCAGGCTAAATACAGCTCCTATAATGAGAACATGCGATGTATTCACGATAAGAATCAATTAGACGGGGACGAATGCTGTATCGTTCGCATTGAAGATCATACCGGCGATAAGTAAGGACGTATAGGGACGCACATGGAATATGTGCGCCCTCATTGTTTTGGGGGAGACAGATCATGATAGACCGGCAAACGGATATTCTTATCATCGGTGGGAGCGGAGCAGGCATTTCCGCTGCGATTGCCGCGGTCGAAAAAGGGAGCAGGGTAACGCTTGTCAGCAAAGGTCGCATCGGAAAGGCCGGAAATGTGCAAATGGCAGGCGGGAGCTTTTCTATCGACGGAAAGAATGCAAAGGAACTGGGATATAGAACGGCCAATGATAAGGTAACGCCGGACGTTGTCTTTGATAATCTTGTAAAGGAAGGTTATTACCTGAATGATCAGAACCTGGTGAGACAGTTTGTGGAGGAAAGTCCGAGAGTCGCTTATGAACTCGTGCAGTTTGGCGAGAAAGTCGGGCAGAAGTTTGCATTTCTGCCTCCCGGGAAGTGGTTCTCTGTAGGACGCGCGTGGGCAGCAGGCCTGAAAGCTGCAGCAGCGGCTCATCCGCAGATCGACATTCTGGAGGACTGTTTGATTACACACTTGCTTCGGTCGGAAAAGCGCGTGATCGGAGCGGCGGGATATCATATTTATACCGGAGAAGAAATCCGGGTGATTGCCAGGGCTGTTGTCATAGCATCCGGCGGATATCAGGTGTTTTCTCTTCAGAACACTGTCACGGACATGACGGGAGATGGGCCGGCAATGGCATATCGTGCCGGCGCAAAGCTCGCAGATATGGAATTCGTCCTGTGCTTTCCGACGGCGCTCTCTCCCTTGCGGTTGCGAGGCTCGATCTATCCGTACCTGATTCAGGTCCTCATGGGGAAGTGGGGAATGCCGCCGGTTGTCCGGGATAAAAATGGCAGGGAAATCCTAACGCCTTCTGAAGTATATGAACTGGTTCGCGGAAGCAAGATGGAAAAGCTGACCGCCTGTTATTACTGGGGAAGGGAAATCTTTGCGGGAAATGGAACTGAAGCCGGAGGTATCTGGTTTGATTACAGTAGTTATCCGCAGAAGAAGAGGGAGGAAATCGTCCAAAGATATATAGACTACATGTCAACCTGGCACCGCCGTGGATACTATATGGGCGACGATATACAGGAAGTCTACCGCAGAATCCTTACCGGAGGATATCTGGAAGTTGGTCTTGGATGTGAGTACAGCAATGGCGGGATTGTCGTTAATGAGAAGATGGAGACCGGAGTGGAAGGCCTTTATGCGGCCGGCGAAGCGACATCCGGGGTTTTCGGCGCCATGCGGGCGGGAGATGGACTGATAGAAATGCTGGTTCAGGGAAACCGTGCAGGGATTTCTGCGGCGGATTATGCATCGGGCAGCGAAGATATACAGGAAACGGAAATACAGTATTCGTGTGAGAGGGAAGCAATGGGGAAAGCCGGCGGCGCGGATGACCCCTCCTACTGCGCCGGCACACCGGGCGAAATCATGGAGCAATGCGCAGGGCATGATGGGATCTCAACCGTGGAGGCGCGCAGGAAACTGGAAGAGATTGCGGACAATGGCTTTAGTTTTATACGGAGCGGAGAACGAATTGCGAAGAGCCGGAAAGAACTGGAACAGTTTGCCGGCCAGATTCTGCCAAACATGACAATCAAAGAAAAGAGTCGGACATACAATCTGGAGCTTTTGGACTATCACGCGGTTCATAACCTGTATCTGTGCCTGAAGCTGGGCCTGGAGGCTGCCGATATGAGAAAAGAAAGCCGCGGATCTCATATCCGGGTGGATTTTCCACAGGTGGATCATGAGCATTTCCTGCACCGCATGGTATTTGGCCGCACCTGTGATGGCCACAGTGTGGAAACCGTGACGCCACCGGCATTCAAGTTCGCTTTGCCGAAAGGAAGCGATGCCGATATCATTTCGTATCTGTTTAATGAGGAACACAACTATCTTCGTCCGAAGATGAGATGACTGTACCGAGCTGTGAACGCCGTATCGCTCCGGGAAAGAGAGATCACAGATGGAAATTAGAGTATTTCGGTATTTGGCGGGAAGAGACAAAGAGCCTTATTATGATACGTTTCGCGTACCGGACGAAGCGATCCGGGAAGCTACGGTGATGGATGCGCTGAATTATATCAGCGAAAACATAGATCCGACACTTGCATACTACAGGCACAGCGCCTGTAATCATGGCATTTGCGGACGATGTGTGCTGGAGGTCAATGGGAAGCCGGCACTGGCCTGCGAAGCGCGTATTGATTCTGCGATACCTCTGGTACTTAAGCCGGTGCCGAACCGGGGAGTTGTCCGCGATCTTGTCGCGGTACCCGGCTGAAACCTCCGTTCGGCGCGAAAGCGCCGTATGCTTTTAATGTTTCCCGCATACCCGCTTTAGAATTGTTGTGAAGTAACGCTCGGGAATACCGGGCGACGGGGATTTATACTCCAACGTAAGCGCCCACTGGAACTCCGGATAGTCTGCACTGAAATACACAAAGTCAGTCAAAGGCTGGAAACGGCGCAGATAGAATTCCGGCATGACACAGACGCCATAGTTGTTCTGCGCCAGGGAGATCATGGTTTCGACAGACTGTGTCTCGACGAAGCCCTGAATCGGGATGCGGCGTTTTTTAACCATCTCATGCATGTCACCATATACCCGCTGGCCCATCTTGCCTGCAATGAGTTTTTGCCCCTTCAGATTGCGGATATCAAATGGCGTAGGATTGAGTGGTGAGTTATTTTCGTCTGCGAGCGCAGCCAATTCATTTTTCTTTGATACGACGATGAGGCGCTGCTGGGAAATCAAGAGCTCATACGGGAAATCTGTATCCGAGATATCGTTTCCGCTTCGAACCAATATTGCAATATCCAGGCGCTCATTCTCGAGCATGCGAAGCAGGTTTTCCGAGTGGTCTTCCAGCATCGTCAGCTGGACGTTGGGAAACCGATTATAGAAGGCGGGAAACGCGTCGCTGACCATTCTGCTGTTCATACTCGATGTGCCGATAATCAGTTCACGGGGCAAATCTGAAGAGATCCTGGCTATTTCCAGCATAGAATGATTATAAAGCTGCGCGCTCTCATTCAGGTAGGCGAGAAATTTTTCCCCGGCAAGCGTCAGCTTCAGCGGAACTGTTTTTCGGTCAATTAGAGTCGCACCGACCTCGTCCTCGATTCCTTTCAAATATTTGCTGAGAGAGGATTGGGTAATATACAGTTTATCTGCGGCACGGGAAATATTTCGTTCATTCACTATAGTCTGGAAATAAAGCAGAAGACGATCGTCATATACCATGTTTATTGATCCTCCGGCCGGACTGCTACATGTGTTTTTGGTGATCCCCGGCAAGATTAACTGCCTTTGGATAAAGAAAAGTCTACAGGAGCAGAAAAAAAAAGACAAGAAACCGCAGATGCAATTCGTTTACTTTTGTCGCTGGATTCAGTATGTTTGAAGTACAGGAAACATGAAAAGAAAAGGATGGCTTAAAGATGAAGAAGATCCTCATGCTTGCGACGGGCGGCACGATCGCGTCCCTGGAGACGCAGCAGGGACTGTCGCCCGCGATCACATCCGAAGAGATTCTCGCATGCGTGCCGGAGATCCGGGAAAGCTGCAGTGTGGAAACGCTGCAGCTGATGAACCTGGACAGCACGAACATCAGGCCGGACGACTGGATACGGATGGCGGAAGCCGTCAGGGAGAATTACGGGGCCTTTGACGGGTTTGTGATAACGCACGGTACGGATACGATGGCATACACGGCTGCGGCGCTTTCCTATCTGATCCAGCACTCTGTCAAACCGGTCATCATTACAGGTGCGCAGAAGCCGATTTCATTAAAGGACACGGACGCGAGGGTCAATCTGCGCGACAGCTTTCTGTACGCGGCGGACGACAGATCTCATGATGTGAGCCTTATTTTTGACGGCAAGGTGATCCTCGGAACCCGCGCGCGCAAGGAGCGCACGAAGAGCTACAATGCTTTTTCCAGCGTGGATTTTCCGGAGATCGCCGTAATACGGGACGGAAAGCTGATCCGCTATCTGGAGGAGACAAAATACGGAGCGGACGATGCGCCGGTCTTTTACCGCAGGCTGGGAACCCGGGTCGCGGTGCTGACGCTGATCCCGGGGATCGACGCGGCTGCAGTGAGAAGCCTTAAGGAAAACCACGATGCGCTGATCATCCAGAGCTTTGGCGTGGGCGGCCTTCCCGGAGGCGGAGACGGACCGCTTGCACGCGCAATGCAGGAGTGGCTTACGGAGGAAAAACCTGTCGTGATCACGACGCAGGTTCCTTATGAAGGGAGCGATATGTCCGTCTACCGGGTCGGCGTGGAGATTCGCGAAAAGTATCCGATTATCGAAGCCTATAACATGACGCTGGAGGCTGTCACGGCCAAGCTCATGTGGGCCATGGGACTGGGCGGAGGACTTGAGGAGGTGCGCAGGGCATTTGGCCGGCCGGTCGGATACGACATACTGTGATGAGGCACATACAGCTATGAACGGCAAAAGAAAATGTTTTTCTCTGGTGTGGAAGGTGATATTGCTGCTCTTTTGCACATATGGTCTTCTCGACGGGGCAGGTATTTTGTCCGGCGCGTATACGCCGGACTTTCCGCATATGTTCACCAATGTCTCCAATCTGTTTGCGTGGGGGTATTTTTTCTGCGCGGTGCTGCATGCGCTTCGCGGCCGCGGCCCCGGCAGCAGGGATCTTACAGGGGACAGCAGCCGGACATTCGCACCGGCTGTAAAGTATACGGCGACAGTCTCGCTCCTTGTGACGATGCTGATCGCACATTTCATGCTGTTTGACGCGATGTTCCGCAGCGGAGAGCTGGTGTGGCACCTGGTGATTCTGCACTATGTCGTGCCGCTGATGGCACTTCTTGACTGGGCGTTCTTTGATGAAAAAGGAAAGATGCCCCTTTGGGGGCCTGTCGTCTGGATGTCTCTTGTTCTCGCATATCTGGCCTTTGCAATGGTATACGTGGGTGTATTCGGCGGCTATATGGGCGGGGGTACGACTGGAGACATCACGCCCTATCCTTATACCTTTCTCGATCCGGGCCTGAGCGGCGCGGGGGGTGTTGCCGCGTTCTGCAGTGCGATGTTCGTTCTGTTTCTCCTTCTGGGGTATCTGCTGCTCGCGCTGGATCGTCTGCTTGCGCGATTCAGCCGGACTGACTAAGCCGGAGATATCTCCTTCCGCTTTATTTCTCAAAACAATTGACTTTGACGATTTGACGTGCTAAAGTGTTGAAAGTCAGTTACTTTTTTTTAAAGGGGGAAATAAACCATGAGTACGTTTTTTGCGAAAAAGAATCTGTTTCTGCGTGTCGCAGTCGGTTTTGCGCTGGGCATCGTCCTGGGTTTTGTCGCACCGGGATTCAGCATATCCACAAAGGTTATCGGCGATCTGTATCTGAACCTGATCAAGCTGATGATCATCCCGATCGTTGTCTGCGCAGTGTTCTGCGGGATCGCGAACATCAGGGACGGCGCGATGCTGCGGAAGATCGGCTTCCGCACGGTGCTGCTGTACGTCGTGATGTTCATTTTGAGCGCGGCGGTTTCTCTCGCGATCGCCTATGCGATCCGGCCCGGCATGGGAACGGTCTTTGAGAATGCGCCGGAGTATACCGGCGATATCACAAGCCCCACCATCAGCAGCTTCCTGACGACGATCGTTCCGACGAATATCGTCAAGGCGGCGGCGGACGGCTCCACGCTCCCCGTCATTCTTTTTACGATCGTCTTTGCGGTCGCGATCGTCTCCATCGGCGATGCCGGCAAGGAGGTCGTCGCGTTCATGAACAGTCTTTCCTCTGCGATGTTTAAGATGCTCTCCTATTTTATGGAGCTCTCGCCTCTCGGCGTCATGTCCCTGATGGCATTTTCCGTCGCACAGTACGGCGCCGGCATTTTCTCCGCGCTGGCGAAATACATTTTCTGCTGCTGGCTGTGCTGCATCGTGGTGTTCTTCGTCGTGATGGTGCTCCCGACCTGCCTGTACACAAAGGTCGGATTCATGCAGCTTTTGCGCGCGTGCGGCAAGATCGCACTGGTGACGCTGTCCACGACCTCTTCGGCCGCGACACTTCCCACGACGATCAACGTGTCGATGGAGGATCTCGGCGCGCCGGAGGGCGTATCGAAGTTTACGCTGCCCCTGGGCTGCACGATCAATATGTGCGGCGGCGCGTGCTCCTTCTGCTGCCTTGCGGTCTTTGTCTCTGATTTCTACGGGATCGGACTGGAGTTTGGTACGATCGTATTCCTTGTTCTGATCGCGACGCTGATCAATATGGCGGCACCCGGCATTCCGGGCGGCGGCGTCGTGCTGGGCGCGTCCTTCCTGTCGATCCTGGGTCTCCCGATCGACCTGATGGGCCCGATCAGCGGCTTCTACAGGCTTCTGGACATGGCGTTCACGACGATCAACGTCGAAGGAGACGTGGCTGCGAACCTGATCATATCGAAGAGCATCGGCGAATATGACGGCGCGGCGGCCGGAGGTGCGAAGTGAGGATCGCGTATCAGGGCATTCCGGGCAGCAACTCGGAAGCGGCAAGTGTCGAATTTGCAAAAAATCAGGGCTTTGAAGAATATGAGCTGATCCCTGCCGTGCACTCCATGGGTGTCGTGGAGATGCTAAAGCGCGGCGAAGCGGACTACGGTGTAATGGCGACGCAGAACCTGATCGCCGGCTATGTCGGAGAGACGCGGGAGGCGCTAAAAACGCTCACCTATAAGACGGTCGACGCACAGTGGCTGACTATCCATCACTGCCTGTTTACGAAGGAAAAGGGGGCGCCCATCACCTGTATCGCCTCTCACATCCAGGCGATCGACCAGTGCCGCGGCACGCTCCGGAAAAAATATGCCGGGATCGAGCTGAAGGAAGTGGAGGACACTGCGATTGCGGCGCGTTATCTCGCGGAGGGAAAGCTCCCTGCGGGGACAGCGGTCCTCTGCCGCAGAAATGCAGGGGAGATGTTCGGCCTGCACCTTGCTGAGGAGAATCTCGAGGATGACTCCCGCAACATGACGGAGTTTATCCTGATCAAGCCGGTCCATATCGTCAACAAAACAGTCATCGTCGCGGGGCTCGGTCTCATCGGCGGCTCCATGGCGAAGGCGATCAAGGCGCACACGGACTGCCGGGTGCTCGGCTGGAACCGGACGAAGTCCGTCGCGGAGGCGGCACTTGCTGAGGGCGCAATCGATGCCATCGCGACGGAAGACGATTTCCGGACCTGCGATATGCTGATCCCGGTGCTGTATCCCGCTGCGACGGTAAAGTTCCTTGAGGAAAAGATTCCGCTTATGAAGAAGGATGCGATCGTCGTGGACCTGGTTGGCGTGAAGACGCGCCTCGTAGAGACGATCGGCCCGCTCGCCAAAGAGCACGGCGTGCGCTACACCGGCGGCCATCCGATGGCAGGTCTTGCAAAGGCGGGATTTGAGCGTTCGTTCGCGGATCTTTATAAGGGTGCGAGCATGATCCTCGTGCCGACGTCGGCGACGCAGCCGGGCGACATTGAGGAGCTGAGCAAGTTTTTCCGGGGTGTCGGTTTCGGGATGATCAAGGTCTGCAGTGCGGAGATCCACGATCACATGATTGCGCACACCTCACAGCTGGCGCACGTGGTTTCGAACTCCTATGTCAAGAGTCCCGTATCCGCCAACTATAAGGGCTTTACGGGCGGAAGCTACAAGGACATGACGCGCATTGCCTGCCTGAATGAAAAGGTATGGGCAGAGCTGTTCCTGTGGAACCGCGAGGCGCTCCTGCCGGAGATCGACGACCTGATCCGGAACATGACCCTTGTGCGCAGCGCCATCGAGGCGCAGGACCAGGAAAAGCTCACGGAGCTGCTGCGGGAAGGGCGCGAGGCGAAGGAGAAGATCGATATGGCGAATCCCGATCAGCCGTCGGACTGATATACACTGCATCCACAAACAATACCATGCAACACAGGGGCGCTCCCGCTCCGCACTCGTTCGTTGCGTTACATAAAGCTGCTGGAATACGCCGCTTAAGTAACGACGACGAGTGAGGCCCTGTTAATGCATGGTATTGTTTGCTTTACAGTTGAATCAGCGATGGCTGGTAGGGGATTGTAGGCGGAGCTTTAGCTTCAGGATGGCGGCGATGGTTTTGCCGTCGCAGATCTCTCCGCGCATGACCATGTCGCATGCCTCATCCAGCGGCATTTTGACCGGTGTGAGGAACTCACCCTCATCCGGGTGCATATGTGTGACGTGAAGGCCTGTGGCGAGATAGGTGTAGATGATCTCGCCGCAGTAGCCGACTGTCGGATAGAAGTCGCCGAGATTTTCGTAATGCTCCGCGGTGAGACCGCACTCCTCCTCGAGTTCGCGCTTTGCGGCTTCGAGCGGATCTTCGCCGGGCTCAAGCTTGCCTGCGGGGAGCTCCAGGATCTCTT
>CACZQP010000024.1 GCA_902783385.1 uncultured Lachnospiraceae bacterium | reverse complement strand
TCGTGATCGAGATTCCGAGCGACGAGACCAGCATCCAGTACAGAGCATCGATCTTTGCGAGGACCGCCCACGCAGCGATCGCAGTGATCCCGAGCGTATTGATCGCCGCCTGGACGATCACATTGGATGTGGAGTACATCATGTTCTGGATTCCGGAGGGTATGCCGATTCCGATGATGCGCTTTGCGTACCACGGATCGAGCCGCAGTGAACCAAGTTCCAGTCTGTATGCTCCGTCCGCGTGCATCAGGGCGTGCAGGCTCAGCGCGGCGCTCAAAAGCTGTGAGATCACGGTTGCAGCCGCAACGCCGGCGACGCCTGTGCCAAGGCCGATGACAAAGACAAGATCCAGAACGATATTCGTCAGCGCACCTGCAACAAGAAACCAGAACGGCTTTCCGGAATCCCCGACCGCGCGGAAAATGCCGGACGAAACATTATACAGTACGTTCGGCAGCATCCCGATCGTATAGATTCGAAGGTACAGCTGCGACATGGCAAGCTCTTCCGTGTGCATCCTTGTCAGCAGGACGGGTGTCAGCAGGAAGAACAGGACCGTCAGGATGCAGCCAAACAGAAAGCCTGCCCCTATGGAGGTCTGCACTGCCTTTTTCAGATCATCGTCCCTTCGCGCGCCGAAGGCCTGCGCCACGACCACTGTTGCGCCGCCGGAAACGCCTACAAAGAGGCCGACGAACATGTTGACCAACTGCGACGCACTGCCGCCGACCGCGGAGAGCGCCTCCGTGCCGACAAAACGACCCACGATCAGTGCGTCGACAGTATTGTACAGGAGCTGGAAAAAGGTCCCTGCGAGAAGGGGAACGAAAAAAAGCAGAAGGTGCTTTGCAATGCTGCCTTCTGTCATGTTCTGATGTCCGAAATGCGTCCTGTGCAGGACCTTTCTTTCGTGATGCCTGTGTCCGAGTAAACTCATTCCCTGCTGTCCGCTCTGCGTATTGCCGCCCTGTGTTCCGCCGAATCCGTGCGGAATATTATTGTACTATTATTTCAGGCAAAAAGATACCTGCCATGGATTGATACGGCGGAAGAACAGCGAAATGCGCCGGATGCAGCCGGCGCATTTCAGGGCTCTGTGAGTCCAAAGAAGGGTAATCATCTATTTAGCCTGCAACCGCATATGCCCCTATGCGATCGTCTTTCTCCTGCAGCGGATAACCAACCTCAAGGATCGCCGCAACATGAAAGCTCTCGGGCAGCTCCAGTGCTTTTCTGACGGCCTCGCTGTCTGATATTTCAATGGGAGACATCAGTAACCCGGCGCCGCGTCCCTCTGCGATCACGTTGTTTTTGATCTGCATCGCATCCGACTCCGCTACGCCGTAATCGAGGTAGTAGCGCATATCACGTCTTCTCCAGGCGTACACGGCATCGTATCCGATAATCACCAGTGCCGGGCTGTAGATCGCGGTATCCTCGCGCCGCATCTTTGCCGCTGATTGTTCGCTTATAATCTGTATTGTTTCCTGATCGTTCTTCCCCGTACGGTTGTCTTTCTCTTGACTTGACCTTATCATAAGCCATATTATAATGTGAGTATAGCTCCATATTCTCACATTTATTATTCCGTTTTCTCACATCTGATTTCATGAGTAAAGGGGATATGGCATCCGGGAGGAAAAAGATGGACAGCATCAAGGTGGAGGCTCTTCTGACATCACTGGAGACAGGCAGTATTCTGGCCGCATCGGAACAGATGGGCTACACTGCATCCGGCGTCAACCGGATGATCAATGCGCTGGAGCAGGAGCTCGGGGTCACACTCCTTTTGCGCGGGCGACGCGGCGTGGAGCTCACTCCGAACGGAGAAATGCTTCTCCCGCTGCTTAGACAATACCGAAAGTGCGAAGAGGATATCGCGCAGCTCTGCTCGGAGATCAACGGCATCATCCGGGGCAATCTTCGTATCGGATCCTTTTACAGTATCGCAGCGCACCGCCTGCCGCGCATCATTGACCACTTTCTGGAAAAGTACCCCGGCGTTCACATTCAGGTCGTTGAAAACGCAACACGGGCTCTTGCGGAAATGCTGCGCCACAATGAGCTGGACTTTTCCTTCATGATCGATCCTGAGGACGAGGAGCTTACTTTCACGCCCCTCATGGATGTGCCGCTCGTCGTCTGGGTTTCAAAACGTGATCCTCTGGCGAAAAAGTCTTCGGTATCCCTTTCAGACATCGCAACACGACCGTATATCTCCCGCTCGCCCGGGAGGGACCACATTGCCTTACAGCTTATGTCGCGTCACAACATTGCGCCGGATATCCACTATACGACCATGGATGATTACACAGCTTACAGAATGGTTGAAAACAACCTTGGCATCAGTATCAACAATTCGCTGGTCTCGGAAAAATGGTCGGGAGACGTTCTTGAAAAGCCGCTGCGCCCAAGTCAGAAGATCACTGTCGGACTGGTCGTTGCAAAATCCGTATCGCTCTCCCCCGCCGCCAGGCGGTTCACGCAGTTTGCGATGCAGGAGATGCGCTGAATTATTATACTCGCCAAGCGCGACAAACCCAGGTTCGCAAACGCTTCGCACATAACAATGCCACGCTCCAGTTCGCATAGCACTTCATG
>CACZQP010000023.1 GCA_902783385.1 uncultured Lachnospiraceae bacterium | reverse complement strand
CGGCGCTGTTTTTAAAGACCGCGGACAACGAGAAGGAGCATGCAAAGCTCTGGTTCAAGGAACTCGAGGGAATCGGCGACACGGCACAGAATCTCGCGGCTGCGGCAGCAGGCGAGAACTATGAGTGGACGGACATGTACGAGGGCTTCGCGAAGACCGCGGACGAAGAGGGCTTCCATGAGCTCGCAGAGAAGTTCCGTCTCGTCGCAGCCATCGAAAAGCACCACGAAGAGAGATACCGCGCGCTTCTGAAGAATGTCGAGATGCAGGAAGTCTTCAAGAAGAGCGAAGTGAAGGTGTGGGAGTGCCGCAACTGCGGTCACATCGTTGTGGGTACACAGGCGCCGGAGGTATGTCCGACCTGTGCGCATCCGCAGAGCTTCTTCGAGATTCACGAAGAAAACTATTGATCACTGCAATCAGACAGGATGTTTACGGACGGGGAGGCCGAAAAGCCTTCCCGTCTTTTCAACCGGATGGGATGCCCCGGACGGGGCGGAAACGGAGCGGACATGAAAATCGGCAAAGTGTATGCGGTATACTTCAGTGCAGTCGGCAACACCAGACAGGTGACGGAGGAAATTGCGAAGGAGCTGGGAGAGATCCTTGGCTGCGGCCGGGAGACCATTGACTTTACGCTTCCCGCAGACCGCGCGGAGACGCACGAATTCCCGGAGAACAGTCTGGTCGTGTTCGGCACGCCGACCTACGCGGGGCGCATCCCGAACAAGGTTCTGCCTTTTGTGCAGACGCTTTTTAAAGGGAATGGGACGCCCGCGCTCGCCGTGGTCACATTCGGCAACCGGAATTTCGACAGCTCCCTCACGGAGCTGAAACAGGAGCTGGAAAAGAATGACTTCCGCGTCTTCGGCGCCGCCGCGTTTGCATGCAGCCATGTCTTTTCTGACAGGATCGCGCCGGGGAGACCCGATGCCGCGGACCTCGGGATACTGAGAGAATTCGCCGCAAAGGCAGGCAGATGCATTGAGGAGGCGAAGGCTCCGGCGGACCTCGCATCGCCGGTCATCCGCGGCGGCGCGCCGGTCGCACCATACTATACGCCGCTCGGCATGGACGGTGAGCCGGCGAAATTCCTGAAGGCGGTTCCGAAGACGGACCCGGAGATCTGCGACAACTGCGGGACCTGTGTGCGCGTATGTCCGATGGGATCTGTCGGGCCCGACAACGTCGCGGAGATCACGGGGATCTGCATCAAGTGTCAGGCCTGCATCGTCAAGTGCCCGACGGGCGCGAAATACTTTGACGATCCTGCGTTTTTGTCGCACGTGTCCATGCTGGAGGCAAACTATACGCGCAGGGCGGAGCCGGAGATCTACATTTAACGGAAGTAAAGACAAGGAGTACCGATTGACATGAAGAATACCTCGAAATTTGCAGCCCTGATCCTGGCAGCGCTCCTTTGCGCGACGGGATGCGGCTTCCTGCGACCGGCGCAGCCTGCGGCACAGCAGGCGGATGCCTGGGAAGCGATTCCTGCGTCCGAAGCTGCGCAGGCTGAGGCGCAGGCAGATTCACAGGCGGGCAGTCAGGAAAACGAGCAGAGCCAGCCGCAGGAGAAGGAGCAGGAGCAGGAACAGCAGCAGGAACAGGAGACCGCACCTGCCGCTGCGCAGGAACAGGCGGAGAAAGAAGCGGCGCCCGCGGAAGGGATGCCGGATGATTTTTACAGGAAAGCCACCTCTCTTTCTGCGGATGACGTGGAGGCCTTCGCGGACACGCTGAAGGACCTGATGCTCCGGGGAGACATCAAAGCGCTCACCGGGTATATCTCTTTTCCCCTGACCATCGACGACGTGACCTACAAGAGCCTCTTCGGCCTGATGGGCCTTGACTACAGCGCCGGTATCCGGCAGACGTTCATCGACGCGCTCTCTGCGGAGGACTGCCGGGAGATGACCTGTACCGAAAACGGCATCCTCATGGGCGAAAACGGTGAGATCCGCATCCAGGAGGTAAACGGGCAGCTGAAGGTCGTCGAAATCAGCGGGCTACTAAAGTGACATAAGTGTCATGTTTATTCCGGGCGACGAGGAGACACCTCCGGGGGTCGATGTTGCACAATTCCTTCCTTTAGGGTATGATTACGAATGCATAGCAAACAATTTAATTTTGAAAAAGCAAAAATGCGGAATTCATATCTGAAGTAAAGGATCCGAAAAATGAAGGAAAAAACCCATCTGAGCAACAGACAGAAAAAGGTACTGTTCGGCGTGGCGGCTGCAGCGTTCGTGCTGCTCGTCTTTCAGTCGATGCTGACGCCGAACAGGGCGGAGGAGGGCTTTGTGCCCGCGGCGTATTCGACGGTGTTCTCGCTCCTGCCGCCCGTCGTCGCGATCGTGCTGGCCCTGATCACAAAGGAGGTCTACAGCTCCCTGTTCCTGGGCATCACGGTCGGCGCTCTCCTGTACGCGAACGGGAACCTGGAGCTCGCGTTCAACACAATGCTCTACCACGAGGAGGGCGGTCTCGTCGTAAACCTGACGGACCTCTCGCACGCGAGCATACTGGTCTTTGTCATCATCCTGGGGACGCTGGTCGTCCTTATGAACAAGTCCGGGTCCGCGGCCGCATTCGGCAAGTGGGCGTCGAAGCGCATCAAGGGACGCGTCGGCGCACAGCTTGCGACGGTGCTGCTCGGCATCCTGATCTTCGTGGACGACGGCT
Source organism: uncultured Lachnospiraceae bacterium (assembly GCA_902783385.1). Taxonomy (GTDB): domain Bacteria; phylum Bacillota; class Clostridia; order Lachnospirales; family Lachnospiraceae; genus CAG-791. The sequence goes on along the minus strand of CACZQP010000023.1, from coordinate 11,355 downwards.
TCAACTGCATGACAGTCGGCAGCGTCATGCGGCCGATCACCGACAGACACAAGGTCTCCAGGGCAAAGCTCGCCTACCTCATCGACGCGACAGCGGCTCCCGTCTGCATCATCGCACCGATCTCCAGCTGGGCGGCGGCGGTGACCTATGCCGTGCCGGAATCCGCCAATATCAACGGCTTCACGATGTTCCTGCGGACGATCCCCTATAACCTGTACGCGCTGACGACGCTGTTTATGCTCCTTGTGGTGACGCTTCTCGGGATCGATTTCGGGCCGATGCGCAGGCACGAGGAGAATGCGATAAATCACGGCGATCTTTTCACGGGCGGAGAGCACCCGTACGACGAGAACGATGTGCAGGACGAAGTGCCCGGCGCCCGGGTCTCGAACCTCGTCATTCCGGTCGCAACGCTGATCTTCACCTGCATTATCGGCATGATCTACACCGGCGGCTTCTTCGAAGGAGAGACCTTTATCAATGCGTTTGCAAACGCGGATTCCGCGCGCGGCCTCGTGATGGGGAGCCTGATTACACTCCTGGTGACCTTCTTCCTGTATATCTGGCGCGATGTCATGCAGTTCCGTGATTTCATGGGATCGCTCGCAGCGGGCTTCCGCTCGATGTGTGCGCCGATGATCATCCTGATCCTGTCCTGGAACCTCTCCGGCATGACGGGGCTTTTGGGCGCAGCGGGCTTCGTGCACGATGTAATAAACGCCTCCGCGGCCTCCTTCCAGATGTTCCTGCCGGCGATCGTCTTTGTCGTCTCGGTGTTCCTGGCGTTTTCCACGGGAACCAGCTGGGGCACCTTTACGATCCTGATTCCGATCGTCTGCACGGTGTTCCCGAACCAGTACGAGATGCTCTGCATCTCGATCGCGGCATGCCTGTCCGGCGCGGTTTGCGGCGACCACTGCTCGCCGATCTCGGACACAACGATCATGGCCTCCGCGGGTGCGCACTCCGATCACGTCAACCACGTGACGACGCAGCTCCCCTATGCCATGACGGCGGCTGCGGTCTCGGCGGCAGGGTACCTCCTCGCCGGCTACATCGGCTACCGCACGGAGAGTCCCGTGGCGATCGCGGCGCTCCCGGCGACACTCCTGCTGATGTTTGTCGTGCTCATCATCATCCGGGCCTTCACCAAACTTTTCAGGACTTCCCCTGCAAAATAGCATATAATAAAGGCGTTGAATACAAAGACGCTGTCAAAACGAAATCTAATACGAAACGGGATCCTCGCTGCAGCGGGGATCCTGTTTGTCATGCTTTTTAGCGCACTTCCTTTCATGAAGCAGATTCCGGATTCGGTGACAGAGGGGACCTTTTCCGGAGAAGAGGCGGCGGGAGAGGGCGTGACCCTGCCGCTGCGTGCAGGAACCTATGCGCTGGAGGTGTCCTATGACGCGGAGGATTACGCCGTACTGCAGATCCTGCTTTCGGATGCTGCGGGAGCTTCCATCGGTGAGAGAGGCGCGAGCGTCATCATTCTGCCCTATAACAGGGACAGCCAGAGAGTGAAGTTTTGTGTGCCAAAGAACGGCCTCAGCGCAAGGATCCTGTGCAGCGAAGCCACAGAGGATACGGAGCTGCGCGTCCACGGGCTTTCCCTGGACTATCTCCGCAGGGAATCGGCGCTCTATGGAGCGCTCCGCGCGGGCGGTGCGGCGCTTGGCATTGCGGCGGCGATCCTGCTTGCGCTGTACCTGATCCGTCAAAAGAACAGGGAGACGGTCCTTGTCGTCGCGGTACTTGCAGGGATCACGATGCTGTCCTGCCGGCCGCTTCTGCTGGATTATCTCCCGGGCGGGCACGACATCACCTTTCATCTGTATCGCATTGCCGGCATCGCACAGGGCCTGCGGGACGGCGCGTTCCCGGTCAGGATGCAGTCCATCTGGTGGAACGGCTACGGCTATCCCGTCGGGATTTTTTACGGGGACCTGCTCCTTTATATTCCCGCGATCCTTCATCTGTTCGGCGTGCCGCTCTACAGGGCCTATCAGGTATTTGTGCTTCTCGTCAATGCGTGCACGGCGCTGCTTTCGTATACCTGCTTCCGCAGGATGACCGGATCTGTCCGGGGTGGGTTGTTTTCCGCATCGCTTTATACGCTTTCCATGTGGCGGCTGACGGATGTCTGGATCCGGGCGGCAGTCGGCGAGTACTGCGCCATGATGTTTTTCCCGCTCGTCATGCTGGGCTTTTATGAGCTGTTTGCGGATCCCGCGGCAGGGGAGGAGGCCGGACCAGGCATGTCGAAAGAAACCGTGCGGCCCGCGGTGCTCCATCTTTCGCTCGGCTATGCGGGGCTTCTTTTGACACACCTGCTCAGCACACTGATGGTCGCTGCGTTCAGCATAGTTCTGTGCCTTTTCAACCTGAAAAAACTCTTCCGCGGAAAAAGGATCGTGCCCCTTGCCGGCGCTGCGGGATTGTCCGCGCTTTTGTCCGCCTTTTTCCTTGTACCGATCCTCGATTATATGCGGCGGCACGATCTCGTGATCATGCACCTTTCCGGTCTGATCCAGACGCACGGCGCAAGGCTTTCGCAGCTGTTCGGGATGCGCTTCGACACGATGGCAGCATCGAACATCCTTGAAAACACGGAGCCGGAGATGCCGCTCACAGCGGGGCTTTCCGTCGCGGTCATCCTCGTCCTTGCGGCGGGGGATCTCCTGTACCGAAAGGGAAAGGAAAAGACATTAAAGCAGCTCCTTATCCTGGCGGCGCTATCGCTGTTCATGTCCACCCACTTCTTTCCGTATGACTTCATTCAGGAAAAGCTTCCGGTGCTGTTCCGCCTGATCGGGAGCGTCGAATTCCCGTGGCGCTACCTTGCGGTCGCGACGGCGCTCGCGGCGCTGATGGGCGGACTGCTCCTTTCGGATGCAGAGAAGATCCCCGTCTTTAGAGAAAGCGGCAAAAATGTCCCGGTTATCGCTGCCTGCCTGATTGCACTGCTGGCAGCGGCGCAGGGAACGCTCCTCATGGAGCAGCGCATCGAGGAGTGCTTTCTGCACATGCGGCCGGTCGACGCGGCGGCGCTGGAGGCGGACAGCCGCGACAGCATGTACCTTTTCCAGGGACAGGACTGGTCGGAGATGGACGATCGAAGGATCCGCGTATCTGACGACGCCGTCCGCGTTTCAGACGAGCTGCGGCGCGGGACAACGTATGAAATAACGGTCGATACCCGGGGCGCATCGTCCCCGTATGTGGAGCTGCCGGTCTTTGCCTATTACGGCTACGGGGCGGTGCTTTCGGATGGCAGCAAAAACGAGCCGCTGCCCGTTACCGCCGGAGACGGAAACCGCGTGCGCGCGGTGCTCCCGCAGGACGTATCAGGGAGACTTACGGTCTTCTTTGATGTGCCGTTTTACTGGCGCGCCGCGGATCTGATTTCACTTCTGACCTGGCTCGCCGTGTCCGCCTTGGCCTGTCTGCACGGACACAAAAAGCAGGGAAAAGCCCCTGCGCCGAAAGATCAGCCGCCGGTCATGCCTCTCACAGGAACACGCAAAGAAGCGGAAGCGTAACGATACAGAGGATGCTCGTGATCAGAATGACCTTGGATCCGAAGACGGAATCCGCGCCCTTGGTCTCCGAGAGGAAGGTCGCGGAGGCTGCCGTCGGCATCGACATGATGATAACGATGACGCTCACGATCATCGGATTCAGGAACGGAAGGCTCTTTAAAAGAAACAGCGAAAGGAACGGATAGATGAGAAGACGCAGCGCGGCACAGCCGTAGAGCGACTTGTCCGTGATAACCTCGCGCAGGTTGCAGTCGCTCAGCAGGATCCCCGTCACGATGAGCGACATGGGCGTCGTGGTATTGGAAAGATGCGTGATCGGCACGGAGATCGCCGCGGGGAGCGGGATCCTGCCGAAGTAGACGACCAGGCTCATCAGGATACCGAAATTCAGGGGCGTCAAAATGATCTTTTTCAGCGAGACGCGGTCCTGTGAAGATGCCACATCCCGGCTGATCACCATGTCCCCCAGGGAGTAGATGATCAGGTTAAAGACAATGCTGAAGATCGCCGCCAGGGCAAGCGCATAGGAGCCAAGGAGCGATAAGATGATCGGGAAGCCCATGAAACCGTAGTTGGAAAACGTCGCGGAAAAAGCCCATACGCCGCGTCTGCTGCGCGGGATGGAGAATACGTTCGAGAGGACCACCGATACCGCGAGCGTCAGCAGTACGACGAAGAAGCCCGTCAGAAACATCAGGACGGCATCGCGCAAAAAAGAGGGATCATAGGACTGCTGAACAAGTGCGAGAAAACAGGTGCACGGCATTGTGACCTTCAGGATGAATGCGGAGATTCCGGACGCAATGGAGGTGGGCAGGATGCCGCTTTTTGCCAGAAAAATGCCAAGACCGATCAGAAGAAACAGCCCGACGAGGCTCTGGAAAACCATCATAAGATCCAGTTGCATATAGTACCCCTTCCGCGGAATTAGTTCGCTGCACTGCGTTTAACCTAAAACATAATAGATCGATTATAGCGCGAATATGGCGGATTTGAATATACCTATTCTGGCTTTCTTGCAATCCGCACGTTTTCCGCTGATAATATTTATTCAGAACCTGTCGGATGATAACGGAGGGAAAGAAATGCTGACACTCGAGAGAGCAAAGGAACTGAATGCGACGATGGTTTCGGAGGAGCATCTGATCCTTCACGCAAAAAATGTGATGTACGCGATGGGCGCGATGGCGGAGCACTTCGGGGAGGATAAAGAGCACTGGATGGCGGTCGGATTCCTGCACGACTACGACTACGAGAAATACCCCGAGGAGCACCTGGATCACACGAGGGAGCCGCTCCTTGCGGAAGGCGTCCCGGAGGAGGACGTGCGCGCGATCCTGAGCCACGGATACGGCCTGCGCAACGATGTGGAGCCGCTTACAGAGATGGAGAAGAGCCTGTATACCGTGGACGAGCTGACCGGCATTATCCAGGCGTGCGCGAGGATGCGCCCGAACGGCATCGCGGACCTGGAGGTGAAGAGCTTTATCAAAAAGTTCAAGGATAAGCGGTTTGCGGCAAAGTGCAACCGGGAAGTGATCCAGAAGGGCTGCGATATGCTGCAGATGGACTTAAAGGATGTCGCGCAGATCGTCATCGACGGCATGCGTCCGCATGCGCAGGAGCTGGGCCTGGAGGGGACAGGCGCCTGAACTTCGGCATTTGCGCCGGTTCCGGGGCATGAGCCGGCGTTGCCAAGAGAGAGCTTTTACTGATATAATATAAGCCCTGAGTTATCGAAGTAGACCTATTGGCAGGTATGCAAAGATACCTGCCTTTTTTATCGCCGGAACACGACACCGCATCGGGACAGACTATGAGTGATTTCTCTGAACTTCGGTCCGCGCTCCAGAATCAGCAGGAGCAGACACAGGAGAAGGAAAAACCGCATACGGAAGATACATCTGCAGAAAAGGCGCCGGCACAGGAACTGGAGTTCCTGGAGCTGGAGGCTGACGAGAGCAAAACCGATGCCCAGAAGGATGAGACTCCGAAGAACGACACCCCGAAGGCCGAGACTCCGAAGAGCGATGCCCCGCAGGCAGAGGCTTCGCAGAACGATGTCCCGCAGGCCGACGCCGCAAAGCAGGAGCCTGCGAAGGAAAAAGCAGAGGAGAAGCCTGCGGCGGAAAAGCCCGTCGAGGAAAAACCTGCGGAGGAGAAGTCCGAAGAAAAGCCCAAAGAGAAGCCGCCGAAGAAGAAAAAGAGCCTTCCGCTCCTTCTGGCTTCGCTCCTGATACTGGCTGCCGCCGCATTCGTCGGCTACTGCGCTTATAAAATGCCGGTGCTGGAGCAGCAGATCCACGAGGTGGCGATCGAGACGATCCCCGCCGCGGAGTACGCGGCGATCCGGGCGGAAGAGCTGGCCGCAGAGCACGCGGCGCAGATCGGCGCGGAGGCGGTCGACGACGGCATGGAAAACCTCCGTGCTTACCTTGCGTGGCAGGCTTCGCTGGTCGCGCCCTCCATGGGTACAGTCTCGCTGAAAAGCTGCCGCATCGAAGGCGGCAATGTCGTCGTGGAGGCGAATGCCAAGAATATCCTCAAGACCGACGATGACCGCTATGTCGTGATTGCACAGCAGATGTACGAGTCCGGAAACGAGGGGACGGAGGTCGCATCCGTCACGATCGAGGAACTGGATGAGGCAGGCGATCTGACCTTCACCTTCCCGCTCAACAAGAACTCCGCATCGTCCAACCTGTTCCGGCGCTTTTTTGTCGCCGCGAAGTACAACGGGGAGCTGATCCCGGTGAGCGCAGCAAAATATGTGGAGAATCCGTCCGCGTGTGCCGGCCACACGGTCGCGCGCAACGACCACGGCAAGAAAGGGATCCTGCCGTCCGCGGCTCTTATCCGCGGAACGGGCCTTAAGACGCTGGGCGTACAGCAGGCGCTCTACAACCTTCCGATCGGGAGCCTGTGCTCCGGCGGCGGCATCAACTATACCTATAACGGGAAGACATATTCCTTTAACGCCTCCATCGTGAGCCAGTATGACATCGTCGTGCCGCACCTCAATTCCATGGGTATCCAGGTGACGATGGTCATCCTGAATAATTCCAACGGCGACGCATCGATGCTCCATCCGAAGGCGCGCGGCGGGAGTTCCAGGTACTATGCCTTCAACTCCGCGGAGCAGGCCGGCATCGAAAAGCTCGAAGCGATCGCATCCTTCCTCGCGGAGCGATACTCCGGGACAGGCCACGGAACGATCGACAACTGGATCATCGGAAACGAGATCAACGCGCGTGCGGACTGGCATTACATGTCCGATGTGGGCGTAGACAGCTTCGCGCAGGAATACGCGAACGCCTTCCGCATTTTCTACAACGGCATCAAGAGCCAGAACGGCAACGCGCGGATCTATATTTCCATTGACCAGCAGTGGGCGCGTTCGATCAATACCGCAAAGTATTACAGCAGCAAGAGCTTCCTGCAGTCCTTCAACAGCGCGGTCCTGAGGGAAGGGGATATGGACTGGCACGTCGCGGTGCACCCCTACAACGTGCCGCTCTATGATCCGCACGCGTGGTATTCCGGGAGCAACATCCCGCACAGCCAGGATGCGGCCTATATTTCCATGCGAAACATCGATGTGCTGACCGATTTCCTCTCACAGGGCGCCTTCCTCGCGCCGGACGGAAATGTGCGTTCTGTCCTTTGCAGCGAGGTCGGCTACACCTCGGTCCAGGGCGAGGCTGTCCAGGCGGCCTCCGTGGTGTACGGCTATCTGCAGGCCATGCACAATTCGCACATCGACGGCTTTATCCTATCGCGCGAACAGGACGATGCGGGTGAGATCGCGGAGCGCCTGGCAAACGGGCTTCTGGATCTTTCCGGCAGGCAAAAACTCGCTTACAGCTATTATCAGGCTATGGGAACGGCGAACGAACAACAGTATATTGACGCTGCGGTACAGACCATGGGAATCGGGAGCATTTCAGAGGTCCTGACAGACCGCTGACCGTCTGCGGGACAGTATCAGTAATGATCAAAGGAGGATGATAAAATGGCAGAGAATTTAAAGGTGACGATCACGATGGAAGACGGCAGTGTGATGACCGGAGAACTGTATCCGGACGTGGCGCCCGCGACGGTGGAGAATTTCAAAAAGCTCGCCGGTGAGAATTTCTACGACGGGCTGATCTTTCACCGCGTGATCAAGGGCTTCATGATCCAGGGAGGCGACCCGGAAGGAACGGGCATGGGCGGCCCGGGTTACACGATCAAGGGCGAGTTTTCCTCCAACGGATTCAAGAACGATTTAAAGCATGAAAAGGGCGTGCTGTCCATGGCACGCGCGATGGATCCCGATTCCGCGGGCAGCCAGTTCTTTATCATGCACGAGAGCGCACCGTACCTCGACGGCGAATACGCCGCATTCGGAAAGATCACGGAGGGACTGGATGTGATCGACAAAATCGCAGAGACGGAGACGGACTGGAACGACCGCCCGAAGACGCCGCAGGTGATTCAGACGATCGTCGTCGAATAAATGAAAGCAAATCTTTTCCGCAGCTTACACTGCGGCAACGACAACCGGATAAAAAAACGAGCAGCAGGGACCGGCAGGCGCGCCGGGCTCTGCCTCGTCCTGCTTGCAGCGGCGCTTATGCTCGCCGGCTGCGGCGGAAAGCTGGGGAGCCTAGTGGATGAACTCGCCGGGATCGAAGAAGAGCGAGAGAGTGCGCTGGAGGCCATTCCGGAGGAGAAGAGATTTGATTCCCGCGGCCTTCCGGAGTATGACGAAGCGGATGTGACGATCCTTCCGGAGGACAGTAGCTTCCGCACCGGGAATATCCGTGAGAGCACCCTCGCGGCGGCCTATACCAACCGCTTCTTCGGCCTGCGCTTTAAGCTGCCCGAGGACTGGTCCTTTGTGCCTGAAGAAGAAATTGAACAGGCAAATGCGGCAGCAGGGACCACCTATGACGAGATAGGAGAATACCTGAAAGGAGGCGGCGCCTTACTGGAAATGTCGGCGTCGCATTACCGGGGCGCCGGCGCCGCGAACGTCTCGATCCAGAGGATCGCCGTTGTTGTACGGGATGTCGTGGAGCCGGAGGACCTCGCGCTAAGGAGCAGCGCCTATGTCGAGGACGCATTCCGCGCCAAGGGCGCGACCGATATTTCCGTCAGCCGGGGAACGGTACAGTTCCTGGATGAGGAGACGCCCTGCGTTAAGGTCAGCGCCATGCTGGAGGGTATCCCCGTCTATCAGACACAGGTCTTTATGGTAAAGGGCTCTTACATCGCCGACATAATGGCAGTCAGCTACAGGCAGGACATCACGGAGGAGATTTTGAGTGCGTTTTCAGGGGCTTGATGTAAAACTGAAGGAATCGGCCGCGTCGGTCCTGCCGATCGTGGCAATGGTCTCGTTCCTCTGCTTTGGCTTTATCCCGGTCACAGCCGATATCATGCTCTCCTTTGCCCTAGGGGCTCTGCTTCTGATCTTCGGGCTCGGGCTGTTTTCCTACGGTGCGGAAAACTCCATGACGCGCATCGGGACAGGCATCGGCGCAAAGCTGACTGCGTCGCGGAATATCAGGAAAATCCTTGCCGTCAGCTTCTTGCTGGGCGTCGTTATAACCGTTGCGGAGCCAGATCTGACAGTACTGTCAGATAATGTGCCCCACATCAACTCCGTCGTCCTGATCCTGACGGTCGCCGCGGGCGTGGGACTCTTTCTCCTGCTATCCATGGTCCGCATCCTTTACGGCATTCCCCTGAAATGGTTTTTGATAGCAGCCTACCTTCTGGTCTTTCTCCTTGCAGCCATATCGGACAGAGACTACCTGAGTGTCGCGTTTGATTCCGGCGGCGTGACGACAGGCCCCATGACATCGCCCTTCATTATGGCGCTGGGCATCGGCGTTGCGTCGATCCGAAGCGACAGGAAAGCAGAGGAGGACAGCTTCGGACTTGTGGCGCTATGCTCCATCGGACCGATCCTGGCCGTTCTGATCCTCTCCTTCTTTTACAGGGGTGAGAGCGGAGAGATCGCTTCCGGTGCGATCCGCAGCTATACGACGACCGTGGAGATCGGCAGAGAGTATCTCTCATCGCTTCCGTCGTATATGAAAGAAGTCGCGCTTTCACTGGCGCCGATCTTTGTTTTCTTCCTGGTGTTCCAGATCGTGTCGCTCCGCCTGCACCGCATCCCTCTTATGAACATTCTGCGCGGTATCCTCTGCACTTATATCGGACTCGTGATCTTTCTTACGGGAGTCGGGATCGGCTTTTCGCCGCTCGGACTGCGCCTCGGGAAAGCGGTCGCATCACTGCCGGAGACATTCCTGATCGGGCTGGCGGCGCTCATGGGGTGGTTTATTGTGGCGGCGGAACCGGCCGTTCACATCCTGACGAAGCAGGTCGAAGAAATCAGTGCCGGCACGGTGTCGGCGAAGGCGATGCAGACGGCGCTCTCGATTGCCATCGCGCTCGCTGCAGGCATCTCCATGCTGCGCGCGACACAGGGAATACCGATCCTGTGCTTCCTTGTTCCGGGATATGTGTTCTCACTGATTCTGAGCCTTATCGTACCGCCGATCTTTACAGCGATCTCCTTTGACGCCGGCGGCGTTGCATCCGGCCCCATGACGACAGCATTCCTTTTACCATTTGCAATGGGAGCCTGCGAGGCGGCCGGAGGAAATCTTATGACCGACGCGTTCGGCACCGTCGCCATGGTCGCAATGTTCCCGCTCATCACCGTGCAGCTGATGGGTGTCGTATTCCTTCTGCGCAGCAGAAAACAGACGCCAGCCACACAGACGTCCTATGCGGATACGGAGATCATTGAGCTGTGGGAGAGCGGCAGCGGAAACCTGCAGGAGGCCATCTGATGGAATTATATGCCGTGATTACGGTCCTGGACCGCTCAAAATCGAACACATACCTGTCGATCTGCTCCGAGCTGGATCTGCCGATGACCGTTACCATGCTGGGAAGAGGGACAGCGGCGCAGGAGTACATGGTGCGCTATGATCTGTCCGAGACAGAAAAGGCGGTGATCCTTTGCACGGCGACATCGGAAAAAGCACAGCGCCTCATCAGGAACACGAAAAAGAAGATGATGATTGACATCCCGGGAAACGGAATCATGATGACGGTGCCCGTAAAGAGTGTAGGAGGAGGAAAGACCTTGGCATACCTGACCAATAACGCAGCAGACGACAGCGCCGTCCCGAAGATGAAATTTGAACACGAGCTTTTAGTCGTGATCCTGAACCAGAGCTATGTGGACGACGTGATGGAGGCGGCAAGATCCGCCGGCGCATCCGGCGGCACCGTGCTGCACGCAAAGGGAACCGGCGCGGACTACGCGCGCAGATTCCTGGGCGTCACTCTCGCATCGGAAAAGGAGGTCATCCTCATTACGGCCCGGGCATCGGAGAAGGCGGCCATCATGCGCGCGATCGTGGAAAAGACAGGCCCAGATACCCCTGCCGGTGCAATCGTGTTTTCCCTTCCCGTATCCTCTGTCGCGGGCCTTCGCAACCTGGAGGAATGACGGAAAAAGATGCCGGGATTTTTTATAAAAAAGATTTGACAAGAAAGGGTACCCGGTGTATAGTAATATTTGCGTCTGAGAAAGGCGCGGCAATAAGTGCGATAGTAGTACAGTTGGTAGTACGCCACCTTGCCAAGGTGGAGGTCGCGAGTTCGAGCCTCGTCTATCGCTTAGGGAAGAGCTGCATCAGAGATGCAGCTCTTTTTGTGAGTATCCGCACTAAATAAGAATGCCGGCCGGGAGATGGCGTAGATCTCCCGGCCGGCATTGTCTTTTATATTTCGCGGACTT
>CACZQP010000022.1 GCA_902783385.1 uncultured Lachnospiraceae bacterium | reverse complement strand
CGCATCTACAAGCGCCTGGAAGTTTTCTTTCAGCTGTTCCTCTGAGAAGGAAGCTTTGCCGATCGGGCAATGGATAATATTGGTCTTATCCAATCTGTACTCGATCTTACCTGCTTTAATATCGTTGATCGCTTTTGTTACATCCATGGTAACAGTTCCAGCCTTCGGGTTCGGCATGAGGCCCTTCGGGCCGAGCACCTTACCGAGACGGCCGACAACGCCCATCATGTCAGGGGTTGCGACAACGACATCGAAATCGAGCCAGCCTTCATTCTGGATCTTCGGGATCAGCTCCTCGCCGCCGAAGTGGTCTGCGCCTGCGGCCTGTGCCTCGTCGAGCTTCGTGCCCTTCGCAAATACGAGGACGCGGACCTTCTTGCCCGTGCCTGCAGGGAGGACGACCGCGCCGCGGATCTGCTGGTCCGCATGACGGGAATCGCAGCCTGTGCGGATATTCAGCTCGATGGTCTCATCGAACTTCGCCGATGCCGTCTTCTTGACAAGTGCCACTGCCTCTTCAGGCTCGTAAAGCTTTGTGCGGTCGATAAGCTTGGCCGCTTCGCTGTATTTCTTTCCGTGCTTCATCTTTTAACCCTCCTTTGCGGTCAGCTTACTCTTCCACCGTGACGCCCATACTTCTGGCGGTGCCGGCGATCATGCTCATTGCAGCCTCAACGGATGCTGCATTGAGATCAGGCATCTTGAGCTCCGCGATCTTGCGGATCTCCTCCTTGGAGATGGTGGCTACCTTCGTCTTGTTCGGCGTGCCGGAAGCCTTGTCCAGTTTGCATGCCTTCTTGATCAGGACTGCCGCGGGCGGGGTCTTGGTGATGAAGCTGAAGCTTCTGTCCGCATAGACGGTGATGACAACGGGAATGATCAGGTCGCCCTGGTCCGCTGTTCTCGCGTTGAACTGCTTCGTGAACTCAACGATGTTCACGCCGTGCTGTCCGAGCGCGGGGCCTACCGGGGGAGCGGGGGTCGCTTTGCCGGCAGGGATCTGTAACTTGATGTACCCTTCTACTTTCTTTGCCATGTTTTGCCTCCTTTGTGGTGATCGCAGTGGCTGCTGCTCCCACATTTATATAAATAAATAAGTACTGCCGTTTCTCAGTTGCTCTTCCTCACCTCTGCGAAGCTGATCTCGACCGGCGTCTCGCGGCCGAACAGCTCGACGGTGATCGTCGCAACCTGTTTATTATAGTCGATCTTCTGGACCTTGCCAAGCGTATCTTTCCAGACGCCTGCAATGACCGCGACATTGTCTCCGACCTCGAAATCGCAGGTGACATTCTGCACCTGGATGCCGAGCGGCCGCATCTCCGCCTCGGAGAGCGGTACCGGCTTGCTTCCCGGTCCGACAAAGCCTGTGACGCCGCGCGTGTTGCGCACGACATACCAGGTGTCGTCGTTCATGATCATATTGACAAGAACGTAACCCGGGAACATCTTCTTCGGGACAGCCTTTCGCGCGCCGTTCTTGATCTCGATCACGTCCTGCATCGGAACGCGGACCTCGAAGATCTGGTTCTCCAGATGCCGGTTCTCGATGGTCTTTTCGATATTGGCTTTTACTTTATTCTCATAGCCGGAGTAGGTGTGCGCGACATACCAGTGCACTTCGTCCGTGATGGCGCTCTCATCCAGCGTCTCGGCGCCTTCGCCCTCCTGTGCCTCAAGGCTCATCGCGACCATCGCCTCGTCGACGCGGTCCGCCGCTGCCTCCTGCGCCTCCAGGGCCTGCGCGGCCGTCTTCATTTCGTCGCGCGTATCTTCCGCTTTTTCAATATCGGCAGCTTTTTTGGAGAAGTCCGGGCGCTTGATCTCCCGCACGCCGGGCAGGACGCCGGCTTTTACTCTCACCGCCGCTGTCGTCTTTTTATTCTCTGCCATGGATTATCCTCATGAATCGTCAGGCGCCGATCCCTGTCAGGAAATTGATCAGGAGCCGTGCCACATAGTCGATCAGCGCGATCAACACGCCGGTCAGCACGGTGACGACCAGTACTGCCACAAGCTGCTTGCCGAGCGTATAGCGATCAGGCCAGATGATTTTCTTGAACTCAGTCCTGACCCCTTTGAAAAAGCCGCCGACCTTAGACTCTTCGTTCTTAGCTTTTACCTGTTCGCTCATTTCGTCTCCTTATGAAGCGTGTGTCTCTTGCAGAATCTGCAGTATTTCTTGATCTCCATACGGTCCGGATGCGTCTTCTTATCCTTGGTCGTATCGTAATTGCGGTTTTTGCACTCGGTGCATGCAAGTGTGATTCTTGTGCGCATTTCTTCCTCCTACTCCCTGACGGACTTTAAAAACCCGCCGGGTATTTCCGCTTAATTTTATGCAAAAAAAAGAGACCTTTTGCAATCTCGGTCTCCAATATACAACGAAAAAAGCTCTCAGTCAAGAGGCGCGATGGTCTCCATCACAGCCGCATAGAGCTTTTCATAGGTGCCGTTGCTGTAATGCAGGCCGTCTCCTGCCGAAAAGCCCGTGTCCATCAGGAAGTGATAGGTATCGATCCAGTAGACGTCCGGGGAGAGGAGCTCCTGCAGCGTGTCGTTGAAGTTCGCAATCTGCGAATTCGAGAGCGTCGGAAAGCCGTCGGATACCGGGTTGACAGACATATAGAACACGTTGCATCCGCGCGTCACCCAGTCGTCCACATGGCGATTCACGAGCTTTGCGTATTTCTGGACATCACCGACGTCGTTCACGCCCATATTGATCACGATGTTCGTGCCGCCGCTCCGGATGAGGGAATTTGCCTGCCACAGTCCGTTCTGTTCAAACCAGTCGTAGCCCATGCCGGACTCTGCGACAAAGGCGACCTTGTCCGAATCGTACTCCACCGCCTTCTTCATCTGGACCGTGCGGGAATCCCCGACAAAGATAGTGAAGCAGTCGACCGTGGTGTCCGGCTCGAACACCTCGATTACGGTCGCCTCGGAGGACGCCTCCTGTGCAGGCGAGCTCTCCGCGGCGGGTGCAGGCTTCTCTTCCCGGATCGGCCTTCGCACGAAGGTGATGTGCTCGACGAGGCTCTTTCTTCGTCCGTCCGTCCCCTGTGCCGCCTGCACGCCGCGCACCTCCTGAAACAGCAGGACTCCCGCAAACAGGAGGAATACTCCGACCAGCACGATCAGCGCGTTCATGATCATGCGGGTTGTGCGCTCTCTTTTACGGTATGAACTTCTGCCGGTTCGTCTGCCTGCCATCTTCCGTCCGTATCGCCAAAGCTTTTTTCTTGAATTCGGCCTGCCTCTGTTGGATAATGAATCCATGAGACCTGCCACTGTACTAAAATACTATAAAAATACAGTTCTGCAAAGATTATTTCATAAAATCCCCCTCCTGCTGATCATCGCCCTGCTGCCTCTCTCCTTAGCGGCATGCGGCACGGTGCGCGACGGGAATGCAGCGCCTAAGGAAAAGGAACCGTTTGTCTTTTCCGACGAAAAGGGATCCCGCGACAATACACCCGTGTGCCTTGTTCCCACCGCGCCCGGGACGGAGCTCTACGAGGGGGAAGCCGTCACCATCGATACCTCCAACAAGGAAAACGGCTATTTCATGATCCGCTACACGGGCGATGCGCCCGCCGGAGGAAAAGTAAAGCTCCAGGTCTCCGCGCCCAACGATGTGGTCTATACTTATAACCTCACTCCGGGCGCCGACGATACGGTCATCCCGTTTTCTCTGGGAAGCGGCGAATACACGGTGAGTATCTTCACGAACATCAAGGACAACATGTACGCGCTCGCGGACCGGCGCGAAATCAGTGTGCAGCTCGCGGATGAACTCTCTCCTTTTCTATATCCGAACCAGTATGTACAATATAATTCGGATACGGAAGCGGTCGACATCGCATCGCGCGCCTGCCTTCCGGCAAACAGCGACCTGGATGCCGTCTCCATGATCTATAATTACGTGATCTCGACGCTGGAATATGACTACGACAAGGCCAGGACCGTCCAGAGCGGCTACCTTCCCAGGATCGATGAGATCCTTGCCTCGAAAAAGGGCATCTGTTTCGACTATGCCTCGCTAATCTGCGCCATGCTCCGCTCGCAGCGGATCCCCGCCCGTCTGGAGATCGGCTATGCCGGCCAGGTCTATCACGCCTGGATCAGCACGCATATTTCCGAGATCGGGTGGGTAAACGGCATGATCCGCTTTGACGGAACGACATGGTCCCTGATGGATCCCACACTTGCAAGCAACGGCGCCGGCGACCTCAAGGAGTTTATCGGATCCGGCGACAACTATCGCACAGTATATATGTATTGAAGGACTGAAATGACACAGAAAAAGCTCAGTTATTACGAGATCTCCGTTTTCTGCAGACAGCTTGCCGGACTGTTTGGCGCCGGCATTGCCCCCGTGCAGGCGCTCCGCATCCTGTGTGAGGATGCCGAAGATGCGCACTACGAGAGCTTCCTTAAGCGCATTGAACAGGAGGTGCTTTCCGGCTCCGCCTTCCATGAGGCTCTGGAAAAAACGAAGCTGTTCCCGGAATACGTGACCTCCCTCATCCGCCTCGGCGAAGAGACGGGAAGCCTCGACGTCGTCTCCTCCTCTCTATCTTCCTATTACGAAAAGGAGGACGACCTGCGGCTGCGCCTTAAGAGCGCTGTCTCCTATCCTCTCCTGATGGTCCTGCTGATGCTCCTCGTCATCGGCTTTGTGCTGCGGCGTGTCCTTCCGGTTTTCCAGCAGGTCTACGCGGAGCTTGGCAGCTCCATGAGCGGCGTCTCCGCCGTGCTGCTTCGTTTCGGGCAGACGCTCTCGCGCTACTCCTTTGCCGTCAATGTATCTCTCGCCGCTGTTCTCATTCTCTTCTTGTTCTTCCGGATGACGCGGCGGGGAAGACTGTTTGCAGGACGACTCCTCGATGCATTTGTGCCGACCGCAAGGCTCCGTGAACAGATCGCAGCCGGACGCTTTGCCGCCGCGATGGCGCTCGCCTTAAAAAGCGGTCTCTCCACCAGGCAGTCGCTGGAGCTCTCCGCAAAGATCGTGGAGCACGAAAAGACAAGGGAAAAGATCTTAAAGAGCGCGGAGGCGATCGACCTGGGGGCAACGCTCCCCGATGCCCTGCAGGATCAGGCGCTGTTTCGTCCGTTTTATCTGCGCATGCTGGAGGTGTCTTCGCACACCGGAAACATCGATAAAGCCATGTCGGAGATCGCGGATGCCATAAACAGGGAGACGGACACAAGGCTCTCTTCGCTGATCTCCATGATCGAGCCGACGCTTGTGATTGCGATGTCCCTGATCGTCGGCGCGATCCTGCTCTCCGTGATCATGCCGCTTCTGGGCGTGCTCGCGAACATCGGGTGATAAGCCATGAAAAGACGTCCGTCCATCTCGCGCATGCTTTCCCTCCTCTGTATCCTGCTGATCGTCTCTCTCCTGTTCGGCCTATGGCGCTATACGGATGCGCTCACTGTCCGCACCCTCGATGAGCGCAGGCAGAACCTGGAGGATGCCGTGGAGAAAGGCATCACCGGATGTTATGCGCTGGAGGGAAGATACCCGCCGGACATTGCCTACCTGGAAGACCGGTACGGACTGATCTATGACCGGGAGTCCTTCTACATCGACTATCGGCCGATCGGTGCCAACATCCGGCCGGATGTCTATATTCTGACACTGCCCTCCGCTTCCAAAGGCGCCGGCTGAGGACTATTCATGCACAGGAAGAATGATCCGCACGTCATCGATATTTTCTTTGTACTTGCCACCGCGCTCACCACGGTCTTCTTAAGCCTGCTGCTGATCGCCGCCGGTGTCGGCGTATACCGCAGGGTTCTTGCGAACACGCAGGAATCCTATGCGCTGCGCACGCCGGCCGCCTACATCACCCAGAAGGTTCGGCGATATGCAGAGGAAGGGACCGTATACACCGGGAGCCTTACGGACGTGCCCGCCCTCATCCTGGAGGAAGAGATTGACGGCAGAACCTACGTCACATATCTGTACACATCCGGCGGGTACCTGCGGGAGCTTTTCACCGAAAAAGAAAACGCCGGCTTTTCGCCGGAGGCAGGAAGCGCCGTCACGCCCCTTAAGTCCCTGTCGTTTGAAATGCTCGACGCTGCGATCCGTTTTGATCTCACAGGGGAGGGGGAAGGCGAGTCCTCTTCTTTTCTCCTGCACGTGCCGGGCGTAAAAAAGGAGGTCTTAGATGCGAAGTAACAGGACCGCCTCCCTTCTTCTCATAGAGACCATCTTCGCCGTGTTCTTCTTTGCACTGGCGAGCACGATCTGCGTGCAGTTCTACCTGCGCTCCCACAAACTGAGCGAACACTCGGCCATAAAAACCGAGGCGGTGCTCCTCTCCCAGTCCCTTGCGGAAAGCTTCCTCGCCGCAAAGGGCGATGTGCAGGAATGTGCGCAGCTCATCTCCGCCGTCCCCGGAATCCGGATCACGGAAAACGATCCCTCGCAGCAGCGGATCGCGCTGGAAAACGAAAACGGTCTCACCGCTTCCCTTGAGGTCGGCGGCGATGCGACATTGGCGGAGGGAAATATCGAGGTATATGCCGGCACAAAAGACAGATCGGACGAGCCTGTCATCTCACTTCCCGTCCGGGTCTTTACAGGCGTTCTGCCGGGAGGTGCACATGCGCAGAAATGACCCTGTCGTCCATGTCGGAATCCTTCCCGTTTTCATCATGCTCGTCGTCTTCTCGCTCATCGGCTTTGCGGCGCTCTCTCTCACGAGTGCCCGCGCGGATGACAAGTTCACGGAAGCATATGCGGAAATGAACAGGGCCTATTATAAAGGGATCTCCGCCTCGCAGGAATATCAGGCATCGCTGAGCAAAGAGCTTTCAGGGCTGTACCTGCAATATGGGAGCAACCCGGAGGAATACTTTGCAAAAGCCGGCGGCGAAACGATTGAAGCAACCTTTCCCTGCGGGGAGGGACAGGCGATCGAGCTGTGCATCCGCGTTCTTTATCCTGCAAAACCGGATGGCAGTCTGTTTGAAGTTCTTTCCGAAAAACTCGTCAATGAAGAGGTATTTGACTATGACGCGCCGCTCCATGTCTTCGGCGCGGACGGCCCCTGATCTTTAGCCCGGCGGACGAAGTCCCTTCGGGTAATGATTCTTGATGACGCATCCCGCGGCCTTACCCCATCCCACGGGACAGCCCGATATCGTCATGAGCATCCAGCCGTGCGGCGCGCTCCTTTGATCAGGCATCGTGACCGTCTCGCCGCGCAGATACTTCTCCGCGTCCTCGCCCAGCTCAAAGACATTTACTGCTTCGTCCCTGTTAAGGAACATTGCGAGCGCGTGATCCGGAATAAACCTTCCCTTGGCGACCCTGCCGAGGCAAAGACCGGCGCGCAGGACCTTCAGGCCGGTCATTGACACCGCGGCGGGCAGAAGATGGAGCGTATCTCCAAACAGCACAA
The DNA here is from genome assembly GCA_902783385.1 of uncultured Lachnospiraceae bacterium. Taxonomy (GTDB): domain Bacteria; phylum Bacillota; class Clostridia; order Lachnospirales; family Lachnospiraceae; genus CAG-791. The sequence continues at coordinate 5,739 of CACZQP010000022.1, read as the reverse complement.
ACTCGTCCCGCTTTTCCAGCTTCTCTCTTCCTTTGTTCGTAAGAAAACTGCCCGAAAACTCTTCCCAGAGACGGATGGCATCCCGCAGGGCTGCATTCTGTTTTCCGCCTGCTCTCTTGCCTGTGCGCTCCGTGCGAAAACCTTTCCCATCCGCGGAGCCGGCACCTTTGCAGCGAACGAGCAGCGCGGCAAAATGCCCTTCGCCCTCAGCGCGGTGCGGATAAATGCGCAGGCTCTTTTTGTCACTCCCCGCCGTAAAGCCCCATGACTCCATGCGATCTCCCAGAAGAGCCGGGATCGACACCTGTTCATAATCCGGGTGTTCCGAAAGAAAGGCTGCGATCGTCTCCTCGTTCTCTTCTTCCGAAAAGGTACAGGTGGAATAGACAAGACGCCCGCCGGCGCGGACCATACCCGCTGCGCTATTCAGGATCTCCCGCTGCCGCACAGCGCACCGCCTTACATTTTCCTCGCTCCACTGCAGGACCGCCTCCGGCTCCTTGCGGAACATGCCCTCGCCGGAGCAGGGCGCATCCACGAGGACCGCGTCAAAATACGCCGGGAAATACGACGCAAGGTGCGATGCGTCCGCGTTCGTCACGACCGCATTGCCGATCCCCATCCGCTCGATGTTCTCCGACAGGATGCGGACGCGGGCAGGATGGATCTCATTGGAAATGAGCAGACCTTCGCCCCCAAGCATCCCGGCGATCTGGGTGCTCTTTCCGCCCGGCGCCGCGCAAAGATCCAGGATCCTCTCACACTTTGCCGCGCTTAAAAGCAGCGCAGGCAGCATGGCGCTCGGCTCCTGGATGTAGTAAAGGCCCGCCTCGTGCAGCGGGTGCCTTCCGGGGCGATCGTCCCCATCGTAATACCAGGCATCCGCAGACCAGGGGACAGGGCGCAGCGTCCTGAAATATCCGTCCGGAAAATCCTCCGGGACCTGCCGCAGCGGATTCAGGCGCAGGGCCTGTTTCCTCTGTGCCTCATAGGAATGCAAAAATGCCGGGTATTCGTCACCCAGCATTTTTTTCATGCGCGCAAGAAACGCTTCCGGCAGTTTCATTTCTCAGGAAATGATGCCGTGAGACGCCATCAGGTTAAGGAGCGCATCTCCTTCCTTTGTCAGGAAGTTCTGCAGAACACGCATCTCCAGGCCGAGGCTGAAGTCCTTCACGCCGAGATCCAGGTAAAACTCTGCGTCCTGCGCGCTGTTGAGCTCACACCGCGGACGGATCCCGTGCGCAAGCGCCGTCTCAATCACTTTCTTTTCCGCGGCGCGCACCTTTTCCTTCTCGTCCTTCATGTTGAAGCCGCTGCTGAGCGCAAAGTCATTGGGACCGAACTGAATCATGTCGATGCCCGGAACGCTGCAGAACTCTTCGATCCTGTCGACCGTCTCCTTCTTTTCCACCATAAAGGCCCGGACGCTGGCATTCGTCATCTCAATATACTCATCCTGCGTCTCTACATTCTGGAAGCCGATCCAGCGGCGCGCCATGTAGCCCAGCTCCCCGCCGCTCTGCGGCGCCTTCGCCTTTGTCAGGCGGATGCTCTCCTCGACCTCCTCCGGCGTCGTGTGGTCCGTAAACAGGATCGCCTGAAAACCGGAAGCCAGCGCCTTCTGGGCTGCATAGCCGCGGTTCTGGTAGTCGACCTTCATCATGCTGGCCATGCCGTGCACCTCTGCCGCACGAACCAGGTTCTCCATGCCGTTCTGATCATAGGGCGCATACTCCGCGACAAACTCCACATAGTCGTACCGCCCCGTTGCGCCGACCGCCTCCGTAATGAGCGGGGACATGGAGTGAAGCCTTGTAGACAACGTGGGCTTTCCCTCATTGATCAGTTTCCGCAGCTTGTTCTCATGAAACATCCTTTTACTCCTCTTAAGATTTGAATCAGTCTTTCTTTACCTTTCAGGTGCGCTCGTGTCCGCCCTGGCGGTTTGCCGCCTCCATGTTGCCGGCCAGGATATTCTTGACGATCTGCATGCGGAAGCCCGCATCGATGAAGTCGCAGTGCTTGCAGAACGGATAGTTCTGCCTTCCATCCGCGATCATGCGGCGCACCTGCTGGAACTTTTCGCTCCCCCACGCCTCCTTCAGGGGCGTCGTCGTCAGGTCGCCGAAGTCCGTGACCTCGAAGTTGTCGCAGCAGCACAGCCCGAGCTTCCCGTTCGGCATGATCCACGCGTCCGTAAACGGCAGCAGGCAGGTCTCCTTTATCACCTTTTCCGTCGCCTGCTTGTTCGGCGCGCTCCCTGCGCGGTTCGTCAGGACCTCCTTTAAGTAGCGCATCTGGATGACGATATCCAGGTCCCTGTACTCCTCGGGGTGCGCCTTCGCATATTCATAGAACTCCCGGATGTTGTCGTGGAGTTTATACTCGTACGCGTAGTTGTTGATGATCAGCTGGTTGATATAAGGCTTCAGTGCATCCACCTTCTCCTTATTCAGGATCAGTCCGTTCGTGGAGCAGAAAATGAAGCTGTCCGGGAGCTTTTCCCGCGCGTATTTATGGAACTCTACAAGCCTTGTGTCAAGGAGCGGCTCGTTGTTTCCGTACAGCGTGAGGTGTCCCTTGTAATTCCAGTCCGCCAGCTGGTCGATGATGGAGCGGTAGAGATCCTCGTCCATCTTCATGAAGGGCCGTTTTTCCGCATGGATGTTCGCCGTGCAGAACGAGCAGGTGGAGTTGCACCGGTTGATCGTCTCGATGTTGACGACATTGGGCTGCGGAACCTCCTCCTGTGAAAGGAAATAGTCGCAGTACTCCTTCTGCATCCTGCTCCGTGTCGCAAACTGGAGCTTTAAGTACGCGTCGCTCGCCAGCGTCGGAAAATACTGTCTGGCAAAGAACCCGAATTTCCCCATAAAACTGTTGATCTGAATCGGCATGATATCCTTCTTTCCTTTCCTGTTGCTTACTTTTTTGCGGCGCTTATGTAGGCGTCAACGTTCCGCTCCACGATATCGAGGTCCGTGCTGCCGGCAATGAGCAGCGCATTGTGAAAGGCGGTCTCATCGAACTGCTTCCCGAGCGCCTTCTCCGCCTTTTCCCGAAGGTCCGTGAGCTTGTGATATCCGTACAGATACGGCATGTAATAGATGACATTGTCCGCCAGATGCCTGTAGGTCTCCTCCAGTGCGTCCTCGAACATGAAGACGCTGTACTTGCTTTTGAACTGGTCGAGCGTTGCCCCGTCGTAGTTGATCTCCAGTTCCATCAGCGCGCCCATCGTGTTCAGATAGGTGTTGTAATCCGTAAAGAACCTGACCTGCGCGGGCGAGAGCGATTTGATCCAGGTAAGCCCGTGGGCCTGCGCGTAGGTTGCCCAGCCCTCCGAGAAGGTGAGCTTTGCATTCATGTACTGGATGTCGTAATGGAGATGCTCGCGGTTATACTGCGCCTGATACATGTGACCGGGAATCCCCTCGTGCGAGATGGTCTGGAACATATCAATCCCGCCGGCATCCGTTCCCAGATAATTCGCGTTGTAGCGGATCCTGTAATCCATGCGGTTGTCGACGGGCGGGATCACGAAATATGCGGAAAAATCCGCCGCCCGCTCGTCCGAGATCGCGTCCAGCTCATAGTTCATTTTGCCGACCTGCGGGAACGATACGGCATAGGAAGCCTCAAGATCCGCAAGAATCTCCTCGATGGACTGATATCCAGTCTTTAAGGTGAACGGATCGAGGTAAACCAGATCGCTCTCCCGCGCAATGAGCTTCTGCATGTCCTTCATGGCGTCGTCCATGCCCTTCACGAGGACGCTGCGGACCGTCTCCACGTCATCCGTGATCCCGGTATCCGCAAGGATCAGCTCGTAGTACTCCTTCCCTGCCGGAAGATTTGCAAGTCCGGCCGGCGGGGTGACCTTGTCCTTCAGGGAGGTCAGCTCCTGTGCCATGCGCTCGTAGGAAGGGTAAAAGCACTCCTCCATCGCCGCGCGGATCTGCGTCTTGTATTCCTGCGCTTTTTCCGCGGGGAGCCCCAGCCTGTCGACACTGTCCATAAGGGCCGCAAGCACCGCGCTGTCTTCCTGCGCATCCAGGACCGCCAGGATATCTGATGTCGCCGTGTCATAATCGAAGCTGAGGAGGCCCTTATCCGCCTGCTGCTTCGTGTAGGAAAGCGCCTCGTCCACGAAGCGCGGGATGTCCCTGATGAGCGTGACCAGATCGATGACGTCCTGTTCGCTGTAGAGATAATACTCCGAAAAATGCGAGACGAGGACCTGATGGACCCCGCCGGAGGATGACCAAATATTGTCGAGTCCGAAGAACCTGTCTTCGACGGCCTTCTCGGACCTCTCCGCATCGTGGAGCAGCGCGTCATAGATGCCCTGCTGTTCCGTGTCCAGCAGATCATAGTTAAAGAGCGAGAGCGCTTTTTTGACAACCTGTGCATCGTGCACGGTCTGCGCCGGATCGGCGATCACCTCCCCCAGCGTGACCTCGACGGACGCGCGGTCAATGCCCGCGGCCTCGGGATCTGTGTACAGCCAGTGCATCGTGCTGTAATCCCTGGAGACGATCGTCTTGACATATTTCTCCAGAAAGTCGCGGAAGGCATCCTGCATTTCTTTCCGCGCGGGGTCCTGCTCGTCGCCTTTCTGCTCCTCGGCCGGCTTTTCTTCCTCAGATCCGCCGGAAAACGGTCTGCCGGTCCCGAAGGGATTTCCCTCCCTGCCGGTCTGCTCCATGATGCTGTCGACCAGGTCCTTCAGCGGACCCTGCAGACCTTCGACCGTCTCCTGGACCTGCCTAAACGCCTCCTCGACCTGCGGCCGGAGCTCTTTAAACTGCTCGCTCGCCTCCCCTTCGAGCTGCTGCTCGATCAGGTCGGCCGCATCTGTCAGCTCTGCGCAGCCGGTGAGCTGGAGCGCCATCGACAGCACCATCAGTACACTAAGCACCCGCGCGACCATGCCGCGGTATCTTCCGCTTGTTTTGTTTCTGCTCAAATCATTTCTCCCTGAATTATTCCGTCTTTTATCTGCAGAAGTATTTGTCCGCCTCCTTCAGGCGATAGCGCTTTCCGTTCAGCGTGATGTAGTCCTCGCCCATAGGATCATCGTGCACCAGATAGCGCGGCTCGGTGTCATCCGCATGCCGGTGGCCGAATCTCCTGCAGGTGATATCCCGCTCTCCCTTCAGCTCATGCCCGTCAAGGGCGCGGGCACCGCCGCGCGGGGCGGTGCGGAACACCTGTCTCGTTCTTCCGGGCTGCTGCGTATCGCCTGCCGCCCGGCCGGTCATTCCCCGGCCGGCGGAGCCTCCGTCTTTTTTCGATCGTTTCGCGGAAGCGATTATGAGCGCAAGCACGACATAAAACAGGATACCGGCAAAGGTTCCGGTCATCTTCTGCCTCCTTTGCTGAAACTATTTACCGCAGAACTGCCTTACTTTCTTTGCGATGCCGTCCGCATCCAGGCCGTATTTCTTCACGAGCTCGCCGGCGGGCGCAGACTCGCCGAACTTATCTTCCATGCCGATCCTAAGGAGCCTTGTCGGGCATTCCTCCGACAGGACCTCCGCCACGGCGCTGCCCAGGCCGCCGATGATGTTGGCGTTTTCGCAGGTGACGATGGCCCCGGTCTCCTCCGCACAGCGGATCACACAGTCCCGGTCCAGGGGCTTGATGGTGAACATATCCACCACCCGGGCGGAGATCCCCTCCGCCGCCAGCTCCTCCGCGGCCCGCAGGGCCTGGATCACCTCCATGCCCGTG
>CACZQP010000021.1 GCA_902783385.1 uncultured Lachnospiraceae bacterium | reverse complement strand
TGAGGCGTACCGGACGGGCCGCGGCAAGGTCATCACCCGCGCGGTGACGGACATCGAGGCGATGCCGAACGGCAAGAGCCGCATCGTCGTCACGGAGCTTCCCTACCTTGTCAACAAAGCGAACCTCATCCAGAAGATCGCGGAGCTTCACCGCGACAAAAAGGTCGAGGGCATCACGGACCTGCGCGACGAATCCGACCGCGAGGGCATGCGGATCGTCATCGAGCTGCGGCACGACGTCAATCCGAACGTGGTCTTAAATCACCTGTTCAAGCATACGCAGCTCCAGGACACCTTCGGCATCATCATGCTGGCGCTGGTGAACGGCGAGCCGAAGATCATGAATCTCAAAGAGATTCTGATGTACTATCTCGATCACCAGAAGGACGTCGTCACCCGCCGGACAAAATATGAGCTCAACAAGGCGGAGGAGCGCGACCACATTGTGCAGGGCCTGCTCATTGCGCAGGACAACATCGACGAGGTCGTGCACATCATCCGGCACAGCGAAAATCCGCAGGCTGCAAAGACGCGCCTGATGGAGCGCTTCGGGCTGGACGACGTGCAGGCGCAGGCCATCATCGACATGCGGCTGCGCGCACTGACGGGTCTGGAGAGAGAAAAGCTCGAGGCGGAGCACCAGGAGCTTTTAAAGACGATCGAGCATTTAAAGGCGATCCTCTCGGACGAAAAGCTCCTGCTCGGCGTGATCCGCGACGAGATGCAGGCGATCGCGGAGAAATTCGGCGACGACAGAAGAAGCCGCATCGAGCTGGACATGAGCGATATCAACATTGAGGATCTCATCCCGGACAACAACGTCGTCATCACACGCACATCGCTCGGCTACATGAAGCGGATGACCGTGGACAACTTCCACGCGCAGAACCGCGGCGGCCGCGGCGTGAGGGGCATGCAGACCATTGAGAACGACTACATCCAGGATCTGCTCATGGCTTCGAACCACTCGTATATTATGTTTTTTACGAGCAAGGGGCGCGTATACAGGCTCAAGACCTACGACATTCCCGAGGCATCGCGGACGAGCCGCGGCACGGCGGTCATCAATCTTTTAAACCTTATGCCGGACGAGAAGATCACCGCGCTCATCCCGATTCGCGACAAGGAACATGACGAGGACATGAACCTCTTCATGGTGACAAAGAAGGGCCTTGTGAAGAAGACGCCGCTCAGGGCGTTCGAAAATATCCGCAGTAAGGGGCTGATCGCGCTGACGCTCCGCGAGGACGACGAACTGATCGAGGTCAAGCTCACGAATGACAAGAACGACATCTTCATGGTGACGAAGAAGGGCATGTGCATCCGTTTCAAAGAGACGGACCTGCGCTGCACGGGCCGCGGCTCCATGGGTGTGTGGGGCATCCGCCTCGCGGGCGACGATGAAGTTATCGGTATGCAGATCGACACGCAGGGCGACTCGCTCCTCATTGTGTCCGAGCGGGGCATGGGCAAGCGCTCGAAGCTCGAAGACTTCAGGCTGCAGCGGCGCGGCGGCAAGGGTCTCAAGTGCTATAAGATCACGGAAAAGACGGGCGACATCGTCGGCGTCAAGGCGGTCACGGACGACCATGAGATCATGATGATCACGACGGCCGGGATCGTCATCCGGATCCGGATGAGTGAGATCCGCAACTACGGGCGCATCACCTCCGGCGTGAAGGTCATGAATCTCGACGAGGGCGTGCGGATCGTCAAGATCGCGAAGGTCCGCGAGATGACGGAGGCGGAGCGCGCCGCGATGGAGGAAAAGGCAAAGGCCGAGGCGGCCGCGGGCATCGTGGACGGACAGTACGTCGACGGTGCAGAGAGCGGCGGAGCGGAGCCGGCATCTTCCGGTTCACCGGAGCAGATCGACGAGCGGCTGCTCGCCGCGGCGGAAAAGGACGCGCTGGAGCAGGCCGGCCTCGATGAAGAACCGGCGGAAGGCTCCGAAGAAGACACGGAGTAACAGAAATAACATGCAGCATAAAGGCGGGGCACTGGTCCCCGCCTTTATGGAAAATAAGGACGGAAAAGATGAAGATCAACGCAATACGGATAAACGCCGCCGACAACGTCGCCACCTGTGTGACGAATATCGGGAAGGGCGAGATGGCGGCATATCTGCTGGACGAAGCGGCAGAGTCCCTGACCGCGGCGGAGGATATTCCGGCCTGGCACAAGATCGCCCTGACGGATCTTGCGGCGGGCGACCACATCGTCAAATACGGAGAGGTCATCGGGAAGGCGGATCGGGCGATCACAAAGGGCAGCTGGGTCAGTCATGAAAACATCTCCGGGATTCCCAGGGATTACGAGAGCGAGCTGATCGGCCTGCCGGAGCAGGGCTGAGAACAGGAGGAAAACCATGGAGTTTTTCGGATATAAACGAAAGGAAGGACGCGCGGGGATCCGCAACCACGTTCTGGTCCTGCCCACCTGCGCATGCGCGAGCGAGACCTGCCGCGTCGTGGCATCACAGGTCACCGGCGCCGTCAGCATCATCTTCAACACAGGCTGCGCGGACGTGGAGGCGAATACAGCCATGTCGCAGAAGATCCTGACGGGCTTTGCCTGCAATCCGAACGTCTATGGTGTCGTCATCATCGGCCTTGGCTGTGAGACGGTCCCGCATGCAGAGCTCAGGGAAAAGATTCGGACGATGACATCAAAGCCTGTTGTCTCCTTCGGCATCCAGGAGGAGGGCGGCACACTCAAAACCATCGAAAAAGCGGTCCGCGCGGCGAGAGACCTTGCGGCGGAGGCTTCGCTCCAGCCCAAGGAGCCGTGCGACATGTCGGAGATCCTGATGGGGATCGAGTGCGGCGGGTCGGACGCGACGAGCGGTATTGCGGCGAACCCGGCTGTCGGCGAGCTGAGCGATCGGCTGATCGATTTGGGAGCCTCTACCATGATGAGCGAGTCCACCGAGTGGATCGGCGCGGAGCACGTCCTGGCAAGGCGCGCCGCCACACCGGAAATTCACAATCAGATCATTCGTGTCTGCATGGATTACGAAGAGCACCTCCGTCTCGCCGGCCAGGACTGCAGGGCCGGTCAGCCGACGCCGGGAAATAAAGCGGGCGGCCTTTCCACTCTGGAGGAAAAGAGCCTGGGCTGTATTCACAAGGGAGGCACGAAGCCGATCGTCGAGGTCCTGGAGCAGGCTGCGCGCCCGACAAAGAAGGGCGCCATTGTCATGGACACCGGCGGATATGACGTCTCCTCCATCACGTCCATGGCTGCGGGAGGCTGCAACGTCATCATCTTTACAACCGGACGCGGCACGCCCACCGGCAACGCCATCGTCCCCGTCCTGAAGGTCACGGCGAATGAAGATACTTACCGGTGGATGGATGACAATATGGACGTCGATCTCAGTCCCGTCATCCGCGGGGAGAAGACCATAGCGGAAATGGGCGGGGAGCTCGTTCCTGTCATCCGCGATATCTGCAGCGGGCGCCTGACCAAGGCGGAGGCATACGGCTTTTCCGACATCGCCATCGACCACGTCTGCCGGTTCATCTGATCCACGAATTCCGGAGGGATCGGGAATTTCGGAGGGGTTGACAACAGCTGCAGAAGCGCTATAATGATTGCGCACAATCAAATCGCACACAATGTAATTTAGGAGGTAAGAATAATGAGCAAAGTGTTAGTTGCATATTTTTCGGCCACCGGTGTGACGGCAAAGCTTGCAGGAGAGCTCGCAAAGGCAGAGAATGCGGATCTGTTTGAGATCAAGGCGCAGCAGCCCTATACGGCAGAAGATATTGATTACACGAAGAAGGATTCCCGCTGCAACCTGGAGATGGCGGACAAGAGCTGCCGCCCCGCAATCGAGGGAAAAGTGGAAAACATGGAGCAGTACGACGCAGTCTTCCTTGGCTTCCCCATCTGGTGGGGGAGAGAGCCCAGTGTTGTGGATACGTTCCTTGACGGCTATGACTTCACCGGAAAGAAGATCATCCCGTTCTGCACGTCCGGCGGGAGCGGTGTTGAGGAAGCGGTCAAAAACATCGGAAGCGTCGTAGGAGAGGGCGCGTGTGTCGAGGGCGGAAAGCGTATCGGCGGCGAGATCTCCGAGGAGGAGCTGAAGGTCTGGACAGAGGGCCTGAGTCTCTGATTAGAACAACAACGGAGGAAGATAAAATGATTTACGACTACAAAATCATGACAGGTACGGGCAAAGAGCTCGACCTCAGCAGCTATAAGGGAAAGGTCATCATGGTCGTGAATACCGCGACCGGCTGCGGTTTTACCCCGCAGTACGAACCGATCGAGCAGATGTACAGGGATTACCACGATCAGGGACTGGAGATCCTCGATATTCCGTGCAACCAGTTCGGCGGCCAGGCCCCCGGAACGGACGAAGAGATCCATGAGTTCTGCACGCTGCATTTCAACACCACCTTCCCGCAGATGAAGAAGGCGGATGTCAACGGCGAGAACGAGCTGCCGCTCTATACCTACCTGAAGTCACAGAAGGGCTTTGAGGGCTTCGGCGAGCACAAGCTCAAGGATGTGCTGGAAGGCATGTTTGCAAAGGCCGACCCGGACTGGGCCAGCAAGCCGGATATCAAGTGGAACTTCAC
>CACZQP010000020.1 GCA_902783385.1 uncultured Lachnospiraceae bacterium | reverse complement strand
GCACCGCCCCTCTCCCGCGTTGTATTGAAATTCAGCTCTATGGAGTACTTTTTCCTTGCTGCATTCGGCCTGACGATCATCGCCAGCGTCGCAGGCGACAACATGATGAAAGGTCTTTTAAGCGGAATGTTCGGCATCCTGATCGGATGTATCGGCATTGATATTTTCAATGGAGCCCCTCGTTTTGCTTTCGGAAATATCAACCTGGAGTCCGGTATTCAACTGGTCCCCGCAATGATCGGTATGTTTTCCCTCTCCCAGGCAATGATTGCAATAGAGGATATCGCAAAGGGCAAAAGCAGCATCCTCAACGAGGACGCAAAACACCTGAGCGGCGAAATCGTTCCCTCTGCCGCGGAATTCAAGACTATGATTCCTACGATCCTGCAATCCTCCGTTATCGGTGTGCTGGTCGGCATACTGCCGGGCGCAGGCGGCGATATTGGCAGCTGGCTCTCCTATAACACAGCAAAGAAAACCTCCAAGCATCCGGAACTGTTCGGGCAAGGCTCTCTGGAAGGAATCGCCGCGTCTGAGACGGCAAACAATGCCGTCACCGGAGGTGCATTGATCCCCATGCTGACACTCGGTATCCCCGGATCCGGCGTTACGGCAATTCTGCTGGGCGGACTTATGATCAAAGGCATGCAACCGGGCTACAAGCTCTTCTCTGAGCAGGGAACGGTTACCTACTGCATCATTCTGGGCTTCCTGGCGGCCAATCTGATCATGGGCGGCATCGGCCTTCTGATTGCCAGACAGGTTGTCAAAGTAAGCACGATTCCGATGACGATTCTTTCTCCGATCATCATTGCTCTGTCAGTCATCGGCTCCTATGCGATTCGTATGAATAAGTTTGATGTTTATGTTATGGTAGTCTTTGGTCTGATCGGTTACTTTATGCGAAAACTTGGCTTTGCAACCGCACCGGTCATTCTTGGACTTATTCTTGGACCGATGGCGGAGCGCAATTTCAGGCAGGCACTGGTGTTGTGCCGTGGCGACTTCTTCGGCTATCTTATGTCCCGGCCGATCTCCGTAGTACTTGCAGTATTGACGGTTGCATCTCTTTTCTTCCCGATCATATCCGGGATCATTAACCGGAAGGCAAAAGCCGGTTCCGACACCCTGGAGAATACAGCAAAAGAAGATTAAGTATTCCGAAACGATCGAGCGATAAGTTCGCTCGCAGAAAAGGCAGGACCTCATGGTCCTGTCTTCAGTCTGAGCAGACCGGCCGACGGCCGGTCTGTTTATCCTCTGTCGCATCACATTCTATGCGCTCAAAGCAGGGAGCCGCAAATGTTTCCTCACTGAATATCCAGATACACCTTGTGCGTCGGCGCCGGAAAAACCGCGTCGATCCTGCGAAGATCCTCTTCCGTCAGCACGACCTTATCCGCCGCGGCGTTGGACAGCGTGTGTTCCGCGCGCGAGCTGCGCGGAATCGCAATCGTGTTCCCGTCGCGGATATCCCACGCGAGGATGAGTTGCGGTACGGTGATGCCGTGCGCATCCGCGATCCCCTGCAGCACCTTATTCTGCATCAATCCGCGTGCGAGTCCGCCGCCCTGCGCGAGCGGGCAATATGCCATGAGTGCGACGCCGTGTTCCCGCATCCACGGAAGGAGGGAATACTCCGTGCCTCTGGAGCTGACATTATAAAGGACCTGATTGACGATGCAGTTTTGACCGCCCGGCGTCTCCCACAGTTCCTCCATGTCATCGATGTCGAAGTTTGACACGCCCCAGGCGCGGATCCTTCCCTTTGCCTGCAGTTCATTCAGGCAGTCCACCGTCTCCTCCAACGGGTAACCGCCGCGCCAATGGTACAGATACAGATCAAGGTAATCGACACCCATCCGCTGCATACTGTCGTGAAGCGCCTTTTCCATCTTCTTCCCGCCGGCGTTGTTCGGCAGGACCTTGGAGACAAGAAAGAGCTTTTCGCGGTCCATTCCGGCGATCGCTTCGCCGACCAGCGCTTCCGACCGGCCGCCGCCGTACATCTCCGCCGTATCGATCAGCGTCATGCCCTCCTCTACGCCGGCACGGAGACCTTCCAGCTCCTGCTGCCGCGTGCGCGGATCATCTCCCAGATACCAGGTTCCAAGCCCCAGTGCCGGAACCGTAACACCGTTTGCCAATGTAACTGTATGATCCATATCCTGCCTTCCTTTCATGAATGACCTTTCTGCTGTTCGATCATCCGATATTAAATATACCATGCCGGGATCTGCAGGATGTTATCCCTGAGCACCCCGGGCTGTGGACAATTGCAGATAATTGCCCCCATTCCCCGCTTCTTTTCCTGTACTTTATCAAGAACGGTAAAAGCAGACGCATCATCTGCCGTAAAGGATGCACCCTGCTTGATCTCTACAGGATACAGAACTCCGTTTTCCTCTATGATCATGTCGATCTCGCTTTCGACTTCGACTGTCTCGCCGTTTCTTCTTATTTTTTTTCTGTCTCGTCCCCTGTAGTAAGAAACGCAATATCGATAATCCACTCCCCTGTTGGAATAGGATTTCAGGATCTCCGATATGACAAATGTTTCGAAAAAGGCACCGCTCATTGCGCCATTCGCCAGTGTTTCCGGTGTCAGCCAGCGAGTAAGGTAAGCAGCGAGACCGGTGTCGCGAAAATAGACCTTTGGAGTCTTGATTGCCCTGTTTAACACACTTGGCGTGTAGGGTTCGAGCAGATAAATGATTCCGGATGACTCAAGGACGGAGATCCACGCCTTTACGGTAGTCTGATCCTTTCCTATCTCATCCGCGATGCTGCTGAAATTAAGAATCTGACCGGTCCTGGCAGCGACAGCCACCATGAATCGCCTGAAATCATTCAGGTTATGTACAGCCGACAGCTTCCTGACATCTCTTTCCAGATATGTTTTTACATACCCTGAGAAGAAATCACCCCAGTTTACTTCCGGATCCTGCAGGGCAGGATAGCCGCCCCTGTGGATCCTTGCCCAGATATTATCCGGCGCTTTCGCCGTTTTGCTTCTTTTCTCCATGTACTCCGTCGTCGGAAGAAACGACAGGTCAAAGCTGTCTCCTTCAATTTCACGCTGTGAAAGCGCAGACATTTCAACGACCGCGACCCTGCCCGACAAAGACTCTGAGGCTTTTTCCATCAATTCAAGCGGCTGTGAGCCTGACAGGCAGAACAGCCCTTTGTCCGACGACTCATCACATAAAATCTTGATATACCGGAATAAACCGGGAGCACGCTGGACCTCATCAAAGATGACGGGAGGACGGTTCAGCATCATAAACACATTCGGGTTATCATTTGCCTGGTCTTCAACAAACGGGTCGTCGATAGCAACGTATTTTCTGTCAGGAAACAGCTTCCTGATCATTTCCGTCTTCCCCGTCTGTCTGGCGCCTGTGACCAGAACCGCCTTAAAGGACTTATTTGCGCGGAGAGTAATTCTTTCCAGCGCTCTTTCGATATATTTCATGCAGCTGCCTCCTATTGGCAAATCTGGGATTTAATCCCAGATTTGCCAATATTATATTGTGATTTCTTTTAAATAGCAATACTTATTGGTTTTGTGTATATTTCTCAGAAAAAAATCCGTCAAATCCTGTTCACACAGAGATTTGACGGATTTATTTGCGATGGTGAAAGATTGTTCTCAGGCCGGATTCAGCATTGCCACCGCGATGTCGTTCACATTCGTTCCGGTCGGGCCGGTCATGATGAGGCCGTCCACCTCCTTCAGCGCGTGATAGGCGTCGTTCTCTTTCAGCACCGCAAACACGTCGATGCCTTTCTCCGCAAAAGCTTTCATCGAGGTGCAGTCCGCATAGCCGCCTGCCGCATCGGTCGGACCGTCTGTGCCATCGCTCCCGAAGGAAAAGACCGCCGCGCCGCGAAGGCCTGCAATCCCGGGCGCCGCCGCAAGCGCCAGCTCCTGGTTGCGGCCGCCCTTGCCCTTGCCGGTCAGATGAACGACCGTCTCACCGCCCGCAAGGAAAGCAAGCTTCTTTCCTTCTCCCGCATGCGTCTTTAAGATGCTTGCAAGGAAGCTCCCCGCCTCGCGCGCCTCGCAGGAAAGCATATCCGTGAGCAGGACCGGCTCATAGCCGAGTTCCCTGCACTTTGCGGCAGCTGCCGCGCACAGCTCCCGGACACTCCCGGTGATCTGTGTCGTGACGTTCGTCAGCTCCTTCGGCGTCTCTTCCTCCAGCAGCTTCCATGCCGCATCGGAGAGCTTTAAGTCATACTTCTTTGCAATCGAGACTGCCTCCGCGCAGGTCGAAGCATCCGGGTATGCCGGGCCGGACGCGATCATGTCAAGCGGATCGCCCAGGATGTCGCTCAGCACAATGCTCAGCACCTTCGCCGGCGCACAGGTCAGCGCAAACCGGCCTCCCTTTACGTTGGAAAGACGCTTGCGGATCGTATTCATCTCCACGATGTCCGCACCGGAGGCAAGCATCTGCGACGTGATATCCTGCAGCTCCCCGCCGGGGATCTTCGGGCTCTCAAACAGCGCGCTTCCGCCGCCCGACAAAAGGAACAACACGGTGTCCTGCGGCGTCAAATCCGAAACTGCGGCAAGCGCAGCCTGCGTCGCCGCAAAGCTGTTCTCATCCGGCACGGGATGACCTGCCTCATAACAGGTGACCCCGGGGATCTCCCCCATCACGTGATCGTATTTTGTCACAACGACGCCGGCGTCCACATGGCCAAGCGTCCTGACCGCCGCATTCGCCATCTGCCATGCCGCTTTGCCCGCAGCGATCAGGATCGTCCTGCCGCCTACCGGCTGATAGTCCTTCAGCGCCCGCTGCACCGCCTCGTCCGGCAGCACTGCCTGTAATGATGCCTTTATGATGGCATCCGCATCGCTTCTCAGATTATGATTCATGATTTCCCCTTTGCTTTAACGGTGAATGGATTTGCCTGATGACGTTTCATATCATTATATAATGAATTCAGTGGTTTTGCGCACCCTATTGAGGGTTATGCCGCATTATCACCGACACTGCCCGAACTATACAGTTTTTTATCTGTCTTACATACTTCACGGCCGCCATGTTTGACGCCGTCTGCGGCAGAGGCGGATTGATCGATATTTACCAGGGATTTTACGGCGCGGGATCCGTCCGATGTTTCTCGTCATTCTCGTACTCCTGACTGTGAAGATCATATCAGAGATAATTCCGTAAAACGGATAAAGCAATACGGCAAAAAAAAGGCGGCATGGCTTATGCCATGCCACCCTGCTGTGCCGACATTCCTCAGATGCAGTAACCATGCACCATTTCGGGAGCCTCGCCCCTTCACTGATGCTGTAATCCCACACCATTTCAGGAGCACGAAGTGCTCTGCGCGGGAATGCCGATTCCCGCGCTGTTACCTGCCGATCTTGATATCGGAGAGCGCTTCATAGTACTGCGCGATTGCGCTGTGATCCTTCTGGCCGCCGTCGTGGTTGTGCAGCCACTGCAGGATCTCCTGGACCTGTGCCGTCATCGGAACCGGTGCGCCGACCGTGTGTGCGCAGTCAAGGACATTGTTCAGATCCTTGATGTGCAGGTCGATCTTGAAGCCCGGCTTGTCGTTGCCCGCGATCATCATCGGCGCCTTCGCGTCCATGACCGTGGAGCCGGCAAGGCCGCCGCGGATCGCCTGGAAGACCTTCTCCGGATCGACGCCGGCCTTCTGCGCCAGCGTCAGGGCCTCTGCCAGAGCCTGGATGTTGCAGGCGACAATGATCTGGTTCGCCAGCTTCGTCGTGTTGCCCGCGCCGACATCGCCGCAGAGAACGATGGAAGCGCCCATGGTCTCAAGGAGCGGTTTGAACTTATCGAAGACTTCCTGCTTACCGCAGACCATGAAGGAGAGCGTTCCGTCGATTGCTTTCGGCTCGCCGCCGGAGACCGGCGCGTCGAGCATCTCGATGTTCTTCTTTGCGAGTTCCGCCGCGATCTCCTTGCTGGCGACCGGGTTGATGGAGCTCATGTCGATGTAATACTGACCTTCCTTCATAAAGGAGGCGACACCGTTCTCGCCGAGCATGACCGCCTTGACGTGCGGGGAGTTCGGGAGCATCGTCAGAACGACGTCGCAGGTCCTGCCGATCTCTTCATTGGATGCCTGCTTCGCGCCGCACGCGACGACTTCGTCGACGGCCGCCTGCACCAGGTCATTGACCAGCAGGTCCGTGTAGCCGCCCTTTAACATATTCTTCGCCATGGGCTTGCCCATGATGCCAAGTCCGATTAATCCTATCTTCATAGTTCTATTCTCCTCTCAAACTTATCCTTCATTTCACCGGCGCTGTGCGGTTCAGATCAGGCCGGCTTCCTTCATGACCTTCTTCATGTGATCAAGTTTCGCCGGATCGGAAGTGGGCAGGGACGGACGGTACGGATCGCCGACCTTCATGCCGCGGATGACCGCCATGTCCTTCGCCGCAACCGGGAAGGTCGCGAGATCCATCGCCAGACGGACCGGATTCATCTTGAACTGCGCGTCGCGGGAGCCCCAGAAGTCTCCGTCAATGAACTTGTGATAGATGTCTTCCACCAGTTCCGGCATGAAGTTGCCCGCCGTGCAGACACCGCCGACCGCGCCGACTGCCATGGAGGCGAACAGAAGGGTGTCCTTGCCGCCGAAGACACGGAAATCGACGTCCATATTCCTGCGGACACACTCTTCCGTCAGAGTGATGTCTCCGGATGTGTCCTTCAGGCCGACGATGTTCGGAACTTCATGTGCCAGCTTCGTGACTATGTCCGCCGTCAGCGTATAGCCGACGCGGCCCGGGTTGTTGTAAAGGAGTACCGGCGTGTCCGGGATCGCATCCGCGATCGTCTTGAAGTGAAGAAACAGTTCTTCATTATTGGGCTTTAAGAACATGGGCTGGAGGATAGAGACACAGTCCGCGCCGTTTGCAACAGCCATCTTCGCAAGACGGACAGCCTTCTTCGTGTTGATGCAGCCGATGCCGAAGTACATCGGGACCCTGCCGGCCGCCTGGTCGACCATGATCTTGAAGCCGCGTTCCATCTCGTCTTCCTCGATCTGGTAGAACTCGCCGTTGGAGCCGAATGCCAGGATGCCCTGCAGGCCGCCGTTGATGACGTAATCGACCTGGTCGCGCATGCCCTGTTCATCGATCTTCTCGTTCTCATCGACGACCGTGATGATCGGAACGACTACGCCCTTAATGAAATCAATATTCATTTCCTTTTCCTCCTCCTTGAGATATGTTTCAGGAATTTGCTTATAAATAAAGAAGCATTTTAACCTGCTATATTTTAATGGATTCCTCTTTTATCCGCAACTGTCCGGGCCAAATACAGGAAGATTATCCTATTTACAGGACGATCCCCAGGATCCCGACCACAATAAGCAAAACGCTCCCGATCAGGCGCTTTGGGAAAAAGCCGCGCCGTAGAATGAATTCCTCCGGGTCCGCAGGGTTGTACCGAACGTCCAGATCCATACCCTCCTGAAATGCCCCTATAAAGACGGAATCGATATCCGCAATTGCCCGGATTGTTTTTCCCTGCACGGAAAACTCCACTTTCGGATAGTATTTGGCCTTGGAAAGGCCGTACTTCGCGAGGTCACCGGACCTCTCCACGCCGACGATCCTGGCCTTTGCCGGTTCGGAGCAGCGTCTGATCCTCAACACTTCCCCCACTGTCAGAAGCACGCCCACAACAATGAACAAACCGAATACCGCATAAAGCATTGCTGTTTCCTCCTGTCATCCCGGTCTGTGTTCTAAAACATCAGAGCCGGTACTGCTCCTTCACCAGCTCCCAGATACCTTTTTCCCGCAGTCTGTCTGTCGGGACCTTCATTGTGACAAGTACGATCCCCGGCGCGCGGCCG
>CACZQP010000019.1 GCA_902783385.1 uncultured Lachnospiraceae bacterium | reverse complement strand
TTTCATTTGCGAATAGTCCTTCCTTCGTGTTGAAAGCCACATAGACAGGCATCGCGGAGTTGATCTCATAGAGATTGATCTTGTCGTTGTCGCGCAGGTTCTGCAGCTCGCTCGCGATCGGATTGTCAAGCGCATCGATTTCGCCGTTCTCTAACGCGTAGACTGCCGTATTCTGGTCTGTGTAAATCTTCAGCGTCACATCCTTGATCGCGGCGGGTCCCTTGAAATAATCGTCGTTTCGTGTGAAGGAAAGGCTCTCGCCGTTCTTCCACTCGACAAACTTGAACGGGCCCGTGCCTACCGGATTGCGGCCAAAGCCTTCCTCATCCGCCTCCATAGCCGCCTTGCAGACGATGGAAGCCGGCGCACAGGAAAGGCAGGAAAGGATCGGCTCGTACGCGTATTTCAGCGTAAGCTTTACCTCAAGGTCTCCTGTAACCTCTGCCTTTTCAATGGTTCCGGTTATCTTAGCAGAGTACGTGGAAGCAGCCGCCTTATTCAGGGAATATGCGACATCTTCTGCAGTCAGGGGGTCTCCGTTGTGGAATTTCACGCCGTCACGGATCTTAAAGGTAATCTCCTTGCGGTCGTCGGAAAACTCCCAACTTTCCGCCAGAGATGGAACAAGGTTCCCGTTTTCGTCCTCAAGAACCAGCGTATCCAAAACCTGCGTGATTGCCAGGAAAGAACCGGAATCCGAGCAAGCGTACGGATTGATCGTGATTGGCTCAACCGACATGCCGAAATTCAAGCTATCCTTTGCGGGAGCCGACGCCTCTGCCGCACCGCCGGTCGCAGCTACGCCGCCGGTTGCAGGCGCTGCTGCACCGGAAGAACATCCGATCAATGAGGATGCGGCAAGTGCTGCCGCGAGCAACAGACATGCTAATCTTTTCATTTTTTACCCTCTTCTTTCTTTGCTGATTGAGAGATACTATACCCCGGGGCTATTATAGCCCAGGACTCATAGTGCCGAAAAACGCCTATTTAACCATTGTAAGTATGAGTGCGGGCCCATAATGTGTTGCACGATAGAGGGGATGTGCCACATTTTATCTATTTTCTTATGTTTAAGCTCACAAGTTGCGAGGCAACTTTATAATCGTGTATACTCTCCTCATGATATATAATGACAGGCCGCTCCTGTATTTTCAGGCGCTCATCAGTGAACAGAATATATCGCGGGCAGCGGAAAAACTCTATATCACGCAGTCGGCGCTGAGCAAGTACCTGAAAAACATCGAGGACGAGGCCGGCGTCACGCTGATCGACCGGAGCGCTTCGCCCTTAAAACTCACGCCGGCAGGGGAAAGGTTCTACGCCTATCTGCAGGAAAGCGCCCAGTTCTACAGTCGCTCCATGGCAGAACTCACGCAGGATGGCAAGGAGCTCTCCCGGGAGCTTGTGATCGGCGTCACCGACATGGAGTCCCATATTGTCAGCGATACTTTTCCCGCCTTTTATAATCGATATCCGAGCATTCAGCTGACGCTTTTGAAGGATCATTCGGAAAGACTCTCGAAAATGCTGGAGGAAGGCCGGCTTGACATAGCAATTCTCGTGCGAAGCGGTCCGGACATTCCGCAGGAGGATCAGCGACACGAGATCCTGATCCGGCAGCAGCGACTCATTGTGGCATCAAGAAGCAATCCTCTCTCGGCACTTGCAGGCAGAAACAATTCGATGCAGAGCCCCGATCCGCTTGACCCGAAGCGTCTGAGCGGGCAGACGATCATCGTCGGCAAGCCCGGCGAGCGCAACCACGCGGACATGCACGCCATGGCGCAGCGATGCGGCATAAAGCCCTCCGGTTTCCTGGAGGAGCAGTCTGCGGAAGCCATGGTTTCCCTGACGCAGAAAAACAGCGGTGTTTCTGTCCTTCCCGCCTTTTATCTGCGCCGATTCCTTCCGCTTTACAATCTGGTCTACTTCTATGTGGATCTTCCGGAGTTCGACTGGGCGATCACGCTGGAATACCTGTCCGCTCCTCCGGATGCATCGGCCCGTTTCTTTGCGGCCAACCTGCGGAAGGCCTATGGCAGGCGCTGAGCCTGTTTCATATTAATTTTCTATTATCCGGTATTTGATTTCTATATTGGATGTCTCTTTCCAATGGGGTTAGCCTGATATACAGGCTAATTTCTGTTTTTACGGAAACAGCAGCCATGAAGTGCAACTCATATCAAAATGAGAAATTACCCGTTTTCAGACAACTGTGCAGTTACTTTAAGATATAGACAGTTAATTTATCTGCCATTCTGAAGCAATGTGACAAATCCGCTCCCGTGATATTGCTTCAGAACGGCAGAGCCCTGAGAAATGAGAGGAGGTAATGTCTTGGCAGAAGTCAGTATTCTCTACAACAAAGAACGCGCGGTAAAGCTCATGAACGAAGCAGGTGTCGAGGGAGTCATCGCGACCACTCCGGAAAACGTACAGTACATCACCGGCATTCCGCTTCGGACGACCAGCTGGAACATGCAGATCTATGCGCTGCTCCCCAAGGACGAAAGCAAGAAGATGGCAATCATCATCCCCACCAACCGGCTGAGCGTCCTCTCACAGAAAGGGATCCCGGACGCAGATGTCTACGTGCACGGGACCTTCTATCTGCTCGGCGAGCCTACGGACGACATTACGGAAGATATGGAGATCCTCGTCGGTCTTCTGAAGGACCGGCACGTCTACAACGATGCGTTGGAAGCCCTGCTTGCGGCTCTGTCCGACAAGGGCTATTCAAACGAAGCACTGGCCATCGATGAAATGCGCATGTCTCCGACGGTCATGGAAGGTTTAAAGAAGCAATACGCCGGGAAGATCTCCTACGGCTACCGGCTGATCCGGCAGATCCGTCTCGTCAAAACACAGCCGGAGATCGAACGACTCCGGAAGGTTGCGCGGCTCAACGAAGAAGGCGAGCTGTTGATGATCGGCATGATCAAAGAAGGTGCGTCGGAAGCGGAACTGGCACAGGCGTACCGGGAATTTGCAACCAGAAACAACTCTATCACCGGCATGATCGCTGTCGGCGGAGGCCCGAGAAGCTCCCTTCCGCTCATCGAAGAATACCTTTATTCGTTTAAAAAAGGGGATCTGGTCCGTTTTGATCTGTGCCTGCAGCACAACGGATACTGGGCGGATACCGGGCGCACTGCCGTCCTCGGCGAGCCGAACGCCTGGCAGTCGAAAAGCTTTGACGCGATCTATAAGGGCTGGGAGCACGCGCTTTCCATGGTGAAGCCCGGCGCTGTGGCCTGCGATATCTTCAACAGCACGATGGATGTCGTGCTGCACTCCGGGATCGACGTCTTCAAGCGCCAGCATGTCGGACACGCAATCGGCCTGGAGATCTACGATGACATCGTGATCGGGCCCACAGATCACAGCGTGATCGAAGAGAACATGGTGCTTAACATCGAGGTGCCATATTATCTGCTGGGCTCCGGCGGCTTCCAGATCGAAGACACCGTCGTGGTGACGAAGGACGGCTGGGAATTCCTGACCGGTGCGGAGCGAAAGCTCTTTGTCTGCTGACGCCGAAAACATAGTGAAGAAAGAGGTCAAACATGAGTGAACACAAAGAACAGCTGCGTCTGGGCGTCGATATCGGCGGAACCTTCACCGACCTGCTGCTGGCCGACAGGGACGGTGTCGTCCTCACGCTGAAGACACCCAGCGTTCCGAAAGCGCCGGAGCAGGCGGTCATCAACGGCCTGACGGAGCTGAAGAAAAGAGGGATCGATCTGACGGATATCAATGTGTTTATCCACGGCACCACGCTCGCCGTGAACACGCTGATTGAGCGCAAAGGCTGCAGGACCGCCCTTCTGGTCACAAAGGGCTTCCGCGATGTACTGGAGATGCGGCGCATGCGTCTGGAAAACACGATCGATCTGTATGGGGACAAAGTCCTTCCGCTCGTACCGAGACAATATGTTCTGGAGATCGATGAGCGGATCACCGTCGACGGAGACATCCTGCAGGAAATGAACCTCGATGGACTTGACGCACAGCTCGAGAAACTGATCGCCGACGGCGTCGAGGCGATCGGCGTCGCTTTCCTGCACGCTTATAAGAATCCTGTCCACGAGAAAAAGATCAAGGAGTACATTCAGCAGAAATATCCGCAGTTCTATATTTCCGTCAGCAGCGAGATCTGGCCGCAGCAGAAGGAATATGAGCGCACACTGGTCACCGTCATCAACTCCTATATCGGCAGGAAGATGAAGGATTATTTCGAGCACCTCATCGTCGGCTGTACGTCTATGGGCCTTAAGGCAAGCGTCCTCTCCACGATGTCCAACGGCGGCATCATGACTGCGGAGAGCGCGGCGCAGG
The DNA here is from genome assembly GCA_902783385.1 of uncultured Lachnospiraceae bacterium. GTDB lineage: Bacteria > Bacillota > Clostridia > Lachnospirales > Lachnospiraceae > CAG-791. Next base: position 4,669 of record CACZQP010000019.1, on the reverse strand, counting down.
AGCCTGTCCGCACGCTGCTCTCCGGCCCCGCCTCCGGCGTCATCGGCGCAACCAGGATCGCGCAGCAGATCGGCATCGACAAGGTCATTACCTTTGACATGGGCGGCACCAGCGCCGACATCGCGGTCATCAACAAGACCGCAAACTATTCCACGGAAAACAAGATCGGCGACTTCCCGGTCATCATTCCCGCCATCGACGTGACGGCGATCGGCGCGGGCGGAGGCTCTATCGCCTGGCTGGACGACTCCGGCATCCTGAAGGTCGGTCCGCAGAGCGCCGGCGCGGACCCCGGTCCGGTCGCTTACCACAGAGGCGGCACAGAGCCCGCTCTGACGGACGCATATGTCTGTCTGGGCTTCATGTCCAAATTCCAGCTCCTTGACGGCGAGATGGAGATCTTCCCGGACGAGGCGGCAGCGGCGCTTCAAAAGCTCGCGGACAAGCTGGACCTCGATGTGCCGGAGATGGCGCAGTCGATCGTCGACGTCGCAACCGCCAATATGTACGCGAACTTCATTCCGCTGATGGCAAAGAACGGCGTCGATCCCAGAGAATATGCCCTGCTTGCCTTCGGCGGCGCAGGTCCGGTCCACGGTTTCATGCTGGCGCGGGAGGTCGGCATCCGCAAGATCATCGTACCCGCTACGCCCGGCACGCTCTGCGCGCTCGGCTCCGCCTTTGCGGACCTGAAGCAGGACTACGTCTTCACGACCTATAAGCGGATGGACGAATTCGCAGAGGGTGAGCTCACGCAGGTCATAGACAGACTTAGGAGCGAGGGCGCTGCATGGATCGAACACGAGGCCGCATCCGGAATCGAGTTGGTCTCCACAAGCTATGAATACAGCCTGGACATGCGCTTCGTCGGTCAGGCCTTCGAATTAAAGGTCATGATCCCCGAGGATATCTTTGAGGACAAAGAGGCTATTTTCGAACGGTTCCACACCCTGTATAAGACGCTTTTCGGCGTGGAGATGAAGGATGCGATGGTCGAGATCATCAACGTCCGCGTTACGGCGATCGGCGAAACGAAAAAGGGTGCACTCCGGATACGCAGGGACGCAGCACCGCAGAAATCTTTTGAGAAGCGCCGCATTTACTTCGACCATAAATACCAGGAGGCGACTGTTGCGCCGCGGTTCTCACTTGAAATCGGAAAGCGCTATACGGGTCCTGCAATCCTGACGGCGTATGACACGACCATTTTCATTCCGCCGGAGTTTGATTATTACTGCGACGAACACATGAATATTATCGGGGAGATGCGAGATGAATAATAAAAAAGTATTTACCGAAATTTTCAAAAACCGTGTGCAGGCGATCGCAGAAGAGATGGCAAACGTCGTTCTGCGTACGGGCTTCACGGCTTTCGTAAAGGAGACCGGTGACTTCGGGACGTACCTCATCTCAAAGGAAGGTGAGACCTTCGCTTCCCCTCTGGATGCCGGCTACAACCTCTCGATCGGTCTTCCGGTCAAAGAGATCATCGCCCTGTTCGACGACTGGGCGGAAGGGGATGTCGTAATCTTTAACGATGCCTATACCACATACGGTCTTGCAACACACCTGCCGGACGTTTATCTGATGAAACCGGTCATCGTGGATGATCAGGTCGTTGCCTTCATTATGAGCTTCATCCATGCATCCGATGTCGGCGGACGGGTTCCCGGCAGTGTATCCGTCACATCCTATGACATCTATCAGGAGGGCATCCGCCTCGCGCCGGTCAAGCTGTACAAAAAAGGCGTCCTGCAAAAGGACATCTACGATATTTTCCTGAACAACTGCCGCATTCCGGAGCAGAATAACGGCGACATCAACGCGCTGATGTCCGGCATGTACCGGGGTGAGGAACGCGTCAAAGAGCTGATCGAAAAATATGGACTGGAAGAGTTTTACGAAGGCGTGGAAAGTGTTCTTTCCTACGCGGAGGACCGGGTCCGTAACCTGATCCGGGAATTCCCGGACGGAAAATATGAGTTCTGGGACTATCTGGATCCCGACGAAGACGGTTATCCTATCCGGATCCGCTGTGCGCTGGAAATCAAGGACGGTGATGTCTATCTGGATTTCGACGGAACTGACATTCAGTCCCGCAAGGCAATCAATATGGCGACTATGGGCCAACAGGGACATTATATGATCGTCCCGGCACTGATCCGCTACTTCCGCACGATCGACCATCAGATCCCGTGGAATTCCGGTATGGTCCGCATGGTGAAGAACAACCTTCCCTCGGGAAGTATTCTCAACTGTGAGCATCCCGCTTCTGTCGGCGCCCGCGCTGCAACCTTTATCCGGGTCATGGATGTCATCACCGGCGCTCTGAGCACTGCAAGACCGGACGCACTGCCCGCAGCAGGCTGCGGACAGGCCTGCATCATCTCCCTTTCCGCTGTGGACCGGGTGAGCGGAAAGAGGAAGGTCGGCGTCATCCAGCCGATCTGCGGCGGTTCCGGCGCACGCCCGATGAAAGACGGCGTAGACGGAATGGATTTTGCCGTCGGGCATATGCGCAATGTTCCTGTCGAATCCACCGAGGCAGACATGCCCGTGCTGGTAGAACACTACGGCCTTCGCAAGGATTCCTACGGGCATGGCAGATACCGCGGCGGCGCGGGCGTGGAGCTCGTATTCCGGAATCTCAGCCCGGATACTATCGTTTCCGCCCGGAACATGGAGCGCAATGAATTCCAGCCCTGGGGGCGCATGGGCGGCACGCAGGCGAGCCTCGCCCTCATCTACAAGAATGAAGGCAAGGAGGATCAACTCCAGCTTCACAGCCTTGATGAAGTGCGTGTGCAGCCCGGCGATACCATCTCGTTCTACTCGCAGGGGGGAGGCGGCTATGGCGATGCCTTCATGCGACCGGCATCGGATGTAAAACGCGACTGCGACAACGAGTTGCTCTCCGTCGAGGCTGCAAAGAAATTCTACGGCGTCTGCATTAAAGACGGTGTCGTCGCCGAAAAGGAGACGGAAGAATATCGCAGAAATAACGCCCATGACCTTCCCGAATTCTCCTTTGGCGATTACAGGAAGAATTTCGAAGCACTCTGGAATGACCATCGGCAGCTGATCCTGACGCACGCACTGTATTCGGTTCCCATCAATTTCCGCGGCTATGTCGGCAATATGCTGCGGAAAAAGATCGAAGAAAAAGTCCGCAAAGGAGAAGAAGTCAATGCGTCTGATGTACAGCAGATGATCAGTGAAATCAATGCGGGGGCAGCATTGCAGCAATAAAGAATCTTAAAGGGGGTAAATTATGGAATCAAAAGCAAAGAAAGCAGAAAACAGCAAATTTGAAAAGCTAATGGAAGTGATCGAAGTGATCGGCAATAAATTGCCGCATCCCTTCTTCCTGTTTATCTTCCTCTCAGCAATCACCGTTGTTCTCTCCGGGATTCTTTCCGCGATCGGCTGGTCTGCGGATTATCCCACCGTTGTGGACGGCGTTGTGCAGACGACCAATGTATCCGTCGTCAACCTGATGAACCTGGCTACATTATCCAAGTATCTGCAGAACTACGTTTCGATCTTCATCAACTACTATCCGCTCGGCATGGTCGTCGTTATGGTCGTCGGCGTCAGCTATGCGGAGAAGCTCGGCCTTTTTGATGCGATGATGCGCAAGGCCGTCATCGGCGCACCTCTCGCCATCGTATTCATGACTGTCGCGTTTGTCGGCGTCAATTCCAGCATCGGATCCGGTGCCGGCGTCATCTTCACCATGGTAATCGCTGCGGCAGTCTTCAAGGCAATGGGACTGCATCCCTGGATCGGAATCATCATGGGCTACGCTGCGGCAAACGGTGGTTTTACCGCCTGTCTGTTCCCGACATCCGTCGATACCTTCCTTGCCGGTCTTTCCAGCCAGATCGTCGCAGCTGACGGTATTGCGGATGCAGCAGGCAACGCTCCCGCAACACATGCCCTGATCAACTACTACTTTATGGTCGTTGCCACATTTGTCATGACAGCGGCATGCTTTGTCGTTACGAAGTACATTGTTGCGCCCTACATTAACCGCCAGTATCCTGAACTCCAGTTCCAGAAAGATTCCAGCGAGCTGGATAAAATGCGGCTGACGGATAAAGAGAACAGAGGTCTGAGATTTGCAGGCATTACGGCAATCGCCTACATCATCCTTCTGGTGCTTATCTGCATCCCGAAGAACTCCTTCATGCGCGCGGAAGACGGAACGCTTGTGCCCGCATCCCCGCTCCTTAACATGATTATTCCTCTCCTGTTCCTGTTCTTCATGGCAATCGGCACCGCATACGGTATCGGCGCTGGCACGCTTCATGTTTCCAAGGATGTCCCCGCCACACTGGAGACCACTTTCGCCATGGTCAGCTCTTTCCTGACGGTCTGCTTGACGGCCTCCGTCTTCGTCAACCTGTTCTCGGAAAGTAAGATCGCAAGCGTTCTCGCAGCCAAGGGAGCAGCCTTCCTCACCAGACTGAATGTCGGCAATGTAACGCTCTTTATCCTGATGATCCTGCTTTCCTGCTTCATCAACATCTTTATGACCAGCAACAGCGGAAAATGGGTCATGGTTGCGCCGCTGTTCGTACCCATGCTGGCCATGCTGGGCGTCAGCCCCGCCATGACGCAGATCCTCTACCGTATCGGCGATTCGACCTTCAACATCATTTCTCCT
>CACZQP010000018.1 GCA_902783385.1 uncultured Lachnospiraceae bacterium | reverse complement strand
TTCTCCTACGAGGTCTCCCGCTCGATGGCCGCGTGCGAGGCCGCGGTGCTCCTCGTCGACGCCGCACAGGGCGTCCAGGCGCAGACGCTCGCCAACGTGTATCTGGCGCTGGAGCATGACCTCGATGTTTTTCCCGTGATCAACAAGATCGACCTGCCGAGCGCAAGACCGGAGGAGGTCAAGACGGAGATCGAGGATGTCATCGGGATCGAGGCGCAGGATGCGCCGCTTATTTCCGCCAAGCAGGGAATCGGGATCGAAGACGTCCTGGAACAGGTCATCACAAAGATTCCTGCGCCGTCGGGAGATCCGGGCGCTCCGCTGAAGGCGCTGATCTTTGACTCCCTTTATGATTCCTACAAGGGCGTGATCGTGTTTTTGCGTCTCTTTGACGGGGAGCTGCGGCGCGGCATGAAGGTGAAGATGATGGCGTCGGGCGCTGTGGCGGAGGTCACGGAGGTCGGCTATTTCGGCCCCGGGCAGTTTATCCCCTGCGACGAGCTTTCCGCCGGCATGGTCGGCTACTTCACGGCATCGATCAAGAATATCAAGGACGCGCGCGTGGGCGATACCGTGACGGATGCACAGCGCCCGTGCGATGCGGCGCTCCCCGGCTACAAGAAGGCGCAGCCGATGGTCTACTGCGGCATTTATCCCTCCGACACGCAGCGCTACCCGGATCTGAAGGATGCGCTGGAAAAGCTCCAGCTCAACGACGCATCGCTCTTTTACGAGCCGGAGACATCGCTCGCGCTGGGCTTCGGCTTCCGATGCGGGTTCCTCGGCCTTCTGCACATGGAGGTGATCCTGGAGCGGCTGGAGCGCGAATATGACCTGGACCTGATCGCGACGGCGCCGGGCGTCGTCTACAAGATCTACAAGACCGACGGGACGATGATCGAGCTGACCAATCCCTCGAATCTCCCGGATGTCACGCTCATCGATCATATGGAGGAGCCCATCGTCAGTGCAGAGATCATGGTCACGACGGAATTTATCGGACCGATCATGCAGCTGTGCCAGGAGCGGCGCGGCCGGTATCTCGGCACGGATTATATCGAACAGACCAGAGCCATCCTGAAATATGAGCTCCCGCTCAACGAGATCATTTACGACTTCTTTGACGCGTTAAAAAGCCGCTCCCGCGGCTACGCGTCTTTCGACTATGACCTGAAAAACTACGAGACCTCCAGGCTCGTCAAGATGGACATCCTGGTCAACAAGGAGCCGGTTGATGCGCTCTCCTTTATTGTGCACGCGGACGGCGCATATGAGCGCGGCCGCAAAATGTGCGAGAAGCTCAAGGATGAGATTCCGCGCCAGCTCTTCGAGGTGCCGATCCAGGCAGCCGTCGGCGGACGCGTCATCGCGCGGGAGACCGTCAAGGCGGTCCGCAAGGACGTCCTGGCAAAGTGCTACGGCGGCGATATCTCCCGCAAAAAGAAGCTCCTCGAGAAGCAGAAGGAAGGCAAGAAGCGGATGCAGATGGTCGGCAACGTCGAGATCCCCAAGGAAGCCTTCATGAATGTCTTAAAGCTCGATACCACGTAACTTACGGGACTTAAGGTCGCAGGAGACACATGAAGATACGTCAGCCATTATCGCTGTATCTGCACATACCGTTCTGTATCTCGAAGTGCAGGTACTGCGATTTTTTATCCGCTCCGTCCACCGATAAGGAGCGCGCCGCATACACGGACCTCTTGTGCAGGGAGATCCGGCAGCAGGCGATGCGCTTTACGGAAAAGGTGCGGGTCGACACGGTCTTTTTCGGCGGCGGGACGCCGTCTCTTCTGACCCCCGATGAATTCGGGCGGATCATGGATGCGCTCTGGGAATCCTTTTCGATCGACAGCGGCGCGGAGATCAGCATGGAGGCAAACCCGGGAACGCTTACCTGGGAAAACGCCGTGCGCTTCAGGCAGGAGGGCGTGAACCGCCTCTCCCTGGGCGTGCAGTCCTTTGACGATAAAACGCTCCGCTTCCTCGGCAGGATCCATACGGCGGATGAGGCGCGGGAGGCCTTTTTGCTTGCGCGCAGCGCAGGCTACCGGAATATCAGCATCGATCTCATGAGCGCGCTTCCCGGCCAGACTAAGGAGGCCTTCCGGAGAGACCTTGAAGCCGCGGCGGATTTATCGCCGGAGCATTTGTCAGTCTACAGCCTGATCCCGGAGGAGGGAACGCCGCTTGGCGATGCGTACCTTGCGGCAGAGGGGACGGGGGAGCCGCCCGCGGGGTTTCCTGCGCTGCCGGACGAGGATACGGACAGGGCGATCTATCACTTTACAAAGGCATACCTGGAAGAGCGCGGCTACGAGCGCTACGAGATATCCAATTATGCCAGGGAGGGCCATGTCTGCAGGCACAATCTCGGCTACTGGACGGACCACGATTATCTGGGCTTTGGCCGGGGCGCCGCCTCGCGCCTGTTCGACCTGCGACTCAAAAATCCTGAGGACCCGCAGGAATATGACAGATATGTCAGATTTCTTGAGCGCGAACCTGGAGCACCGGCATATGAGGCGCGTGAGGTCGAAAAGACGCCGCTTACCGAAGCGGAACAGATGGAGGAGTACATGTTCCTCGGCCTGCGCTACATAGACGGTGTGAGCGAGGCGGCTTTTGAGACGCGCTTCCAAAGGCAGATGCAGGAGGTCTACGGCGATGTGATCCGCCGCCATGTAGGGGAGGGGCTTCTTGCCCGAAAAGACGGGCGGATCGCGCTGACGGACTGTGGCCTAGACGTGGCAAACCGCGTGATGGCAGATTTTCTTTTGTCTGTGTCATAGGGCATTGACGCCGCACACCCCTTTCTTTAAAATGAAAATCCAGAGGTGAAATCCGTGGAAGACATTGTAGTAGAACTCTTACAGATCGCAAAGGAAAAGGAAGCTTCGGATGTCCATCTGACCGTCGGGATTCCGCCGAAAATGCGGGTCAACGGGCAGCTGATGAATGTCGGGGACAGCTACGGGCGGCTCATGCCGGCTGATACGGAGCGCATTGCGGACGGGATTTTAAATGAGCGTCAGAAGGCGATTCTGGACGAACAGGGCGCCTGCGACATGTCTTTTTCCGTGCCCTCCATGGGACGCTTTCGGCTCAATGCCTTTAAACAGCGCGGCTCTATAGCGCTGGCGATCCGCCTGGTCGCGACGCAGGTCCCCTCGCCGGAGGAGCTCGGGATCCCGGAGTCCGTGCGGAACCTCACGCGGAAAAAACACGGTCTTGTACTTGTCACGGGGCCGACCGGCTGCGGCAAATCCACGACGCTCGCCAGCCTCATCGATATCATCAACAAGGAGCGGGAAGCCCATGTCATCACCCTGGAAGACCCGATCGAATATCTGCACCGGCACGACCGGTCCATCGTCAACCAGCGCGAGATCGGACTCGATGCGCTCACTTATGCCGATGCCTTAAGGGCGACGCTCCGGGAGGACCCGGACGTGATCCTTGTCGGCGAGATGCGCGACTACGACACGATCAGCATCGCTGTGCGCGCGGCGGAGACGGGCCATCTTGTCTTTTCAACGCTCCATACGATCGGCGCGGCCAGCACGGTTGACCGCATCATCGAGATCTTTCCGCCCTATCAGCAGCAGCAGATCCGCGTCCAGGTAGCAAATGTGCTGGAGGCGGTCGTCTCACAGCAGCTCATACCCCGCGCGGACGGGAGCGGGCGCGTCGCCGCGTTCGAAGTCATGCTTTCCAACAGCGCGGTGCGCAACCTCATCCGCGAGAACAAGTCCTTCCAGCTCGGCGCGGTCATCGAGACCAACCGAAAAGCAGGGATGATCACCATGGACGAGGCTCTCTACAACCTGACCGCCGAGGGCAGGATCACACCCGATATGGCGCTGCAGCACGCACAGAACCCGGAGCAGTTTGCCGCTCGGATCAGGGCAATTTCTTAAGGCACCGGATCTTTCTTTCCTTCACGTTTCATATTTTCTCAGGGACCCGCAGCGCGGGTCTGTTTCGCATCTGAAATATTCAATAAAGGAGTGACGATATGTACAGCAGGGTTATATCGGGCGTCGTGCGCGGCGTCCGGAGCGATTTGCTGTCCGTGGAAACGGACATGGGACAGGGACTGCCATCATTTACCATGGTGGGCGCTCTCGGGACGGAAGTTCGGGAGGCGGCAGAGCGGGTGCGGGTAGCGCTGCGCCACATCGGCGCAAAGCTGCCTCCGTCGCGGATCACGGTCAATTTTTCTCCGGCGGATATTCCCAAGAAGGGGACGGCGCTGGATCTGCCGGTTGCGGCGGGCATCCTGATCTGCCTGGGAATACTGGGACAGGAGGAGGCGGATGGCGTCTTTATGGCGGGCGAGCTGGGGCTGAACGGCCAGCTGCTCCCGGTCCGGGGGATCCTGCCGCTCATTATGTGCGCCAGGGAAAAGGGCGTTCGCTGGTGCCTTTTGCCGAAGAAAAACCTGGCGGAAGCAGGCATGATTTCAGGGCTACGGCTGATCGGGGCGGACACGCTCGGGGAGGCGGTCTCGTACCTGAAAATGCCGCGGGCAAGGCGGGAGAGCGCTTTTCCCGTTTCCGAAGCAGATTACGGCGCGCTTTTGCAAAGCCAGGAGAGAGAGGTCCCCGACATGGCGGGAGTCCACGGCCAGCAGGCGGCAAAGCGCGTGCTGGAGATTGCGGCCGCGGGCTTCCACAATGCACTGCTCATCGGTCCTCCCGGAGTCGGGAAGAGCATGCTGGCGGGGTGCCTGCCGGGGATCCTGCCGCCGCTGTCCGTGGAGGAGGCCATGGAGGTGTCCAGCGTCTACAGCGTATGCGGCATGCTGGATGCATCCCGTCCCTTTATTATGACGCGCCCGATTTCGAGGCCGCACCACACCGTGACCCAGGCGGCCCTTCTGGGCGGCGGAAATGACCCGGCGCCAGGCATGATCTCGTTTGCGCACCGTGGTGTCCTGTTCATGGACGAATTCCCGGAGTTCGGCGCCCGCACGTTAAACCTGCTTCGTCAGCCGCTGGAGGAGCACACGATCCGCATCGCGCGAAAGGGCAGGAGCATCCGCTATCCCGCTCGGTTCCAGCTGATCGCGGCGATGAATCCCTGCCCCTGCGGATACTATCCGGACAGAAACCGCTGTCAGTGCACGCAGACCGAGATCCGCAGATACCGCCAGCACCTTCCGGGGCCGGTCCTCGACCGGATCGACCTGTGCGTCGAGGTAAAGCGTGTGTCATTCGGAAACCTCACCGGTCCGACGACGGGAGAAAGCAGCGCTGCGGTGAGAAAGAGAGTGCTTGCGGCCGTTTCGCGCCAGAGGGAGCGGCTTAGGGGGACGGGAATCTCCTTTAATGCGGAAATGGACAGCGAGGCTGTCGGGAAATACTGTGTCCTGCGCGATGAGGAGAAGCGCCTTATGGAAGAAATCTATGAAAAGCTGTCGCTCTCCGCGCGCTCGTATCACCGGCTTTTAAAGGTGGCGAGAACGATTGCGGATTTGGAGGGGGCGCGGGATATCACCTGCGTGCATCTTGCGGAGGCGGCCTCTTACAGGATCAGGATGGAGGAAAAGGAAGAATCTTATGCAGAATAATGAGTATACGGAAAAAGACAGGGAGGCGCTGCTTGCTCTGTCCCTGCTTCCCGGAATGACGCGGGCGCTGCTTGCGCGCCTCATCGGCGTGAAGGAGCCGGAGAGCCGCCGGGAGGAGAGCGTCCCGGGACAGCTCACGTTCCTTGCGGATCTGCCGGGGAAGGGAGGAGGGCTGCTTTCCCCGTCGCAGCTTCTTGAAGCAACGGAAAAGGACATCCGGCAATACGCCGGGCGCCTCCTTCGTCCGGAAGCGGCGGAGCGCGCCGCCTCAGCGATCGCGGGCGGCCGCAGGCGGATGCCGAAGGTCACGGCCGAAACCTTGCGGGCGCAGGGGATCTGTTTCGTGACGATTACGGAGAAGAGCTATCCGGAAAAGCTCCGGCAGATCCCGGATCCGCCGCTTGTGCTGTACTACAGGGGCAGCCTTCCGAAGGATGAGCGGCCGTCGGTTGCAGTGATCGGTGCGCGCCTTGCAACTCCCTACGGGAGTAAGGAGGCGCGGAGGTTCTCCGGAGCGCTCGCAAAAGCAGGCGTCCAGATCATCTCCGGCATGGCGCGCGGGATCGACGGGATCGCCGGACGCGCCGCGCTGGAGCAGGGGACCTCCTTTGCGGTCCTGGGGGGCGGCGTCGACATCGTCTATCCGCCGGAGAACCGGGATCTGTACGAGGCGCTGGTATCGGGCGGAGGCATTTTGTCGGAATATGCGCCCGGCACGCGTCCGCAGGCCCGTATGTTTCCGCCGCGCAACCGCATCATCAGCGGGCTCTCCGACATCGTCCTGGTTGTGGAGGCGCGGAAAAAGAGCGGCACCATGATCACGGTCGACATGGCGCTGGAGCAGGGGCGAGAGGTGTTCGCGGTGCCGGGCCGCAACACGGATGTGACGAGCGGCGGGTGCAACAGTCTCATCGATCAGGGGAGCGGCATTGCCGTCTCGCCGGACCAGATCCTGCATGCGCTCGCTGCGGCGGGCAGGTACCGGATGTCCTCCGGGGGCGGGATAAACGGTGAGACCGGGGGTAAGATGCGCGAGGCTGCGGCACAGGACGAAAAGAGGAGTCAGCGCATGACGCTTTCGCAGGCAGTCCTCTCGGCACTGTCCGCCACGGATCTTTTGACGCCGGAGGACCTGCTCCCGCAGGTACGTGACTTTACGGGGGAGGAGGCGTCGCCCGCAGCTGTCCGCGCCGCGCTTTTTTCCCTCCAGCTTGCGGGGCTTGCAGCGGAGGAGGGAACGGGGTTCTTCCGCCGCGCAGCTGATTGAAAAATCAAGTACTCCGAATGTATAATAACGGAGACTGTTCAAAACAAGTGCGCACGAAAAGGCCGTGCGGAATGAGGAGCTTATGACACTGAAAAAAACACCGGCAAACGGAATGAAGGATGTCATGCCTTCGGAGATGGAGATCCGGGATTATCTGGTCTCCGTGATCAAGAAGACTTATGCGGAGTTCGGCTTCCAGTCGATCGAGACGCCCTGTGTGGAAAACATCGAGAACCTGATGAGCAAGCAGGGGGGCGAGAACGAGAAGCTGATCTTCAAGATCTTAAAGCGTGGGGAAAAACTGAATCTGGAGGAGGCAAAGTCGGAAAACGACCTGGTCGACTTAGGCCTCAGGTACGACCTGACCGTTCCGCTCGTGCGGTTTTTCTCCAATCATGAAAATGAACTGCCGACGCCGTTCAAGACCCTGCAGATGGGGAACGTCTGGCGCGCAGACAGACCGCAGAAGGGGCGCTACCGCCAGTTCATGCAGTGCGATATCGATATCATCGGCGAGCCGAGCAATCTCGCGGAGATCGAGCTGATCCTTGCGACGACGACGACGCTCGGCAGGATCGGATTCGAGAACTTCCAGATCCGCATCAACGAGCGAAGACTCCTCAAGGCGATGGCGCGCTACAGCGGCTTTGCGGAGGAGAGCTTCGACGAGGTGTTCGTCATCCTGGACAAGATGGACAAGATCGGCCTCGACGGTGTGCGCAAGGAACTGATGAAGGAAGACTTCGCAGTGGAGGCGATCGACAGGTACATCTCCCTGTTTGAGGGACTTAAGGATGCATCGGACCCGCTCGCCTATCTGGAGGAGACGCTGCGCGGAAGCATCGAGGAGGATGTGATTCCGAATCTGCGCGAGACGATCGATATGGTCGAACAGACCAAGACCGCAAAGTTCGACATGGTCTTCGATCCGACAATCGTTCGCGGCATGAGCTACTACACCGGGACCATCTTTGAGATCTCAATGCCCCAGCTTGGGATCAGTTGCGGCGGCGGCGGGCGGTACGACAACATGGTCGGACGCTTCACCGGCAGGGATGTCCCTGCGTGCGGCTTTTCGATCGGCTTCGAGCGGATCCTGCTCATCCTGATGGAGCAGCATTTCCAGATCCCCGGCAGATCGGAGATGGTCGCATATCTCCTGGAGAAGGACCTTCCCGCCCAGCGGCTTTCCATGGCCCTTTCCGACGCGCGCAAGGAACGCGAGGACGGCAAGCATGTGCTGATCGTCCGCATGAACAAGAACAAAAAATTTCAGAAGCAGCAGCTTTCGGAGCACGGATACACACGTTTTGTGGAATTCTACGCGCATCCGATCACGGAGGACTAACCTATGATGCAGTCTAGGACCCATAACTGCGGGGAACTGCGCAGTGAAAACATCGGCGAAAAGGTGACGCTTAGCGGATGGCTGGAGAACATGCGTCTCGTCTCCGCAAATCTTGCCTTCATCGTTGTGCGCGACTTTTACGGGACGACGCAGGTCGTTGCCGAGACGGAGGAGATGCTCCGGCAGTTCAAGGAGATCACAAAGGAGTCGACGATCCAGGTGAGCGGCACGGTGCGGGAGCGCAGCAGCAAGAACCCGCAGCAGCCGACCGGCGATATCGAGATCGTCCCGGAGAGCGTAAGCGTCCTCGGCCGCTGCCGCTACGCCGAGCTCCCGTTCGAGATCAACCGGAGCCGCGAAGCGGACGAGATCACGAGACTGAAATACCGCTATCTTGACCTGCGCAATCCCGCGGTGAAGAAGAACATCATTCTCCGCCACAACGTGGTTGCGGCTCTTCGGCAGGCGATGATCGCACATGACTTTCTGGAGATCACGACGCCGATCCTGACGGCCTCCTCCCCGGAGGGCGCGCGCGACTATCTTGTCCCCGCGCGGAAACACCCCGGCAAGTTCTATGCGCTGCCGCAGGCGCCGCAGCAGTTCAAGCAGCTCCTCATGGTGTCCGGGATCGACCGCTATTTCCAGATCGCGCCCTGCTTCCGCGACGAGGATGCGCGCGGCGACCGCTCGCCGGGCGAGTTCTACCAGCTCGACATGGAGATGTCCTTTGCGACGCAGGAGGATGTCTTTGCGATCATCGAAGATGTCTTTCCGCCCGTCTTTGAGAAGTACGGGACATATGACCGCGCATCCCGCGCGCCGTTTGTCCGCATTCCATACCGCGAGGCGATGGAGAAGTACGGAACCGACAAGCCGGACCTCAGGATCGACCTGACGGTGCAGGATGTGACGGACGCGCTCATCGACTGCGGCTTCGGGCCGTTTTCCTCGAAGACAGAGGACGGACAGGAGACAAAGAACGTGATCAAGGCCGTCGTCGTATCCGGCTTTGAAGGGACGCGCAAGCAGATCGACAAAATGCTGACCGATGCGGAGGTGCAGGCGGGCCATAAGCCCTACTGGTTCCGCGTGGACGAAAACGGCGGGATCGTCGGCGGCGTATCGAAATTCGTCGAGCCTGTGCGGGAAAAGGTCATGGAGGCGCTGCAGCTTAAATGCGGCGACTTCGTTGCGCTCTCCGCGGGGCAGAGGGATGCTGCGCTCAAGACGGCGGGCGTTTTGATCAAGACGATCGGCGCAGCCGTGCCCGGCCATATGGACAAAGAGCAGTACGCGTTCTGCTGGATCGTCGATTTCCCGATGTACGAGATCGGCGAGGAGTCCGGCGAGATGGAGTTCTGCCACAATCCCTTCTCCATGCCGAGCGGCGGGCTGAAGACGCTCCTTGCGGCGGAGCGGGGCGAGATCGACCCGCTCGACATCACGGCGGACCAGTATGACCTGGTCGTCAACGGAATTGAGCTTTCTTCCGGCGCGGTCCGGAACCACGATCCGGAGATCATGATCAAGGCGTTCGAAATGGTGCATCTGGGCGAAGAGGATGTGAAGAAAAAATTCCCGGCGATGTATAATGCGTTCTGCTACGGCGCGCCGCCGCATGCGGGCATCGCGCCCGGCATCGACAGGATGGTCATGCTCCTTGCCGCGGAGGAATCGATCCGCGAGATCATTCCGTTCCCGATGAACAAGAATGCGCAGGATGTCATGATGAGCGCACCGTCGGAGGTCACGCAGGCCCAGCTCGATGAGCTGCACATCAGCGTCACGCAGATCGAGGAGGAGACGCCGCAGGCGGAGTAAGGGTGCTGCGCCCTGTCAGATCCGCGAGATCCGGAGGGTGATGCCCTCCGCAGAGCGCGGGTGGCAGACAGCGGCAACGTATCCGTCTTCCGGCGGCGCAGGAAAGGTACAGAATACAAAAGGGTCTTCCTTGATCCTTACACGCACCGCGCCGGCAAGGCCGCCGGGCGGGATGACGGCACTAAATCCTGCGGGATCCCCGGCAAGTCCTGTGCCGAGATATTTCAGATAGGCTTCCTTCACGGACCACAGCCTGAAAAAGGTCAGTTCCTTTTCGGCGGGGTCCGTGATTTTTTTTAGATAAACACTCTCGGCGGGAGAGAAGAAGCGCGATGCGACAGCGTCAATCCCCGGCTTTACGGGGCGGATCTCCTGCAGGTCCGCGCCGATCTCATGGGTGCGGCAGATGGCGAGGAGCAGGTAGTTCCCGGAGTGGGAGATGCTGAAATGAAAGTCCGGCTCGCCGGGAATATAGGGCTTTCCGTGCGCTGTGCGCGGGATCGTATCGTAGTCGACGACCTTGCCCAGAGCATCGGATAAAAGCGCGCCGGCGCGAAGGTTCCGCGCCCTGATGTGCGCCCTTGTATCCTCAGGCATCGACATTGTCTTCCCGGCGTGCAGTCGGATCCTCCCGGAAGCGGATGAGGACCTTCATGATGCGGTTCTGCCGGATTCCCTTGGCCTGGAGCGACGTGCCGTCGGGCAGGACGACCACCTCCTCGTTCCGCGGCAGCCGGTCCAGATGCTCGATCATGAGGCCGCCGATCGAGTCGTAGTCCTCGGAGCCAAGTGAGCAGCCGAGCGCCTCGTTGATATCGTCCAGCTTCATGCTGCCCTCCGCGAGAAAGGTGCGCGTGTCGTAGCGGCGGATCTGCTCCTTTTCCTCTTCGTCATATTCGTCGCGGATCTCGCCGACGATCTCCTCCACAATGTCCTCCAGCGTGATCATGCCGACGGTCGAGCCGTACTCCGAGAGGACGAAGGCGACGCTCTGCGCGCCGTGCTGCATATCCTTCAGAAGATCTGCGGTCTTTTTATACTCATAGGTATAGTAGCCCTCGCGAAGGAGCGACTTCAGCTGAAAGTTGGCGGGATCATCGATGAGGATGAAATCCTTGATATTGATGAGGCCGACAATGTTGTCCGGATCGTTTTCCGCATAGACCGGGAGTCTCGTGAACATATCCCGGCGAAAGAGCGAGAGGATCTCCTCATAAGAGGCATCCATGCTGACACAGGTCATATCGATCCGCGGGATCATGATATCCTTGGCGACGGAGTCTCCGAAGTCAAAGACATTGTAGATGATCTTCTTTTCCCCGCTCTTGATGACGCCGTCCTCCTGGCCGGTATCGACGTACGTCTTGAGCTCGCTCGTCGTGATCTTCTGACGCGCGTTCCGGTCGATGTGGAGAAGATGCAGGATGCCGTCGGCCAGAAGGTCGACCAGAGCGATCACGGGCGTCAGGATCGTCATGAGCACCTGCAGCACGGGGGCGAGAGCAAGCGAAAACTCGAGACTTTTGATCTTTGCGATATTCTTGGGGGTGATCTCGCCGAAGAGCAGGACAAGGAGCGTGAGTACTGCCGTGCCGGCGCTCACCTTCCCCTCGCCGAAATGCTTGATGATTATGGCGGTGAACAGCGCGGATGCCGCGATGTTGACCACGTTGTTGCAGATCAGGATCAGGGAGAGGAGCTTCGGATAGCTCTCCAGCACGGAGAGTACGCGGGATGCGCGACGGTCTCCCTCGCCCGCCATGGACTTTAGCGTCACGGGATTGACGGTCGTAAGGGCCGTCTCGGAGGCGGAAAAGAAGCCGGATAAAAACAAAAGAATCAAAAGTATCAGGAGAGCGGTCATGGTATCCTTTCTGAACCGGGCTGTTGTCACTGCATCTTATCATACTACGAATCTCTTGCCTGAGGTAGGGTTTGTGATATAATCAACATTTGGTACGTTACCAGAAAAACAAAGGAGTTTAGGGACATGAAAAAGAATACCGCGATCATTATTCTGGTCGTCATACTCGCGTTTCTGGGCTTTACCGGCTACACGGCGGTAAATTATGTCCATGAGGACCTCACGCAGGAAGACAGCCGCAACATCAAGCTCGGCCTTGATCTTGCCGGCGGCGTGAGCGTCACCTACAAGGTGGCGGGCGAGCAGAATCCGACCGAAGAGGACATGGAGGATACGCGGGAAAAGCTCCAGATGCGCGCGGAGAGCTTCTCCACCGAAGCGCAGGTCTACCGCGAGGGCACCGACCGCATCTCCGTGGAGATCCCCGGAGAGACGGACGCGGATGCTGTCCTTGCAAGCCTCGGCAGTCCCGGCTCCCTGTATTTCATAAGAGAAAATGACAACGACGGCAATCCGAACTACAGCCAGCAGATTGCCGTGAACCCGGACGGGGCGACCTCCGTCGTGATGAACATCACCCGCACGAT
>CACZQP010000017.1 GCA_902783385.1 uncultured Lachnospiraceae bacterium | reverse complement strand
ATGTTCGACGAGACGGCGCCCGGCATGCCCTACTGGCTGCCCCGCGGCTGGCGGATCTATCAGGAGCTGCTTCGGTACTCCCGCGAGATCCAGGAAAGGCATCATTACACGGAGATCTCCGCGCCGCTTATCAATAACAAAAAGCTTTGGCTGATCAGCGGCCACTGGGCGCATTATCTCAACAATATGTTTATTGTCCCCGGCATCGAGGGCTGGCTCTCGGCAGATACCGAGATCCCGGGTGTCCTGGACAACCTGCAGGAGGGCATTTCCGAGGAGGGCGCGGCAAAGCTTCTTGCCCGCACGCCGCTCTACAATCGCGAGGGGGAGGACACCATGGCCGCCAAGCCGATGAACTGCCCCAACGCCATGATGGCATATAAGCGGACGGTTCATTCCTACAAAGAGCTGCCGATCCGCTACAGCGAATACGACGTGCTGCACCGGAAAGAGAAATCCGGTCAGATGAACGGACTCTTCCGTGTCCAGGAATTCCGACAGGACGACGATCATACCTTTGTCATGGAATCACAGATCGAGGAGGAGATCGACGACATCCTCTCCATCGCGAACGAGATCTACGCGACCTTCGGCGTGACTTACCGCGCGGAGCTCTCGACGCGGCCGGAGGATTTCATGGGCGATATCGAAGTGTGGAACCGCGCGGAGGCTGCGCTCAAGAGAATCCTCGACAGGAAATACGGCGAGGGCGGCTATGAGATCAACGAGGGAGACGGCGCGTTCTACGGACCGAAGATCGACCTGCAGATCAAAGACGCGCTCGGACGTGAATGGCAGTGCGGCACCGTGCAGCTCGACTTCCAGCTGCCGCACAATTTCGGCCTGACCTATCAGGCGCAGGACGGCAGCATGCAGATGCCGGTCGTCATCCACCGCGCACTGTACGGCTCCCTGGAGCGCTTTATCGGTATCATTATCGAGAACTTCAAGGGCGCTGTCCCGTTCTGGATCTCCCCTGTGCAGGTCGGCATCGTTCCGATCCGCGAGGAGCACAACGAATACGCAAAGAAGGTCCGTGACCGTCTGGCCGCGGCCGGCGTCCGCACCGAAGCGGATTTCTCCGACAAGAACATGAAGGAGAAGATCAAGTACTTCAAGAACTACAAGACTCCTTACGTTGTCGTGGTCGGAGACAAGGAGGCTGCGGAGGAGACCGTTTCGATCAACCTGCGCGGCTCCAACAAGCAGATCCAGAATGTCCCGCTCGAGAGACTGGCGGAGATTTGCGGCGAAATGAACAGGACGCGCTGCATCGACCTCGTCGACGAGGTGTGAGCCGTAACCTGTGAAGACAGCCGCCGGACAGCCAACTGCTGGACAGCCGCCCGAAACTGTGATATCTTAACTCGAGGTGCGCAAGCACCGACAGGTAATTGCTGTAGCAACAGCTTTTATTATGTTAAGAAGCCCGCTAGGGCTTTGACGCAGACCGCTGGGTCTGCGGCTGCAACCGTAGTCTAACGGATAGAACGATGGCCTCCGACGCCATTAATGTGGGTTCGATTCCCGCCGGTTGCACTTTTGGACCGCCGACAGGTGCGCGGATGCGCGCGACGCCGGCGGTTTTTCATGTCCGACGGCGTCTTGTATCCGCCGCCGCATCTTTGTTATAATTCCGTAGGAGAAAATGGCGGCCCGGAAAGGGCTGTCTTTGCGAAAGGGACGCGCTATGGACGGGAATGAAAACCTTTTTTCAAAAGAAGAAGAACCGATCGTTCGCACCATGAAAGTCAGTGACCTTCCGGAGAAAGTCCAGAAGGGCCTCGCCGAGGCGCTCACCGGTGAGATCGATGTGAATACGGTCAAGGAGCGCCTGGATGCGGTAAAGGATGTCAAAAGCGAAACGGAGCAGACCTATGAGCAGGCAAAGGACAGCATGAGGGATCTGTTCAGGGAGCTGGAGCGCAAGACCTATGCGGCGGAAAAGGCGCATATGGCTGCGGCTGCTGTCGCCGGCGTGGAGGATGCGGGTATCATCACGACGAATGACATCATGACGGATCTCGCCGGCGAGGATATCGCTGCGGAGGCAGCAAAGCCGATCGAGGGCATCACGGCGGGAAGAAGCGCGGCGCAGAGCGCGGCAGAGGAACTCGGCGGAGCGATCCCGGAGGAACTTTCCGGGGCGGACGACGGGGCACACACTTCCGGACAGAGCTTTGAGGACGATTATTCCTATGACAGAAATGCGGAAAAGAAGCTGGACGAAGAGACGCTTCGGATCCGGGAGGAGACACAGGCGCGCGTGCGCGCGGCGATCCGCGAGGGAGAGAGGGAGCGCAGAAAAGGGCGTTCCGGAAGACACAGACCATGGCTTGCGATCCTGCTGCTTTTGGCGATCGTGATCCTTGCGGCAATCACCGCAGTCCTTCGCGCAGGCAGACGGGAAGAGGAGGCGCTGCCGAATCCCGAAGCAGCTGCACTCGAGGAGATCCCGAGCGGCACGATCACCGTGCCGACCAATGCCCCCCTTGAGCTGAACGCGGTGCCGGAGCTCAACAACTTCTTCAGGAACTACTACAATGCCCTGACGAATTATAACGAGGAAGTGTTGAAAGCGGCCAATCCGGCGCTGGAGAAGACGGACCTGGTGCGGATGCAGGCGATCTCCGATTACATCGCGAATTACCCGGTGGTCGATGTTTATACGAAACCGGGACCGACACCGGATAGCTTTGTCGCATATGTCTACACACGCGTGAAGTTTGCGGATTATGCCAAGGAGGTGCCCGGCCTGCAGACCATGTATATATGCAGCAATCCGGACGGGACCTATTACATCAATAACAACAACGAGTCGGAAGACATCAGCAATTATATAAAGAAGATCTCCACGCAGGACGACGTGGCGGAGCTGAGCAGCCGCGTCACGGAGGAGTACAACGCGCTGCTCGCCGAGGGAAATGACCTGCGGAAATTTACGGAGGATCTGCAGGCGGCGATTGAACTCAGGATCGGAAACCTGATGGCGATCGAGAGCGGGCACAATATCGGAGAGGTGACGGTCGAGGAGACGCAGCAGGAAACGGAACCGGAGGCACCCGAAGAAGAGGGAGAAGATACGCAGGAACCGGAAGAGGGCGAGGCGGAAGAGCAGGCTGAGGAATCGTCAGACGAAGCACAGGGCGAGGCTGCGGAAGCCGGGGGCGAAGCGCTTCCCGCCGGAACGAAAGCAAAGGCAAAGGAAGCTGTGCGGATCCGCACGTCGCCGCAGGACGAGGCGGACTCCATCGGAACAGTCTATCCGGGCTTTTCGCTGGACGCGACAGAACTCCGCGACGGCTGGCTGACGGTCACTTTCGAAGGGAAGACCGGCTATGTCAAGGAGGAGTTCTTCGAGCTCAGCGGGAACTAGAGACGTAATTCTTACTGAATTTGGTTGGGACGAATGCAGATCTTTATTCAAAATGACGATTTTGTTCTTCCCCGGCGTCAAATTGATTGACTTTAACATGATGCAGTAATAGAATAGCACCTGATAAAAAATTATCAGGTATGAGAAATTTTTAACGAGGAGGAACAGGCAATGGCAGTAAGAGTTGCAATCAACGGTTTCGGCAGGATCGGACGCATGGCTTTTCGTCAGATGTTCGATATGAAGGGATATAAGATCGTCGCGATCAATGACCTCACGGATCCCCGGATGCTGGCGCATCTGTTGAAATATGATTCGACACAGAAAATGTACATGCACCGCCGCAGCATCACGTCGAGTGAAGACAGCATCACGGTAGAGGGAAAGACCATTCCGGTCTTTAAGGAAGCCGATGCGTCAAAGCTCCCCTGGAAGAAGCTGAAGGTGGATGTGGTTCTGGAGTGCACCGGTTTTTACACCTCCAAGGCGAAGGCTTCCGCGCATATCGAAGCGGGTGCCCGCAAGGTCGTTATTTCCGCGCCTGCAGGCAATGATCTTCCGACCATTGTCTACAACGTGAACCACAAGACGTTAAAGCCCACCGATACCGTGATTTCCGCGGCTTCCTGCACCACCAACTGCCTGGCGCCCATGACCAAGGCCTTAAACGATGCCTTCCCGATCCAGAGCGGCATCATGTGCACGGTCCACGCATATACCGGTGACCAGATGCTGCTGGACGGCCCGCACAGAAAGGGCGATCTGCGCCGTGCAAGGAGCGCTGCCGTGAACATCGTTCCCAGCGCGACCGGCGCCGCCAAGGCGATCGGCCTCGTGCTTCCCGAGCTCAACGGCAAGCTGATCGGCGCATCCCAGCGCGTGCCCGTAGTTGACGGATCCCTGACGCAGCTCTTTGCTGTCGTCACCGGCAACCCGACGGTCGAGAGCATCAATGCCGCGATGAAAAAGGCAGCGGACCACGTGTCCTTCGATTACACGGAGGACGAGGTGGTCTCCAGCGACGTCGTCGGCATCACGGCGGCGGCACTCTTCGATGCCACCCAGACCATGGTGATCCCGATCAACAAGAAGCTGTCCGAGGTCCAGATCGTCTCCTGGTACGACAACGAATATTCCTATACCAGCCAGATGGTGCGTACGATCAAGTACTTCGCCGAGCTGGTTTGAAATGAACACGTAAGGGTCCGGCGGAATTCCGCCGGGCTCTTTTTTTAGCCGCGGCGGCGCGCTGCATCGACATTTATTACCTAAAGTAATAGAATAGGGATACCGGCGCGACGTAACTGACCGGGCGCCGCAGCATGGGAAAACGGAGGGAAAATCATGGCACTGAATAAACTGTCTGTCGACGATATCGAAGTAAAGGGAAAAAGAGTTCTGTGCAGGTGCGATTTCAACGTTCCGCTCAAGGAGGGGAAGATCACGGATGAAAACCGCCTGGTCGCGGCGCTTCCGACGATCCGGAAGCTGTCTGAGAGCGGCGCAAAGCTCATCCTGTGCTCCCACCTGGGCAAACCGAAGGGAGAACCGAAGCCGGAGCTCTCCTTAAAGCCTGTCGCGGAGCGGCTCTCCGAGCTTTTGGGAAAAGAAGTTGTATTCGCGCCGGATGCGGAAGTGGTCGGTGAGAGAGCACGTGCGGCCGTCGATAAAATGCAGGACGGCGATATCGTCCTTCTGGAAAACACCCGCTATCGCGCAGAGGAGACAAAGAACGAGGAAAGCTTTTCGAAGGAACTTGCTTCCCTGTGCGATATCTATGTGAATGACGCTTTCGGCTCCGCGCACCGCGCGCACTGCTCGACAACCGGCGTGACTGCTTTCGTCAAACAGAGCGCGGTGGGATATCTTATGCAGAAGGAGATCGATTTCCTCGGCAACGCCGTGGATGATCCGGTCCGGCCCTTCATCGCGATCCTGGGCGGCGCAAAGGTCGCCGACAAGCTGAGCGTCATCGACCGCCTGCTGGAGAAGTGCGACACGCTCGTCATCGGCGGCGGTATGGCGTATACCTTCATCAAAGCGCAGGGCGGAGAGATCGGTCTTTCCCTCTGCGACGAGGAAAAGATCGATTACTGCAGGGAGATGATCGAAAAGGCGAAACGCCTGAACAAGGAGCTGCTCCTTCCTGTGGATACCGTCGTTACGCGCTCCTTCCCGGATCCGATCGACGCGGCCGTGGAGACTCAGGTCGTGAAGGCAGCAGCCATTCCTGCAGACAGGATGGGAATGGATATCGGGCCGGAGACAATCGCGCTTTACACAGCAGCGGTGAAGCGTGCGAAGACTGTCGTCTGGAACGGTCCGATGGGCGTCTTCGAAAACCCGGTCCTCGCGGAGGGGACGAGGGCTGTTGCGGCAGCGCTCGCGGAGGCGGACGCGACGACGATCATCGGCGGCGGCGACAGCGCGGCGGCGGTGAACCAGCTGGGCTTTGCGGATAAAATGACGCACATCTCGACGGGCGGCGGCGCATCGCTGGAGTTCCTGGAGGGAAAGGAGCTTCCGGGTGTTGCCTGCATCGACGACAGGAACTAAAGATCATTTCAAATAGATTAACAATACTTAAAGACTAGGAAAGAAGGAAACGGAACAATGGCCAGAAGAAAGATCGTAGCGGGAAACTGGAAGATGAACATGACGCCGGCGGAGGCGGTCGCGCTTGCGGGAAAACTGAAGGACCTCGTAAAGAGCGATGACGTGGATGTGGTTTACTGTGTTCCCGCAATCGATATCGTCCCTGTAGTGGAGGCGGTCCGCGGCACCAATGTAAAGGTCGGCGCACAGAATATGTACACGGAGGAGAAGGGCGCCTATACCGGCGAGATCTCGCCGGTGATGATCAAAGAGGCGGGCTGCGAATATGTGATCATCGGTCACTCGGAGCGCAGAGAGTATTTCAGCGAAGACGACGCGTTCTTAAACCGCAAGGTCAAGGCGGCATTTGCGCACGGCCTCACGCCGATCCTGTGCTGCGGCGAGACGCTCGAGCAGCGGGAGATGGGCATTACGCTTGATCATATCCGGATGCAGATCAAATCCGACCTCGCGGGGATCGGCGCACAGGAGGCCGCTTCCATGGTAATCGCCTACGAGCCGATCTGGGCGATCGGAACCGGGAAGACTGCAACCAGTGAGCAGGCCCAGGAGGTCTGCGGCGCGATCCGCAGGACCATCGCGGAAATCTATGATGATGAGACCGCGGAAAAGATCCGCATCCAGTACGGCGGCTCCGTGAACGGGGGAAATGCTGCGGAGCTGTTCGCGATGCCGGATATCGACGGCGGCCTTGTGGGCGGCGCTTCGCTGAAAGAGGATTTCGGAAAGATCGTAAACTATCGCTGATTCAGCTGCGGCGCATCGCGCGATGCGGCAGCGGGAGGGAAGACGTCGAAGATGGCGGAACTTGATCTGAAAAAAATATTTTCCAGAGGAAAGGACGAAGCGCCTGCCGGCGGCAAGATCCTGATCGATGACGATGACGTGATCATGATGACGGGAAAGGCAAAGGCGCAGGAGCCCGGGGAACAGGAAGACCCGGACTCGGTTGTCGCGCGCATTTCCCGTCTCTATGACTCCCTGAGTAAATCACAGAAGAAGATCGCGACCTTCGCGCTCGAGGAATACGACAAGACGATCTACATGACCGCGGCGAAGATCGCGCGGGAAGTCGGAACGAGTGAATCGACGGTCGTGCGGTTTGCGGAGCGCCTCGGTTATGACGGGTTTCCGGAGTTTCAGGAGGCCATGCAGCATTATGTGGGAAACCGTTTTGAGCGCGTGGGACGCG
The DNA here is from genome assembly GCA_902783385.1 of uncultured Lachnospiraceae bacterium. Lineage (GTDB taxonomy): Bacteria > Bacillota > Clostridia > Lachnospirales > Lachnospiraceae > CAG-791. Next base: position 307 of record CACZQP010000017.1, on the reverse strand, counting down.
TCGACGCGACTTACGGGGATTCCAGCGAACTGGAGATCCTCCATTCCGTCCTGAACGCGGATATCGAGAATCTGCGCGACACGAAGGTACATCTGGATGCAGCATCCTTCAGCGCAGCGGTCGACTCGCTCCTGAAGGCGGAGCATGTCTATATCGTCGGCGTAAGAAGCTGTGCGCCGCTCGCCCAGATCCTTGCCTTTCACATGAACCTGATCCGGGGAAATGTCACGGCACTCAGCACGACCAACCCCGGGGAGATCTTTGAACAGATGCTCCACATTACGGAGAAGGATGTCCTTGTCGGCAT
>CACZQP010000016.1 GCA_902783385.1 uncultured Lachnospiraceae bacterium | reverse complement strand
CGGCGCGCTGCGGATGAAGACCTTCCATGAGAAGACGGATGTGGAGGTCTATCCGATGACGGAAGAGGAGATCGAGGCGTACATCCAAACGGAGGAGCCGTATGACAAAGCGGGCGGCTACGGGATTCAGGGACGCTTTGCCCGCTATATCAGGGCGATCTCGGGAGACTACTACAATGTCATGGGCCTGCCGGTCGCGCGTTTATTCCACGAGTATCAGGCGTTTTGCATTTAGCACTTAAAACTGTGCCCTGCCGGCGGCGCCGCACGGGAGGACAAGGCCGTTCCAGGAAACCGGCAGTCCGATTTCGCCGGCTTCGACCTTCACATTCGCAAAGCGCGGCGTAAGCACCGTGTGCAGCATGTAGGACAGGACGGCCGGTTGGAGGCCTGTCGTATAGGAATTGATCAGGAAGAACAGCGGGTGATCGGAGAGCAGCTTTTCCGCCTCTATGAGGAAGGGGAAGATGCTTTCTTCTATTTTCCAGATCTCGCCCTTCGGGCCCCGGCCGTAGGAGGGCGGATCCATGATGATCGCGTCGTAGGTATTGCCCCTGCGGATCTCCCGCGCAACAAACTTTGCGCAGTCGTCGACGAGATAGCGAACAGGCGCTCCGGAAAGCCCCGACGATGCGGCATTTTCCTTTGCCCAGAGCGTCATGCCTTTGGAGGCGTCCACGTGCGTCACGGATGCGCCGGCTTTTGCAGCGGCCACGGTCGCGCCGCCCGTATAGGCAAAGAGATTCAGTACGCGGACCTTTTCGCCCTGTGAAATCCTTTCTTTAATAAGAGAAGAAAACCAGTCCCAGTTTGCGGCCTGCTCTGGGAAGAGCCCGGTGTGCTTGAAGCTGAAGGGTTTCAGGTGAAACGTGAGGTCCCGGTAGCGGATCGCCCACTCGTCAGGCAGGTCAAAGAATTCCCAGCTGCCGCCGCCCTTGCTGCTCCGGTGATAGTGGGCGTTGACCTTTTTCCACTGCGGTCCCTTTTTCGTCTGCCAGATGACCTGCGGGTCCGGGCGTATGAGAAGATAGCTTCCCCACCGCTCCAGTTTTTCCCCCTCTGAAGCGTCCAGTACTTCGTAATCCTTCCAGCCGTCGGCGATCCACATTATGATCTTTCCTCTCCTTTGTCTGCGGTATGAAATAAACATGTGCGGTCCTTTTTCGCCGCACAGTTCCATTACATATATTAACATACTTTTTGGGCCGGCTGGCGGCATGTCGGTATGCGCGGGCTGCTTGTGCGCGGAGGCACCCGGACGGCTACATGTTGTAGCCGCGGGCTGACAAAAAAACCTTACGAAAATAAAGTGAAAATTTTGTAAAAAATTTCTTGCATTGCTAATTTCAATCGGTTATAATTTCAATTGCTGTGACATGATAGCTGTGAAGCGTGAGGTTGCTGCCTGCGGCCGATGCCGGGCCTGGGGCAGGTTTTCCGCGGAGCGAATGTCAGGGGCGCGAAGGCGCCCATAATCCGACGACAAGTCACTGTACAGAGCAATAGTCTGCCGCTGAGCAGAAACGACGTGCAAAAGATAGTCCGGAAACGTCTTATTTTTTTCAGAGGACTATGACACGCACGGGACTGTGTACAGTCACCAAGCTTGTCGTGCTTATTCAATAAAAGTGCGAAAAGGAGGCGACTTTTTTTATGGCAAATCAGGTAATGAGAATCACGCTGAAGGCGTACGACCACGAGCTCATCGATTCTTCTGCAAAGAAGATCATCGAGACAGTCAAGAAGAACGGATCTTCCGTGAGCGGACCGGTCCCGCTTCCGACAAAGAAGGAAGTTGTGACGATCCTCCGCGCTGTTCATAAGTACAAGGACAGCCGCGAGCAGTTCGAGCAGAGGACCCACAAGAGACTGATCGACATCATCATGCCGACGCAGAAGACGGTCGACGCGCTCCAGAGACTGGAGATGCCTGCAGGCGTGTTCATCAACATCAAAATGGTGACAAAGTAAGCAACCTCTACTAGTATGATGCCGCTTCCGGTGGATCAGCCCGGGAGAATGTGCGAATTCCACGCACGGCATCCGCTGTAGTCAACACGACGCGGAGCGTCGTGTGCGAGGCGCCGAAAGCGCCTCGGCAACACGAAAGCATGACGTCGGAATCTAAAAAGAAAAAGAGGTAAAGGACGAATGAAGAAAGCAATACTTGCAACAAAGATCGGGATGACGCAGATCTTTAAGGAAGACGGGACGCTGGTGCCGGTGACGGTGCTGGAGGCGGGTCCGTGTGTCGTCACGCAGATCAAGACAAAGGAAAACGACGGCTACGATGCGGTTCAGGTCGGCTTCGGCGATGCCAAAGAGCGCATCACGGTCGTGGACAAGAGCGGCAAGAAGGAAGTGGTTCACCGCCACGGCGTAGGCAAGGCAATGAAGGGCCACTTTGACAAGGCACAGACTTCCGTAAAGAAGTTTGTCCGTGAGTTCCGTTTTGAGAATGCCTCCGAGTATGAGATCGGAAGCGAGATCAAGGCGGACATTTTCGCGGAAGGTGACAAGGTCGATGCCACTGCGGTCACGAAGGGCAAAGGCTTCCAGGGCGCGATCAAGAGACTTGGCCAGCACAGAGGTCCCATGGGCCACGGCTCGAAGTTCCACCGCCACCAGGGTTCCAACGGCTCAAGCTCCGATCCGAGCAGAGTCTTCAAGGGCAAGGGCATGCCGGGCCAGATGGGCGCCGAGCAGGTCACGGTCCAGAACCTTGAGATCGTAAAAGTGGATGCGGAAAACAACCTGATCCTGGTCAAGGGCGCGATCCCGGGACCTCGCAAGGGACTTGTCACGATCAAAGAGACGACAAGGGCCTGACGCATTTCGGGAAGGAACAAAGGAGGACCACATAGATGGCTAACGTATCTGTTTTCAATATGGAAGGAAAAGAAGTCGGCAAGATCGACTTAAACGATGCGGTCTTTGGCGTTTCCGTGAATGAGCACCTGCTTCACATGGCTGTCGTTCAGCAGCTTGCGAACAACAGGCAGGGCACACAGAAGGCAAAGACGCGCTCTGAGGTTTCCGGCGGCGGCAGAAAGCCCTGGAGACAGAAGGGAACCGGTCACGCAAGACAGGGCTCGACGAGAGCTCCGCAGTGGAAGGGCGGCGGTGTCGTATTCGCTCCCGTGCCGCGCGACTATTCCGTCAAGATGAACAAGAAGGAGAAACAGGCAGCGATCAGAAGCGCTCTGACCGACCGCGTACAGCAGAACAAGGTCATCGTTCT
>CACZQP010000015.1 GCA_902783385.1 uncultured Lachnospiraceae bacterium | reverse complement strand
CCTATGCTGCCGGCAGAATACTCTGGCCCGGCGCCCGAGTTTGCCGGACGTGTCTGTAATAGGCGGCGCAGCGCCGACGGGCGGATGACGCAGGAGCAGACAGGTCCCGCGGCCCTGCAGGGCCAGTAGGATAATCCCTGCGGTTATGCTATAATAAGCATCTGCTGACACCGCCCTGAGGAGAAAGGGGCAGTGTACTTTTGTTGTGTAAAGTAAAGGAGAGAGGATGTACAAGAAAGTCAACCCGGATCTGAACTTTGTCGAGAGAGAGAAGAACACGGAGAAATTCTGGAAGGAGAATCACATCTTCGAGAAGAGTGTTTCCCAGCGCGAGGGAGCGCCGCTGTATATGTTTTATGACGGACCGCCGACCGCGAACGGCAAGCCGCATATCGGCCATGTGCTGACACGCGTCATCAAGGATATGGTGCCGCGGTATCACGCGATGAAGGGATATCAGGTCCCCCGTAAGGCGGGATGGGACACCCACGGACTTCCGGTCGAGCTGGAAGTGGAGAAGCAGATCGGTATCAACGGTAAGGACCAGATTGAGGAATATGGAATTGAGCCATTCGTTCAGAAGTGCAAGGAGAGTGTCTGGACCTACAAAGAGATGTGGGAGGACTTTTCCGGAACAGTCGGTTTCTGGGCTGACATGGATAATCCGTATGTCACGTACTACGACGATTATATCGAGTCGGAGTGGTGGGCACTAAAGACCATCTTTGAGAAGAATCTCCTGTACAAGGGGTTCAAGGTTGTTCCCTACTGCCCGCGCTGCGGTACGCCGCTTTCCTCCCATGAGGTCGCACAGGGCTACAAATCCTTAAAGGAGCGCTCTGCGATCGTGCGCTTCAAGGCAAAGGGTGAGGACGCGTACTTCCTTGCCTGGACGACGACGCCCTGGACGCTTTTGTCGAATGTCGGTCTCTGCGTCAATCCGGATGAGACCTATGCGAAGGTCAGGGCTGCCGACGGCTATACCTATTATATGGCGAAGGCGCTGCTTGACACGGTGCTCGGTTCCCTCGCAAAAGAAGCGGGCACGGATGAAAACGGAAACGAGACGACCGCGGTTCCCGCGTATGAGATCCTTGAGACCATGCAGGGCAAGGATCTGGAATACAAGGAGTATGAACCGCTGTACCAGTGCACGGCGGATGCCGCTGCAAAGCGCAAGGGCGAGACAGCCTTCTTTGTGCAGTGTGATGATTATGTCACCATGACGGACGGCACCGGCATTGTCCACACGGCGCCCGCCTTCGGCGAGGACGACGCGCGCGTCGGACGCAAGTACAACACGGCTTTTGTACAGATGGTCAACGCGAAGGGCGAGATGAAGGAGGAGACTCCGTTCGCCGGCATGCGCGCCAAGCCCTCGGCGGCGGAGCTGAAAGAGGGAAGGATCAGCGCGGACCCGGAGGTGCTTAAGGATCTCGACGCGCGGGGCGCGCTTTTTGCTGCGCCGCAGATGGAGCATGACTATCCGCACTGCTGGCGCTGCGGAACGCCGCTTTTGTACTACGCGCGCGAATCATGGTTCATTAAGATGACGGCCGTAAAGGACGATCTCGTTAGAAACAACAAGGAGATCAACTGGATCCCGCCTTCGATCGGCGAGGGCCGGTTCGGCAACTGGCTGGAGAATATCCAGGACTGGGGAATCTCCCGCGACCGCTACTGGGGGACGCCGCTGAACATCTGGGTCTGCCCGGATTGCGGAAAGCAGATCGCCGTCGGCAGCAGGAAGGAGCTGGCGGAGCTGTCCGGAGACCCGAAAGCGCAGGAGACGGAGCTCCATCGCCCGTATGTGGATAATTTCTTTATTAAATGCCCGGACTGCGGCGGAAAGATGGCCCGCGTTCCGGAGGTTATCGACTGCTGGTTCGACTCCGGCGCCATGCCGTTCGCACAGATCCATTACCCGTTTGAAAACCAGGACCTGTTTGAGAAGCAGTTCCCCGCTTCCTTTATCTCGGAAGCGGTGGATCAGACGCGCGGGTGGTTCTATTCCCTTCATGCGGAGGCGACGCTCCTGTTCAACCGGCCCGCGTTCCGGAATGTCATCGTGCTCGGTCTTGTTCTCGACAAGGACGGCGAGAAGATGAGCAAGTCCAAGGGAAATGCCGTAGATCCGTTTGATGCCCTGGAAAAACACGGCGCGGACGCAATCCGGTGGTACTTCTACAATAATTCCGCCCCGTGGCTCCCGAACAAGTTCCACGACAAGGCGGTGCAGGAGGGGCAGCGAAAGTTCCTGGGAACGCTGTGGAATACCTATGCGTTCTATACGCTCTATGCGGAGATCGATCAGTTTGATCCCACGAAGTACACGCTCGATTATGACAAACTTCCCGTGATGGACAGGTGGCTCCTCTCCCGGATGAACACCATGATCGCAAAGACGGACGATGCATATGCGAAATATAAGATTCCGGAGGCCTCCTATGCCATGGAGGACTTTGTCGACGAGATGAGCAACTGGTATGTCCGCCGCTGCCGCGACCGGTTCTGGGCGAAAGGCATGGAGCAGGATAAGATCAACGCTTACATGACGCTTTATACCGCGCTCGTCAATGTCTGCAAGTGCGCGGCGCCGATGATCCCGTTCATGACGGAGGAGATTTATCAGAATATCGTGCGCAGCGTCGATGCGGCCGCGCCTGAGAGCATCCATCTGTGCGATTATCCCGTTTCGGATGCCGCGCATATCGATACGGCGCTTGAAGAGAATATGGCGGAGGCGCTTAAGATTGTAGTTCTGGGCCGTGCATGCCGCAATACGGCAAACATCAAAAACCGCCAGCCGATCGCAAAGATGCTGGTGAAGGCGCCCAGACAGCTTGATGGCTTCTATCAGGATATCATCTTAAATGAGCTCAACGTCAAGGAACTCTCCTTCGAAGAGAATGTGGAGGACTTCATCGGCTACAGCATCAAGCCGCAGCTCAAGACTCTTGGGCCGAAATACGGCAAGCAGCTCGGCGCGATCCGGAGCTTTCTTGCGGAGGCGGACGGGAAGACTCTTCTGGACGAGCTCTCCCGGGAGGGCGTTATCCGCTTTGACGCAGGCGGCGCAGTGGAGCTGACGAAGGAGGATCTGCTGATCGACATCACGCAGAAGGAGGGCTATGTTGCCCAGGAAGACGGCACGGGAGAGCGGAAGATCACCGTTGTCCTGGAGACGGCGCTCTCGCCGGAGCTGATCGAGGAGGGCTATGTGCTCGAGCTGATCAGCAAGATCCAGACGATGCGCAAGGATTCCGGCTTCGAAGTGATGGACCGCATCCGCGTCAGTCTCACCGGAAATGACCGTCTCTCCGAAATCGCGGCGAAGAATGAGGCTGCAATCGCAGGCAAGGTCCTTGCACAGTGCGTGGAGAAAGACGCAAAGCTCGCGTTTGAAAAAGAATGGGACATCAACGGCGAGAAGGTGATCGTCGGCGTCGAGAAAATCTGAGAAAGGCTACAGGTATCAATTTGGCAAAAAGACCTACATTTCGATTCAACAAAGATCTCTTCAGGCGGAGTGTCGAATACAACGTAAAGACGATGTTCCGCCGCAGCATGGAGGATGCAGATAAGCAGCAGGTTTTTCAGGCGGCGGCCTATGCCTTAAAGGACCAGATCATTGACTGCTGGATGAAGACGCAGCAGGCCTTTGACGAGGAGGACCCGAAAGTCCTTGTCTACCTGTCGATGGAGTTTCTGATGGGCCGCGCATTCGGAAACAGCGCGATCAACTTAAAGGCCTATAAACCTGTAAAGGAGGCGCTGGAGGAGCTCGGCTTCGACCTGGACCTCATCGAGGACGAAGAGCCGGATCCGGCACTGGGAAACGGCGGCCTGGGCCGCCTTGCCGCGTGCTTCCTGGACTCGCTTGCGACCCTGAACTATCCCGCGTACGGATGCGGCATCCGTTACCGCTATGGAATGTTCAAGCAGGAAATCAGAGACGGCTACCAGGTGGAGGTGCCGGACAACTGGCTTGCGAACGGCAACCCGTTTGAGCTTCGAAGGCCCGAATACAAGCAGATCATCCGCTTCGGCGGATATGTTACGCCCTATCAGGACGAGAAAACGGGGCGCACCATGTACCGGCAGGAGGGATACTACGCCGTCAAGGCGATCCCCTATGATCTTCCGGTCGTGGGCTACGGAAACGGCTTCGTCAATACACTCCGCATCTGGGACGCGGAGCCCATGGAGCTGTTTCACCTCGATTCGTTCGACAAGGGCGATTACCAGAAGGCTGTGGAACAGGACAATATCGCCCGCACCATCTGCGAGGTGCTCTATCCCTGTGACGACCACATCCAGGGGAAGGAGCTTCGCTTAAAGCAGCAGTACTTTTTCGTGTCGGCTTCGATTCAGTGCTCCGTCATGAAATACTTAAAGAATCCGAAGCACGACATCCGGAAATTTCATGAAAAGCGCGTTTTCCAGATGAACGACACGCATCCGACGCTGGCGGTGCCGGAGTTGATGCGTATCCTGATGGACGAGCATGCGCTCACCTGGGACGAGGCGTGGCATGTCACGACGCATGCACTTGCTTACACGAATCATACGATTATGGCGGAGGCGCTGGAAAAGTGGCCGATCGACCTGATGAAGCGGCTTCTGCCCCGGATCTACCAGATCATCGAGGAGATCAGCCGCCGCTTTGAAGCACAGCTTCACGAGCAGTATGATCATATGCCGGGTGTCGACGTTAACGCGAAGTTAAAGAACATGCTGATCCTGTGCGACGGACAGGTCAGGATGGCAAATCTTGCGATCGTTGCGGGCTTTTCCGTAAACGGTGTCGCAAAGCTACACACGGAGATCCTGAAAAAGCGCGAGCTGAGGGATTTCTACGAGCTGTATCCCAAGAAATTCAACAACAAGACGAACGGGATCACGCAGCGCAGGTTCCTGCTGCACGGGAATCCGCGCCTTGCGGAATTTGTGAGCGCAAAGATCGGAAAGGAATGGATCACCGATCTTTCGCAGATGGAGAACCTGAAGGAATACGCGGACGACAGGCGCGCGTTAAAGCAGTTGATGCAGATAAAGCGCGAGAACAAGGAGCGTCTTGCCGCGTACATCAAAGAACACAACGGGATCGAGGTCAGTCCGGACTCCATGTTCGATGTGCAGGTCAAGCGTCTCCATGAGTACAAGAGACAGCTTCTGAAGATCCTGCACGTGATGCATCTTTACAACCTGTTAAAGCGCGACCCGTCCCTCACGATGGCGCCGCATACTTTCATTTTCGGCGCAAAGGCCGCAGCCGGTTACCAGAATGCAAAGCTCACGATCAAGCTCATCAATGCGGTGGCGGATGTCGTGAACAGCGATCCCGCGGTAAACGAGAAGATGCGCGTTGTATTCATCGAGGATTACCGTGTCTCCAATGCGGAGCTCATCTTTGCGGCGGCGGACTTATCAGAGCAGATTTCCACGGCCAGCAAGGAGGCATCCGGCACATCCAATATGAAGCTGATGCTGAACGGCGCCGTGACGATCGGCACCATGGACGGCGCCAATGTTGAGATCGTAAAAGAGGTCGGAAAGGAGAACGCGTTTATCTTCGGTCTGAGCTCGGAGGAGGTCATGGAGTATGAAGCGCACGGCGGCTACGATCCCGCGGCACTCTACCGGGAGGACGGAAACATCCGGGAGGTGCTGGACCAGCTTGTGGACGGAACATTTTCGCCGGATGACAGGGAGCGTTTCCGCCCTCTGTACAATTCTCTCCTCAAGCCGGAGGGTATGGCGCCGGCGGACAGGTATTTCATCCTGAAGGACTTCGAGGATTACGCCAGGGCACAGCGGGAGGCGGACGAAGCCTACCGCGATCCGGAGAGATGGGCGAAGATGTCGCTGCTTAATATTGCAAGCGTCGGGAAATTCTCGTCTGACCGCACCATCCGCGAATACGCGGATCAGATCTGGAAGTTGAAACCGGTGGAGCTCTCATGAGGGGAGATCCGCCAGCTGACAAAGAACGGAGAACAACATGCTGCTGATACAGAACGGAAGAGTGATGGACCCCGCAACCGGAACGGACGATATCCTGGATGTCTTTCTCGTGGAGGACAGGATAGCTCTGATGAAGAAGAACCTCACGCGGGAGGAGTGTATTGCCTTTGTGAAAAAGAAAAAGGAGCTCCCCTCCGCGGTAATGATGCAGGTGATCGATGCGGAGGGCTGCATCGTGACGCCGGGACTGATTGACACTCACGTACATTTCAGGGATCCCGGCTTCACGGAGAAGGAAGATATCCACACGGGGGCCTGTGCGGCCGCGAAGGGCGGCTACACCTCCGTCATCATGATGGCGAACACGAAGCCTGCGATCGACTGTGCAGAGGTCCTGAAGGATTCCCTTTCCCGTGCAGCAAAGGAGAAGATCCATATCTACGCCTGCGCAAACGTCACAAAGGGAATGAAAGGGAAGGAGCTGGTCGACTTTGACGAAATGGGTGCGGCCGGCGCCGCGGGCTTTACGGACGACGGGCTGCCGATTCTTCCGGAAGAGCTGATCCGGGATGCCATGCGGGAGGCAAAACGCGTGAACAGACCGATCAGCCTGCACGAGGAGGATCCGCAGTTTATTTCGGAGAACGGCGTAAATGCCGGCGGAAGCGCGGCGGCATTTTTCCATATGGGAGGCGCGGACCGCGAGGCGGAGATTTCCATGGTCAGGCGCGACACGAAGATCGCGGTGGAGGAGAATGCGCCGCTGTGCATTCAGCATATCTCCGCTGCGGAGAGCGTGGAGCTTTTGCGCGAGGCGAGAAAACAGAATCCGGATATCCACGGAGAGGCGACGCCGCATCATTTTTCCCTGACGGAGGATGCCCTGATCGAGAGGGGAACGCTTGCAAAGGTCAATCCGCCCATTCGAACAGAGCGCGACAGACAGGCGATCATCGAAGGTCTCAGGGACCATACGATCGATCTGATTGCGACGGACCACGCGCCGCACACCGCGGACGAAAAAAAGCGCTCCATCGAGCGTGCGCCGAGCGGCATGATCGGGCTCGAGACCGCGTTTTCGCTTGCTCTCGGCAAGCTGGTAAACGAGGCCGGGATCCCGCTGATGGATGTGCTGCGCGCCATGACGATCAATCCCGCAAGGTTCTATGGCCTGCCTGCCGGCGAGCTCTCGGAGGGCAAACCCGCAGACCTGATGATATTTGACCCGGACGCGCAGTGGACAGTCGGTAAGACGTTTGCCTCAAAGGCCTGCAACTCGCCGTTTATCGGAGAAAAGCTCCCGGGTGTCATCCAGTATACGATCGCGGACGGGAAGATCGTGTATTCCGCGCAGGACGGACTGCAATGATCGGATATCTCCACACCGCATTCCTGCTCATCGCCATTGTGCTGTTTCTTCTGCAGAGCCTGATCGCGCTTGTGATCCTGCAGGTGATCGGCTTCTTCCTGCCGGAAAAAAAGCTGCAGATGGTCTTTCGGTATGTGCAGTTCTTTTTCCGCCTGACCTGGAAGCTTACAGGCTGCCCCCTGACGGTCAGCGGACTGGAAAACATTCCGGATGATCGTGCGGTCCTTTTTGTCGGCAATCACCGGAGCTATCTCGACATCGTCGCAGTCGGCTGCGCGGTGCCGCACCCGATCGCCTTCGTGGCAAAGGACAGGATGGAGAAGGTGCCGCTCATACGGCTGTGGATGAAGCAGATCCACTGTCTTTTTCTAAACAGGGAGGACATCCGTCAGGGGCTGCAGGTCATCCTTGCCGCGATCGAAGAGATCAAAAACGGACTTTCCATATTCATTTTTCCGGAAGGAACGCGCAACAGGGGAGAGGACGCACTGCTGCCGTTCCATGCGGGAAGCTTCAAGATCGCTTTAAAGCCGGGAGCACCGGTCGTGCCGGTCGTCATCAACGGGACGGAAGACCTGCTCGAACCGCATTTTCCCAGGTTCGTCCCGCACCCGGTATCCGTGACGTTCCTTGCACCGATTATTACGGAGGGAATGGACCGCCAGGCGGCAAAGGATGTGCCGGCGCGAACGGAAGAGATCATTCGGACGGAGTATCTGAGAAGACGTAAAGAGGCATGTGCACATGAGTAAAAGAGTATATGAAACAACGCTGTGCGAAAGGCGCGCGCTGACAGAGGACATTTTTGAGATGATCCTCGCGTTTGCGCCGGAGGATAAGCCGGATGCCGTAACGCCCGGTCAGTTTGTCGGCGTTTATACGGGCGATGCGGCCATGCTGCTCCCGCGGCCTGTGAGTATCTGCGGGTACGACGCAGGGGAAGGAAGGCTCCGTCTTGTCTGCCGCGCACAGGGCGCGGGGACGAAGTACCTCAGGAGTCTTAAACCCGGGGCGGTCGTGCGGGTCCTGGGAATTCTGGGAAACGGTTATGACCTGGCGGCACTCGAGGGCAGGAAGGCCCTGCTTCTCGGCGGCGGCGTTGGAATCCCGCCCATGCTGGAACTTGCCGCCCGCCTGAAGGACCGCGCGGAGGTGACGGCAGTGCTGGGCTATCGCGACGCGGCGGATTTTCTCGCGGAGGATTTTGCTCAGGTCTGCAGTGTATATGTCGCGACGGAGGATGGTTCGAAGGGAATCCGCGGGAATGTCCTCGATGCGGTCCGGCAGAAGGGAATCGAAAGCGATGTGGTCTGCGCCTGCGGTCCGCTCCCGATGCTCAGGGCGGTGAAGGAATACGCGAAGGAGAGGGGAATCCCCTGCTTTGTATCCCTGGAGGAGCGGATGGCCTGCGGCGTCGGCGCATGTCTCGGGTGTGTCTGCAGAACAGCCGGAGAAGACGCGCATTCCCATGTTCGAAATGCAAGGGTGTGCACGGAGGGACCGGTGTTCGCGGCGGAAGAAGTGGAACTGTAGAACAGGGAGAACAAGATGGGAAACTGCACGGAAAACACAGTGAAGGCAGCACCGGATCTCTCGGTTAATATTGCGGGTGTGACACTGAAGAATCCGGTCATGACCGCTTCGGGAACCTTCGGCTCCGGTATGGAATACGGCGAGATGATCGACATCTCAAGGCTCGGTGCGATCGTGACAAAGGGTGTTTCCGATGTGCCGTGGGAGGGGAATCCCACGCCGCGGGTGGCGGAGACGTACGGCGGAATGCTCAACGCGATCGGACTCCAGAATCCCGGCGTCGATGTTTTCATTGAGCGGGATCTTGCGTATCTGGAGCAGTACCGACCGGGAACAAAGGTGATCGTCAATGTCTGCGGCCACACGGAAGAAGAGTATTTAAATGTGGTGGAGCGCCTTTCGGATACAAATGCGGACATGCTGGAGATCAATGTTTCCTGCCCGAATGTCAAATGCGGCGCACTGGCCTTCGGCCAGGATCCCGCGACGCTTTGCGGCATCACCGAGAAAATCTGCCGCATCGCAAAACAGCCGGTCATAATGAAGCTCACGCCGAATGTGACGAGCATTGCCGAGCTCGCAAAGGCTGCGGAATCCGGCGGCGCGGATGCGATCTCGCTTATTAATACCCTCACCGGAATGAAGATTGATGTGGAACGGCAGAGATTCGTCCTCGCGAACAGGACCGGCGGACTCTCAGGTCCGGCGATCCATCCCGTTGCCGTCCGCATGGTCTATGAGGCTGCGCATGCAGTGAAGATTCCGGTCATCGGAATGGGCGGAATCGCCTGCGCGGAGGATGCACTGGAGTTCCTCCTGGCGGGGGCAAGCGCTGTCGCGGTCGGCTGCATGAACTTCCATGATCCGGAGACGACGCACCGCGTGATCGATGGAATCGAGGATTACCTTTCGCGGCACGGCTGCTCCGGTGTCCGCGAGATCATCGGCGCGGTCCGCTAAGGATCAGGCGATAGGATCAGACGGCAATGCCGGGCGAAGCGGCAGGAGTGCCGCAAAGGAGCACAGATGGATTCCACAGTTTACAGAGCTTATGGTAAAATAAATCTGTCTCTGGACGTCACAGGCGTGCGGGAGGACGGGTACCACCTCGTTCGGATGATCATGCAGACGGTGGATGTGTATGATGTCCTCTCGTTTACCAGGATCCCGGCCGATGAAGTCCGGGTGACTGTGGCGCCGGAATCCGCGGAGCGCGGAGCAATGTCCCTTCCGACCGGCAATGCCAATCTGGTCTGCCGCGCGATCGACGCGATGCGCGGGGCATTCGGAATCCGCGAGGGCATTCGTGTTATGCTTACGAAAAACATTCCCATGGCCGCCGGGATGGCGGGCGGGAGTGTCGATGCCGCTGCCGCATTCCGTGCGATGAACGAACTGTTCGATCTCGGGGTTAGTGATGCACAACTTGCAGAGCTTGCGCTGCCTCTCGGCGCGGATATCCCGTACTGTCTGACGGGAGGGACGCAGCTCGCAGAGGGGATCGGGGGCGACCTGACGCCGCTTTGCGCCATGCCGGAATGCGGGATCGTGCTGCTGAAGCCTGCAGAGGGCGTCGCAACAGGTGCGGTCTATCGCGCACTGGATGCCGCACCGATCGAGCATCATCCTGATATCAGCGGCATGCTTGATGCCATACGCCGCGCCGACCTGAAAGGGGTCTGCGAACGCTGCGGGAATGTGCTGGAAAGGGTGACTGCCGGCATGTTGCCCGCGATTGGGGAAATAAAAAAAGCGCTTTGCGCCCAGGGCGCGATGACCTCCTGTATGACCGGGAGCGGACCTACCGTTTTCGGTATCTTTGAAGACAGGTGCAGGGCGGAGGAAGCGGCGAAGACGCTTGCAGTTTCGGGACTTTGTGCGGACGGCCGCCTGATCGCGACTGCTCCCGCGGATACAGCACTTAAAAAGATCGGCTGAGTTTTACCGGAAGGAAATGAGAAGAAGATGAAGGATACCAGAACACAGGACGAGAGGATGCAGCTTACGGTGGACCAGGATATTCCCCTTCGCGAGTCGGTGTACAACACGCTCCGGAAGAATATCCTGATCGGGGAACTGAAGCCGGGGGAACATCTGACGGAGATCCGGCTCGGCAAAATGCTCGGGACGAGCCGCACACCGATCCGGGAGGCGATCCGGAAGCTTGAGCTGGACGGCCTGGTTGTGATTGTGCCGCGGAGCGGCGCGCGCGTTGCCCCGATTTCGGAACGTGATTTAAAGGAAGTCCTCGAGGTGCGCCGCGCACTTGATGTCCTGTGTGCGGAGCTGGCGAGCCGGCGCATTACGGAAGAGGAGAAAAAACAGCTGCAGGAGGCATACAGTCGCTTTGCAAAGGCAGTGGAGAAAAAGGACCAGCTGGCCGTTGCGCGGGCGGATGTGGAGCTTCATGACATCATTGCCTCGGCGGCCGGGAACCGAAAGCTCCTGCAGCTGGTGAGCGGGTTGGCGGATCAGATCTATCGCTACCGATTTGAATATATCAAGGATGACCAGCATTACGACCGTCTCATGCGGGAGCACAGGGCGATCATCGACGCGATCATGGCCGGAAACGAGACAAAAGCGGCTGCGGCGTCCAGAAGCCATATCGATAATCAGGAAAAGACGATCCTGGCACAGCTGCACAGTCTGGGAAACTGAGCGCCCGAAGAATCATGCAGGGCGGAACAGTAGCGTATTTTCCTGAAAATCAGGTGCTTTATTTACATAATTTATTCTTATAACAAGGTAGTTAACGGAGAAGTGCAAGGTGTGATAGAATTGATAAGTCAATAAATCTTTTAAGGGGGATTTCATTATGCTTTGGTTAATTCCGATACTGGGCGTATGCGCACTTCTCTTTGCCGGCATGCAGGCCGCGAAGGTCGTGAAGGAAGACACCGGTACAGACCGCATGGAAGAGATCGCTCAGGCCATCAATGAAGGTGCACACGCATTCCTGATGTCCGAGTACAAGATCCTGATCTTCTTCGTAGCGGTCCTTTTTGTGCTCATCGGCGTGGGCATCGGCAATTGGGTGACAGCCGTCTGCTTCGTTATCGGCGCGGCGTTCTCCACACTCGCCGGGTACTTCGGCATGAGCGTTGCGGTGCAGGCAAATGTCCGCACGACGAATGCGGCACGTCTCTCCGGCATGAACAAGGCGCTGTCGATCGCATTCGGCGGCGGCTCCGTCATGGGAATGTGCGTCGCAGGCTTTGGCGTGCTCGGTGTGAGTGCGATCTACCTCATGACAGGCAATATCGACGTTCTGTCCGGCTTCTCGCTGGGCGCTTCTTCCATCGCGCTTTTCGCGCGTGTCGGCGGCGGTATCTATACCAAGGCTGCTGACGTCGGCGCGGACCTCGTCGGCAAGGTCGAGGCAGGCATCCCGGAGGATGATCCGAGAAACCCTGCCGTTATCGCGGATAATGTCGGCGATAACGTCGGCGATGTCGCGGGCATGGGCGCTGACCTGTTTGAGTCCTATGTGGGCGCGCTGGTTTCGGCCCTGACGCTCGGTATCGTCTATTATCAGGCGGAGGGTGCGCTGTATCCGCTGCTGGTGGCAGGACTCGGACTTCTGGCATGTATCGCGGGCACCTTCTTTGTCCGCGGCGATGAGGACTCCAATCCGCATTCCGCTCTGAAGATGGGAACCTATGCGGCGAGCGCGATCGTTCTGGTCGTATCCGTCGTTTTCAGCAAGATCCTGTTCGGAAGCTTCAACGCGTCGATCTCCATCATCGCAGGCCTCGTTGTCGGCCTGCTCATCGGCGTCATCACAGAGTACTATACCTCCGGTGATTACAATCCGGTCAAAAACATCGCGGAGCAGTCTGAGACGGGCTCTGCGACAACGATCATCAGCGGTCTTGCCGTCGGCATGAAGTCCACGGCGATCCCGATCCTGCTGATCTGCGTCGGCATTTTCGCCGCTTATCATTTCACCGGGCTGTACGGCATCGCGCTCGCAGCAGTCGGCATGCTCTCCACGACGGGCATTACGGTTGCAGTTGACGCTTACGGTCCTATCGCGGACAACGCGGGCGGCATCGCGGAGATGTCCGGTCTCGACGAGAGCGTCCGCAAGATCACGGACAAACTCGATGCGGTCGGCAACACGACTGCGGCTATGGGCAAGGGCTTTGCAATCGGTTCCGCGGCACTGACTGCACTGGCGCTGTTCGTCTCCTATGCGGAGGCAGTCCAGCTCAAGACGATCGATATCCTGGACTACAAGGTCATCATCGGCATCTTCATCGGCGGCATGCTGCCGTTCATGTTCTCCGCGCTGACCATGGAATCCGTCTCCAAGGCGGCTTACCAGATGATCGAAGAAGTGCGCCGCCAGTTCCGCAGCATTCCCGGTATCATGGAAGGCACCGCTAAACCGGACTACAAGTCCTGCGTCGCCATCTCCACACAGGCTGCGCTGAAGGAGATGATGATCCCCGGCATCATGGCGGTCGTATCGCCTCTCGCGGTCGGCGTGATCCTTGGCCCCTCCGCGCTCGGCGGACTTCTGGCCGGCTCTCTTGTGACCGGCGTCATGCTGGCAATCTTCATGTCGAATGCCGGCGGCGCGTGGGATAACGCGAAGAAGTACATCGAGGACGGCAATCACGGCGGAAAAGGAAGCGAAGCGCACAAGGCGGCGGTTGTCGGCGACACGGTCGGCGATCCCTTCAAGGATACGTCGGGCCCGTCCCTGAACATCCTGATCAAGCTGATGACGGTCGTGTCCCTCGTGTTCGCGCCGCTCTTCCTCTCGATCGGAGGACTCCTGTAACGGAAAGCAGCAGAATACGGCACTGTATTGGCGGGAGCGCAGGCTCCCGCCTTTTCATATCCAGTTATTGCAGCAGTGTCGATGCAGGATGTGCGGGCCCCTGTCTGCTCCCGCGTCGTACGCCCGTCGGCGCTGCGCCGCCAATCACGGCCACGTCCGGCAAACTCGGGCGCCGCAAAGGCATATACTGCCGGAAACATTTGAGGCGCCCTCAGACAGAGCCTCCCGTGACCGCGCTATGCTCGCGCCTTACCGGTCGTCCGCCGCAAGTCGCAGCCATGTCCCGCGGCCCTTCAGCCTAGACCCCCCGGCAGCATACATATGTCGAAGCGCGCCTCAAAAAACGCCGGTACTTATGCCGCGTAATTTGCGGCATTATGTACCGCTGCGT
>CACZQP010000014.1 GCA_902783385.1 uncultured Lachnospiraceae bacterium | reverse complement strand
TGCCTGCGCATGATGACATTCCTGCCCCTTGCCCAGATCGACGAGATGGACGCTTGGGAAGGCGAAAGACTCAATGAGGCAAAGAACATCCTCGCCTACGAGCTGACGCAGCTGGTGCACGGGCACGAGGAGGCGGAGAAGGCAAAGCGCGGCGCTGAGGCACTGTTCTCCGCAGGCGGCGCGCCGGATATGGATGCCGCACCGGAGGTAAAGCTTTCGGAAGAAGACCTCTCGAAAGAGGGAACGGCCGATATCCTGACGATCCTTGTAAAAGCGGGACTGTGCAAGTCAAAGTCCGATGCAAGACAGAACGTCCAGCAGGGCGGGGTCACGGTAGACGGCGAAAAGGTTACGGCATTTGACGCCTCCTATTCCAGAGAGGCGCTGACGAAAGGCATATTGGTAAAGCGGGGGAAGAAGAGCTTTAAGAAGGTGACGGTTTAACTCAGCCTTCGCTGTGCAGGATGCGGATCATTTCCTGCAGGCCCTGGTTTGCTTTCTCATAGTTTTCCATGGCCTCGCTGAAGGCTTCGGCGTTGAAGGATTCCCCTTCAAACGCCGCATGAAAGGCATCTCTGGACAGCTGCATATCGCGAGATAGGCGTATGGAGCTTTCCTGGACGGGGAGATATTCCTCCGGCGTATCGATGGCGGCGATCTGGACGCATTCGTCCGCAACACTGTCGATCAGAGAGAGAAACTCCTGCGAAGCGCCTTCTTCCTCGGGATCGATGCCGCGGATTGCACGGTCATAGTCCGCAAGCCGGTCAAAAAAACCGGTCATGGCGTCCCGGTAGGTGCGCAGCTCGTCCACCTTTGCACTGCCGCAGCCCGTAAGGAGCGCTGCGACAAGGAACAGGAGCAGTATGAAGTTTGGCCTTGCCGGTGCGGTACGCGTATCCATCGGAACCTTTCTTGGGGCCTTTTAAGAAACTTTTGTAAGTATAGCAGATGGTGTTTGAAAAGTCATCGGGTTGGTGCTAACATCAATCAATATACATTTTTTCGGAGGTTTTGTATGACCGGCGCGGAAGTATTGGTGAAATGTTTGGAAAAAGAAGGGGTGGAACTCCTGTTCGGGTATCCGGGCGTTGCGATCTGCCCGTTCTTTGACGCGCTTTTAGATACGCAGATCCGCCCTGTCCTGGTGCGCGAGGAGCAGAATGCAGCGCACGCGGCGAGCGGTTATGCCCGAATGACTGGGAACTGCGGCGTCGTAGCCGTCACGAGCGGACCGGGGGCAACGAATCTGATCACCGGAATTGCGACGGCATTTGCGGACAGCATACCCCTGGTGTGCTTTACCGGCCAGGTGGAATCGCATCTGCTCGGAAACGATGTATTTCAGGAGGCGGATATCTCCGGCGCCTGTGAGTCATTTGTAAAATACAGCTATATCGTGCGCAGGGCGGCAGACATCCCGCAGATCATCAAAGAGGCGTTCTATATAGCAGGCAGCGGCCGCAAGGGACCGGTCCTGATCGATCTTCCCATGGATATCCAGCTGGAAGAGGTGCAGCGCTTCTCATATCCTAAGGAGCTGTCGATGCGCACCTACAAGCCCACCGTCAAGGGAAACGGCGCGCAGATCAAGCGCGTGATCTCGCAGCTGAAGGACGCGCGGCGCCCCATCATGTGTGTGGGCGGCGGCGTGCATTTATCCGGCGCGGAGGCGGAGATCCGCAGGTTTGCGGAGGCGCACCAGATCCCTGTTGTCTCGACGATGATGGGCATCGGCGTCATGCCGACGGAGCACCCGCTCTATTTCGGCATGGTCGGCAACAACGGTCATGTCTACGGGAACCGCGCGATGAACGAGGCTGACCTCATTATGATGGTCGGCGCCCGCGTCGCGGACCGCAGCATCTCGCAGCCGGACCTGATCATGACGGGCAAGATCATGATCCATATAGATGTCGACCCGGCCGAGATCGGCAAGATCGCCGGTCCGAACACGCCTCTGGTCGGGGATATCCGCACGATCTTCCGCGAGATGGAAAAACACGAGATCCAGACAACGACTTCCGCATGGCTCAGGACCCTGCAGGGCTATAAGACTGACGGGGCGGACCGAGAGGTGCAAAACCGCAGGAGCCGCAGCATAAAGGGAAAGACGCTTGCGGATCCGGCGCAGTTCCTGCGCGAGCTGTCCCTCGCCATGAAAAAGGACGCTATTGTGACCGTGGACGTCGGCCAGAACCAGATGTGGGCCTGCGCCAATTACGTCGTGCGGGACGGGAGCTTTTTGACGAGCGGCGGAATGGGGACGATGGGATATGCACTTCCCGCCGCGATGGGAGCAAAGCTTGCATGCCCGAAGAAACAGGTCGTGGCCGTCTGCGGCGACGGCGGCTTCCAGATGACAATGATGGAGCTGGGAACCATGGAGCAGTACGGAATTCCCGCAAAGGTCGTGATATTAAAGAACCGGACGCTCGGCCTTGTCTATCAGTATCAAAAGCTCCGTTTCAAAAAGCGCTATATCGTGACAGAGCTCGGCGATACGCCGGATTTTGAAAAGCTTGCTGAGGCATATCGCATGCAGTATTTCCATATCGGTTCGCAGGAGGAGACGCAGGATGCCCTGCAGGCATTCCTCGCGGATGAAAAGAGCGCGATGCTCGTCTGCGACATCGATCCGGAAGCGCTGGCGTAAAGGGGATCACCATGAAGAGAATCTATTCAGTCCTTGTGGAAAACAGAGCAGGCGTACTGTGCAAGGTCGCCGGGTTATTCTGGCGCCGGTGCTTTAATATCGATTCCCTCGCAGTCGGCGAGACAGAGGATCCGACGGTCTCGAACATGACGATCGTATCGAGCGGCGACGAGCATACGCTGGAGCAGATCGCGAAACAGCTCAATAAGAAGATCGACGTCATCAAGGTCAAGACCTTTGACGAGTCCGACAGTATCAGCCGCGAGCTGATCCTGATCAAAGTGAAGTACAATAAGGACAACCGCCGGGCTATTATGGAAAACTGCGAGATCATGGGGGCGGAGATCGTCGACATGTCCACGAACATGATGACGCTGCAGATGTGCGACACCCCGCATCGCGTGCAGATCTTCGTCAATTCCCTGAAAGGCCTGGGAATTGTGGAAATCACAAGGACGGGGACCCTGGCGCTGACGAAATGTTCAACATGAGAGGTAATGTTATGAACCGTGTATTTCAGATTATCGTAGATAATACGTCGGGCGTGCTCAGCCGGATCTCGGGACTTTTCTCGCGGCGCGGCTACAACATCGAAAGCATCACTGCCGGTGTGACGGCCGATCCGCGCTTTACAAGGATCACGATCGTGACATCCGGTGACGAGGGAATCCTTGAGCAGATCGAAAAGCAGGTCTCCAAGCTTGTAGACGTGCGGGACATCAAGGAGCTTAAGCCGAATGAGAGTGTCTACAGAGAGCTCTGCATGATCAAGGTCCGGGCTAATGCAAAAGAGAGGCAGGGCGTCATCGCGCTGACCAATATTTTCCGCGGAAACATCATCGATGTGGGCAGACAGTCCCTCATGGTGGAGATCGTCGGCAGCCAGGACAAGGTCGACGCGTTTATGAATCTGCTGGACGGCTACGAGATCCTGGAGGTCGCGCGGACCGGTATCGCTGCGCTTGCACGAGGCATCGAACATGTGCTTTACATCGATGACGACGGATCCGTCTCCGGCTGGACAGAGCATGCCAAAAAGGAGCAGGAGCGCGCGGCCAGAGAACTTGAGGAACAGGCGGCCGCAGAGGCAGCGAAGGAGAAGACTGCCGCAAAGAATAAAAAGACAGCAAAGTAATGGCTTTTATGGAATTATAAACACTGTGTTCATGGAATGAAGGAGGAAGAAAAACCATGGCAGACCAGGCAAGGATCTATTATGAGAAGGATTGCGATCTCGCACAGCTCGAGGGCAAGAAGATCGCCATTATCGGCTACGGCTCCCAGGGACACGCACACGCGCTGAACCTGAAGGAATCCGGCTGCGATGTCATCATCGGCCTGTATGAGGGCTCCAAGTCCAAGGACAAGGCAATCTCGCAGGGACTGACCGTCTATCCGACGGCCGAGGCGGCAAAGATGGCCGACATCATTATGATCCTGATCAATGACGAGAAGCAGGCACAGATGTATCACCAGGATATCGAACCCAATCTGAAGGCCGGCGATATGCTGATGTTTGCCCATGGCTTTAATATTCACTTCGGCCTGATCAAGGCACCGAAGGATGTCGACGTTGCGATGATCGCGCCGAAGGCACCCGGTCACACTGTCAGGAGCGAGTTCCAGGCGGGTAAGGGCGTCCCGATGCTTGTCGCGATCGAACAGGATGCAACAGGGCATGCGCTCGAAAAGGCACTCGCTTACGGTGCGGCGATCGGCGGAGCACGCGCAGGGCTTCTTGAGACCACCTTCCGGACGGAGACGGAGACCGACCTCTTCGGCGAGCAGGCGGTTCTTTGCGGCGGTGTGTGCGCTCTGATGCAGGCGGGCTTTGAGACGCTTGTGGATGCGGGCTATGATCCGCGCAACGCTTATTTCGAGTGCGTACACGAGATGAAGCTGATCGTCGACCTGATCTATCAGTCCGGTTTTGCCGGCATGCGCTATTCCGTCTCCAACACGGCGGAGTACGGCGACTATGTGACCGGCCCCAAGATCATCACGGAAGAGACGAAGAAGAACATGAAGCAGATCCTGAAGGACATTCAGGACGGCACGTTCGCCAAGGAATTCCTCCTCGACATGTCCGAAGCGGGCGGTCAGGTGCATTTCAAGGCGATGCGTAAGCGCGCGGCGGAGCATCAGCTTGAGAAGGTCGGCGAGCAGGTCCGCAGCCTCTACAGCTGGAACAAGGAAGAAGAGAAGCTGATCAACAACTGACGCACAGTAAATAGAACATGATCGGATTTTTGACCGGTGTCGTCGCGGAAGTCGGCGATGGTCTCGCGATCCTTGACGTGGGCGGGGTCGGCTTTGAGGTGTTTATCTCCGCAGAGACGGCCTCGCGCCTTGCGTCAATGGGCAGTGACGGCACTGTAAAAATGTATACGTACACCTATGTCCGCGAGGACATGCTCTCGCTCTACGGTTTTTTGTCGCGCGATGAGCTTGCGCTCTTTAAGCAGCTGATCACGGTGAGCGGGATCGGTCCCAGAGGGGCGCTCTCACTACTGTCGTCGATGTCCGCCGGAGATCTGCGGTTTGCGATCCTTTCCGGCGATTCCAAAACGATCTCAAGAGCTCCCGGAATCGGGAAAAAGACTGCCGAGAGACTCATTCTGGATCTTCGCGACAAGCTGGGAAGTCTTGATTCTGAGGGCGCAGGTTTTGGAGGGGAGGCGATCCCCATGCAGCACGGCGAAGAGGGAGCTGCGGCGGAGGCCATCGAAGCGCTTCAGGCGCTCGGCTACCCCCGCGTAAACGCCGTGCAGGCCGTGCGCAGCGCGAAAGCGGCGCTCGCCGTGGCGGACGGCGATGCGGCGCCGACGACGGAAGACCTTCTGAAGGCGGCGCTTCCGTATCTGGCATGAGCATACAGGCACAGGATGCTTCGTAGGAGACAGACCATCGACCATGGAACGCAGAATGATCGAAACCAACTTCACAGAGGAAGATAAGGCAGTAGAGGGGTCTCTTCGTCCGAAGTCGCTGTCCGAATATATCGGACAGAAAAAGATCAAGGAGAGCATCTCGATCTCCATC
>CACZQP010000013.1 GCA_902783385.1 uncultured Lachnospiraceae bacterium | reverse complement strand
TTTGGTCTTTGGTTCGGAATAGTGTAGTGCTGGCGGTCTATCTCTTGTTTTCGGTTGCTTGCTTCCTTACCGTACATGAGCATTTTTTGCGGAGTTCTCTCTCCTGCCTCTCATCCATCATTGCCTGCTTCGCCCCCTATCCTCTGTGACCGCCGACCTGACGGTTCCGCTCGATCGCCGTTGCGCCTTTCTCCAGGTTCATGCCCTTCAGGATCGCATTTTTCCCGTATTTCCTCTTGATCTCCAGAACTGCCTGCTGCATCTTTTTCTCCCGCTCCAGCGCGGCCTCCTCCTTCTCCTTCTGATCGGCGCGCGCTTCGTAATCCGTAAAAAGCTCCAGCTGCTCGTAGGATTCGGCCGCCGCTTTCGCTGCCTCCTCCGCGGGTTTTACGTGATTTGCCACGACATAAATCCTTCTCACCAAAAGGACCGGGTCCACGATCCGGTCATAGAGGCCTGTCATCGCGTCCATGATCTTTGACGCGGACGAAGTAAAACCGCCCAGGTTTACCGACCCGTACGCCTTCTTCGGAGCAGGCCGGCCGTAATAATCGTTTTCGATCTCTCCTCGGTACTTCTGCATGATTTCCGGCCGGTTCAGGTTTTCGACATCATACACCACCGTCAGCACGAGTTGGTCGCAGACGATCCCCTTTGCCACCAGTTCCAGCGCAAGAGAATCCGTCATCTCACGGACGATGAGCCTGGCCTTTTCCGAGACATAGGGCTCCTGCAGCACCTGTCCCTGACTGATGCTGTGCTCCAGCGGCCGGTACGCCTTGATGTCGGAAATCCTGCATGGTTCCCACCCCCACGCATGGTCGATCAAAAGCTCCGCATTCCTGCCGAACAGCCTGTATAAAAGCTCCTCGTTATAAAACTCCCCCGGACGACCGACGGAGCACCTTGCAATGTCCCCCATCGTATAAATGCCGACCTGCGAAAGACGCTTTTCATACCCCCGTCCCACGCGCCAGAAATCCGTCAGTGGCCTGTGCGCCCACAAAAGCCTTCGATAGGAAAACTCATCCAGCTCCGCGATCCGCACGCCGTCCGCGTCCGCCGGGATATGCTTTGCGACGACGTCCATCGCCACCTTGGCAAGATACAGATTGGTGCCGATGCCTGCCGTCGCGGTGATCCCCGTCTCCTTCAGGACATCGCGGATCATGCGCATCGCAAGTGCGTGCGGCGTCAGTGCGTAAGTATCCAGATAGTCCGTAACGTCGATGAATACCTCGTCGACTGAATAGATATGGATATCGTCCTTTGACACATATTTGAGATAAATATCATAGATGCGCGTGCTGTACTCCATGTACAGACGCATGCGCGGCTGCGCGATGATATAGGAAAGCTCAAGCGACGGGTCTTTTTCCAAATCCGGAGCGTTCGTGCTTTTTCCGGAAAACGGCGCTCCGCCGATCGCGCGCCGTCTCTCCCGGTTGACCTCCTCCGCCCTGCGGATCACCTCAAAGAGCCTCGCCCTCCCGGGGATGCCGTAGGATTTCAGGGAAGGGGATACCGCCAGACAGATAGTTTTGGACGTGCGGCTCTCATCCGCCACGACCAGATTGGTCGTAAGCGGATCCAGACTCCTCTCCACGCACTCCACCGATGCATAAAAGGACTTTAAGTCGATTGCGATGTATGAGCGCGGCTTTTCCGCATGATTCTTTTCTCCCGAACCCATACATGTATTATACCGCCGGCAGGCTTTTTCGGCGACATGGCCTGTGACAGCGACCATCACGACGGAGCGTGAGCGCCCCGCGCTTGTGTATTCCGGCTTATAATTCGTCTCCTACAGCGTCGCCGCCATCACCGCCTTAATGGTGTGCATGCGGTTCTCCGCCTCGTCAAAGACGATGGAGGCCTTACTCTCGAAGACTTCGTCCGTCACCTCCATACAGTCGATGCCGAACTTCTCATAGATGTCTTTCCCGATGCCCGTATTCAGGTCATGGAAGGACGGCAGGCAGTGCATGAAGCGGCACTGCGGGCCGGCTGCTTCCATCAGCTGCGCGGTGACGCGGTACGGAGACAGCTCTCTGATGCGCTCCTCCCATACCTCCGCCGGCTCTCCCATGGAGACCCAGACATCCGTGTAGATCACATCTGCTCCGGCGACCGCTTCCATCGGATCGGAGAGGAATTCCAGCTCTGCGCCCGTCTCGGCGGCAATCTCTCGGCACTGCCTGATCAGTGCGCCGTCGGGAAAATACTTGCCCGGCGCACATGCGACAAAGTGCATGCCCATTTTTGCGCAGCCGACCATGAGGGAATTGCCCATGTTATACCTTGCATCCCCCATGTATACGAGCTTCTTTCCCTGCAGGCCGCCGCAGTGCTCCTGGATCGTCAGAAAGTCCGCGAGGATCTGAGTGGGATGAAATTCATTCGTCAGGCCATTCCAGACCGGTACGCCGGCATTCGCCGCCAGCGTCTCGACGACCTCCTGCCCGAAGCCCCGGTATTCAATACCGTCGAACATCCTTCCAAGAACCCGCGCCGTATCCTCTATACTTTCCTTCTTGCCGATCTGTGAACCGGAAGGATCCAGGTAGACGGGATGAACGCCCAGGTCAGATGCCGCCACCTCAAAGGCACAGCGTGTGCGGGTGCTGGTCTTCTCAAAGATCAGCGCGATGTTCTTGCCCGTCTGCAGCCTGTGCGGAATATCCGCCTTCTTCTCCGCCTTGAGCTCCGCGGAGAGCGTAAGGAGCGATGCGATCTCGTCCGGTGTAAAATCCAGGAGTTTTAAAAAGCTTCTGCCCTTCAGTCCGATATCTGTTCTCATAATACCCTTTCTATACCTGTGCCTGATATTTCTTCAGCTGCGTCCTTGCAAAGCGGATCTGCCGTGTGACCTCCGACGGCGCCGTTCCTCCGGCGCTGGTCCTCTTCTTTACACAATTCTTCAGGTCGACCGCCGCATAGACGTCTTTGTCGAACACCTTGTCAAATTTCCGATATTCCGCAAGCGGCAGCGTCTCCAGCACGAGACCGTCTTCGATGCATTTCGCGACGATCCTGCCGCTGATCTTGTAGGCGGAGCGGAACGGAAGTCCCTTTGAGACAAGGTAGTCCGCGAGGTCCGTCGCTCCGATAAAGCCTTCCTGTGCTGCCTTCAGCATCCGGTCCTTACGGACATGCATGGTCTCCACCATGGGGGCGAAGACCTTCAGGCACATCTTTACCGTGTCACAGGCATCAAAGACGCACTCCTTATCCTCCTGCATGTCCTTGTTGTAGGCGAGCGGCAGGCCCTTCAGCACCGTGAGGAGCGTCATCAGATCCCCATATACGCGGCCGGTCTTGCCGCGGGCCAGCTCCGCCATGTCCGGATTTTTCTTCTGCGGCATGATGCTGGAACCCGTCGTGAACGCGTCGGAGAGTTCCACAAAATGGAACTCCCAGCTGCTCCACAGGATGATCTCCTCAGAAAAGCGCGAGAGATGCATCATCAGGATCGAAAGAGCCGAGAGAAGTTCCACAGCGTAGTCTCTGTCCGAAACGCCGTCCATGGAATTCTTCATGATCCCGTCAAAGCCGAGAGACTCTGCCTCCATCAGCCGGTTTGTCGGATAGGTCGTTCCCGCCAGCGCGCAGCTCCCGATGGGGCTTTGATTCATTCTCTTTGCGCAGTCACTGAGCCTCTCCATATCGCGCAGGAGCATCATCACATAGGCCATCAGGTGCTGGCCGAAGGTGATGGGCTGCGCACGCTGCAGATGGGTATATCCCGGAAGGATCGTCTCCTTATGCTCTTTAGCCTGCTTTGTCACGGCAGCCGCGAGTTCGGCCGCAAGCGCCGTGATCTCCGCGATCTCCTCACGCAGGTAAAGACGCAAATCGAGCGCCACCTGATCGTTCCGGGACCGCGCCGTGTGCAGCTTTTTCCCCAAGTCCGGGAGGCGCTTTGTGAGCACCTCCTCCACGAACATATGTATATCTTCCGCCTTCGGATCGATTTTCAGCTTCCCGCTCTCGAGATCCGCAAGGATCCCGGAGAGACCTTCGATCAGGCCGTCCGCTTCTTTCTTCGTGATGATTCCGGTCGCGCCCAGCATCGCAGCGTGTGCCATGCTGCCTTTGATATCCTGTGCATATAGCCGCTGATCAAAGGCGATCGAGGAATTGAACGCGTCTGCCGTCTCGTTTACCCTGCCGGCGGTCCGGCCTGCCCACATCTTTGCCATGTTGTCTGATCTCCCGATGCCTTCTTACAGCTTGCCCTGCTCCCGGAGCGCCTGGACCTTCGTCGGCAGCCCCCACAGGTTGATGAAGCCTGCTGCCTGCGCCTGGTCGTAGTCGCTCTCGCCGAACGTCACCAGATTCTCGGAGTAGAGCGAATACGGCGATGTCGTCCCGGCGGGAATGATGTTGCCCTTGTAGAGCTTGAGTTTTACGGAGCCCGTTACGTACTTGTTCGATTCGTTCGCAAATGAGGTCAGTGCCTCCTGAAGCGGCGAATACCACTTGCCGTTGTAGATGAGGTCCGCATAGTCCACGGCGAGCTTCTGCTTGACATGGAGCGTGTCCTTGTCGACCGTCAGCATCTCCAGCTGCGCATGCGCAAAATACAGGATCGTGCCGCCGGGTGTCTCGTAGATGCCGCGGTCCTTCATGCCGACCAGCCGGTTCTCCACGATGTCGATGATGCCGATACCGTTCGCGCCGCCGATCTCATTGAGCTTTTCGATGATCTTTGACGCCTTCATCTTCTCCCCGTCGACCGCGACCGGCGCGCCCGACTCAAAGTCGATCGTCACATACGCCGGTTTATCCGGCGCCTTCATCGGCGATACGCCCATCTCGAGGAAACCGGGCTTGTCGAGATCCGGCTCGTTCGCAGGATCCTCCAGATCCAGTCCCTCGTGGCTTAAGTGCCACAGGTTTTTGTCCTTGGAATAGTTGGTCTCGCGGGAGATCTTCAGCGGCACGTTGTGCGCCTCGGCGTAGTCGATCTCCTCCTCCCTGGACTTGATGTCCCACTCTCTCCAGGGCGCGATGATCTTCATGTTCGGCGCAAAGCGCTTGATCGCCAGTTCAAACCGCACCTGATCATTCCCCTTGCCGGTTGCGCCGTGGCAGACGGCGTCTGCACCCTCTGCGAGCGCGATCTCCGCGAGCTTCTTGCCGATGACGGGCCGCGCAAATGCCGTGCCCAAAAGGTACGTCTCATACTTCGCGCCCATCTTCAGGGACGGGATGATGACTTCGTCCACCATCTCATCGACAAGGTCCGCCACGATCAGCTTTGACGCGCCGGTCTTTAAAGCCTTTTCCTCCAGCCCCTCCAGCTCGTCAGCCTGCCCGACGTTGCCAGACACCGCGATAATCTCCGGATTATTGTAATTCTCCTTCAGCCAGGGAATGATAATGGAAGTGTCGAGACCTCCCGAATATGCCAATACGATTTTCTTGATCTCTTCTTTTTTCATGACTTTGCTCCTTTGCAATATTCTGCTTCGTGCAGATGATTCCGAACATTTCCGATAAAACACCTGGCCGGGATCCGCAGACTCACGGATTTCTGCCGCCCTTTAATATAGTTGATAAAAATGCATATGTCAAGCCATTTTATGAATATAAATGCATGATTTGAGGAAGCTGAATTATATATATTCATTACCTATATGGTGTATTATTTCATGAGAAGAATTGTATCTCTTAATTGATGCTCTTGCTCCGGAGCATTCCTGTATCTCATCAAAAATAATGCATGTCTTCCCTGGCACAAAGTGTACATCCGAAATCGTGGCAGATAAATCTAGAGTGATTCTATCCACTACCAGATCGCTATCAAATGCCTGTTTTGCGGATACATTTTTCTTAAAATCAATATATACGACATTTTCATAGTTTTCTTCTGCAAAAGCTTTCACCGTGTATGTTTTTCCAATTTGCCTAAGACCTTTTATAACTTTTCCAACCGAGTTTTCAATCTGTAATTACACTTTTTGCACCGAGATTTTGCTCAATTACTGCACTTTTCGATTTAATAACATGTTTTCGCAACGAAAAGAGTCCTCATCTGCAACCTCTAAACCGGCAAGTATAGATTTGATCACTGATTCCGCCGCAAGCCTGTACTTCTTTGTGTTATAATAGATAGCCGTAACTACAGAAACACAGTCAGGAGATCAAACACATGAGTGCACCCGCAAAGCAGGAATTTAAAGGCAGCAACGAATATGTCGCGTCGCAGGAACTTCTCTCCGCCGTCAATATCGCCATGACGCTCGAAAAGCCCCTCCTTTTAAAGGGAGAACCAGGCACCGGCAAGACCATGCTGGCGCAGTCCGTCGCGAATTCCCTGGGCGCGAAGCTCTATATCTGGAATATCAAATCCACCACCAAAGCCCAGGACGGCCTGTATGTCTATGACGTGGTGCAGCGCCTCTACGACAGTCAGTTCGGCGGCGAAGGCGTGGATAACATCGAAAAATATGTCCATCTCGGCCAGGTCGGCGAGGCCTTCGAGAGCGAGGATCGCTGTATCCTCCTCATTGACGAGATCGACAAGGCGGACCTGGAGTTTCCGAACGACCTGCTCTGGGAGCTTGACCAGATGGAGTTCACCATCCCGCAGACCGGACGTACCGTCAAGGCGAAGCAGCGCCCGGTCATCATCATCACTTCCAACGCGGAAAAGGAGCTTCCCGACGCCTTCCTGCGCCGGTGCATCTTCCATTACATTGACTTCCCGGAGGAAGACCTGATGCGGCGCATCATCGCCGTCCACTATCCGAAACTGGAGCAGCGGCTTCTGGACCAGGCGATTGCAGCCTTCTACTGGGTGCGCTCCCTCCCCTCCATCCAGAAAAAGCCCAGCACGAGTGAGCTGATCGACTGGATCCGCGCACTCACCTACAGCGGCATCCCCTATGACGAGATCCAGCGCCAGATTCCGTTTGCCGGCGTACTGCTCAAAAAGAACGAGGATCTTGACGCACTGGAAAAGGCAAAAGAGAGAAGGGCGCGGAAGTTCTGATGTTTACGGGGTTCTTTTACTATCTCCGCAGCTGCGGACTCAAGGTGTCCCTCCAGGAATGGCTGATGCTCTGCGAGGCGCTCGACAAGGGTCTTGCCGGCGCGAGCTTTCTGCGCTTTTACCAGCTCTGCAGGGCCGTCCTCGTCAAAAGCGAAGCAGATTACGACAAATTCGATACCGCCTTTGTACAGTATTTTCAGGAGATCGCAAAGGGCTCCGACGAGATGCCTGCGGATCTGTTGAAGTGGCTCGATTCCCCGGGGCAGACACCGAATAATTACGACGAAGAGATCGCACAGCTCAATTCCCTCCTCACACCGGAGGAGATCGAGCAGATGCTGCGCGAGCGAATGCAGGAACAGGATTCGGAGCACAACGGCGGCAGCTACTGGATCGGCACAGGCGGGATGTCCACCTTCGGCAACGCCGGCAATTCGCCGACCGGCATCCGCGTCGGCGGAAAGAGCATGCACCACCGCGCGCTGCGCGTCGCAGGGGAGCGCAAATACCGCGACTTCACGAAGGACCGCGCACTGGATATCCGTCAGTTCCAGCTTGCCCTGCGTCATCTGCGCCAGTACTCCAACCGGACGGATGAGGAAAAGACCGAGCTCAATGCGGAGAAGACCGCGGACGCCACGGCAGATAACGCCGGCACGCTCGACCTTGTCTATGAGCGGCCGCGCCGCAACACCGTAAAGGTCGTCATGATGATGGATTCGGGCGGCAGCATGGAGTACTACAGCAAGCTATGCTCCACGCTCTTTCAGGCAGTGAGCAAGTCAAACCGCTTCAAAGACCTGAAGATCTACTATTTCCACAACTGCATCTACACACATCTGTACACGACGCCGTCCTGCAGCTATGCGCACTCTGTCCCGGTCGACACCGTGCTGCGCACATTAAACCGCGATTACAAGCTGATCCTCGTGGGAGATGCGGAGATGGCGCCCTACGAGCTCCTCTCCGACCGCTATCCGTCGGCCGGGGGCGTCCGCGGGCTGGATCACCTCATCCATGTGCGCGATCATTTTTCCCACTGTGTCTGGCTCAACCCCAGCAAAGGGGACGACTACTGGTATATTCCGGAAAGCTATACCGCCATTCAGAAGGAATTCGACATGTATTACCTGACGGTGGAGAATCTGACAAAAGCGATGAAAAAGCTCATTGCCGCACGCTGAAGAATGACGATACGTCATCACAGCGCAATCTCCTTCCTGATCTCCCGGAAATCCACTGACAGCTCACCCCCGCTGATCCCCACAGGCACAACATTGTCAAAGCTGTAGATCGCGTAGTCATTATCCTGTTCAAAGCAAAAGGTCAGCACGAGTTCCTTATCCGGGTCGATCGTCCAGAATTCCCGGACCCCCGCCTCCTGATACTTGTGAAGCTTTTCCACCAGGTCCTTGCGTCTCGTGGACGGGGAGAGAACTTCTATGACAAAGTCCGGCGCACCGACAAGACGTTTTTCAGTGATGATATCTCTGTTGCAGACAACCATCAGGTCCGGCTGGATCATAGTGTAGTCATTCTTATCCAGCTGCACATCTACAGGCGCGACAAACACTTCGCAGGGCCGTTCTTTTTCTTTGATCTTCCGGTAAAAGATGCTGTGCAGAATTCCCAATATCCGCTGATGCTTTACAGTCGGTGCCTCCATGAAGAAGATTCGGCCGTCGATCAGCTCCACCCGCTCCTCCGGCGGAAATGCTTCATAATCGGCAACCGTGTATTCTCCCTGCTTCTTGGACAGATAAGCCGCGCCGCTCTCCTTCACAATGATCTCCGAGACCGCGTTCTGATAGCCATGGTAGTATTCCCCGACCGTCATGGCCCGGCGCAGCTGGAGAAAAAACTGCTCGAGCCGCTCAACTGTCTTCCTTCGCGGCGCGTCCGTCGTGCCGTTCAGCGCCTTCTGCAGCGTCCCCAGGGGAATGCCGGAAAGCTCCGCGAGCTGTTCATAGCTATAGCCCATCTCCTTCTTGATGTTCCTCATCTCTTCGATCGTCATCCTGTCTCCTCCGTTCGTTGTTACTGTCCGTTGTCCCGTATATTTCACCCCGTCTCGAACTTATGATAATCCTTTTTTAACCCTTTTTCAATCTCTTTTCAATGCTTTTATGCGAACAGTCGGAAAATCCGGCAGCGAACAAGTCGGATCAAAGCGGGAATAAAGGTGAAGGGGCGCGAGACGGAAACGGCAGGAGCAGGTATAATAAACAAAAGAACCGCAATCATCACATTGGGAGAATTCACATGCAGGAATCCACGCTTTCCGTCATCCAGACCTTTATGCCGCTCATCGTCATCGGTGTCCTCCTCCTGATCGCGCTCGCTGTCATCGCGCGGATCCGAAGAAGCGAGATCTTTCAGCTCGGTTCCCTCCTCGCGCGGGAGCTGAAAAGCGGCAGGGGCCGCGTCACAGAGGAAGAGATTGCGGCGACGCCCCGCTCTCTCTCCGGCATGGACAGCCTGTACCTCCCGAAGATCGCACGGGATTTCCCGGAATTCTCCTGGAATGAATGGCGCGACAAAATTTCCGCCGCCGTGCTGGAAAAGGTAAAGGGCATCAGCGCCGACGGAGACGGCATGGTATATGGCACCGTGATCTCGCGCTATTTCAAGGAGGCCGGCACCTGCTCCATCATCGCGGAGACCGGCGCCTCCTATCTGCCGCCCGCAGGGACAGGGGATGAGGAAGCCGGCGGCGGTACGCAGAATCTGACCCGACAGGCGGCGAAAAAGAACGCAGCGAAAGATGAGCGGGGTGCCGTGCTTCGCAGACAGGCCGTCTTCGAGACAGAGCTTCTCTACATCCAGGACGCGGACAAGGCGTCCGGCAAGGCGCTCGGCTACAACTGCCCCAACTGCGGCGCGCCGGTTCGCATGCTCGGACAAAAAAGCTGCCCCTATTGCGGGGCAGCCATAGAACCTGTCAATATTCGCGTCTGGCGCATCGCCGGGATTAAGGAGACCTAGCGGTTCAGCGGGCTCAGCGGCTCCCTTTATCGTAAGGAATTCCCTCCGCCTTCGGCGCGCGCGAGTTCTTCGACGTAAACGCGAGCACAACGAGCGAAATGACATAGGGCATCATGTTATACACCGTGCCGGGAAGCTTTAAGGCCGCAAGGAAGTCAAATCCGGAGTATACATTGGACAGCGCGCGGAAAAAGCCGAACAGGATCGCTGCAAGCCCGATGTTTATCGGTTTCCACTGGCCGAAGATCATGACCGCGAGCGCGAGGAACCCGAATCCCGCAACGCCCGTTTCAAACTTCCATTCGCTGACGCCTGCCGTGATGTAAACGATTCCGCCGATGCCGCCAAGGATGCCGGAGATCAGGACTCCCGCCCAACGCATCCGGAAGACGTTTATGCCGACGCTGTCCGCCGCCTGCGGATTTTCGCCGCAGGCCATGAGACGCAGCCCGAATCTTGTCTTGTACAGCAGAACATAGGCCGTGATCAGGCCGATCAGCGCCACCAGCATAAACCAGTTAAATTCAAAACTGCCCATCCGCACGATAAAAGCCTTCTTTGCGTTCACGTACTGGATCGTTGACGAGACATTGTCCGGATTCTCCGCCATGTTGATCGCCTTGACGATGACGGTCGCGGCCGCGGTCGAGAGGATGTTCATCGCTGTGCCGACCAGTGTCTGGTCCGCCTTGAAGTGTATGCTCGCAACGCCCAGCAGCACGGAATACAGAAGACCGGATGCTGCAGAGATCAGAATCGTGCCGATGACCACAACGACATACGGCGCATTGCCAAAGCTCTTTAACGCCAGCGCGCCGCCGAGCGCGCCCATGACCATGATGCCCTCCAGGCCCAGGTTGATGACGCCCGAATGCTCGGAAAAGCACCCGCCCAGTGCGACGAGCGTGAGGACCGAAGCAAAGATCAAAGTATACTGAATAAGGAGTGTCATACCGCGTCACCTCCTTCCGGCTTTCCGGTTTCCGTCTCAGTTTTTCCTTCCGCGGCCTTCTCTGCCCGCAGCTTTTCCGCCTGTGCCTTTTTCTCCGCTCCGGCATCGATCCTGCGGTTCAGCATGAACTTAAAGAACAGTACGAATCCGCAAAGGTAGATGATGATCGCAGAGATCAGGTCGGAGATCTGCGACGGATAAATCGCTTTGTCGAGATAAGCGCCGCCGCTGGTGATATGCTGGATAAAATACGAAGCAAAGACCGTGCCGATCGGATGAAGCCCGCCCAGGAATGTCGCCGCAATCCCGTTGAAGCCCATGGCAGGAACAGAGGACTGCGTCGTCGACCACTGCTCAAAGCCGGTCAGGTACAGGAGCGCCGCCCCCATTCCGGCAAGTGCGCCACCGATCATCAATGTCAGGATGATGTTGCGCTTCTCATTCATGCCTGCATATTTCGACGCGTCCTTATTAAAGCCCGTCGCCTGCAGCTCATAGCCGAATTTCGTCTTTGTGAGAATGACCCATATCACGACCGCGATGATGACCGAAAGCGGTATCGCGATCGTCACGTAGCGGTTATTGGAAAAATACTTTTCCATGCCGAGCGTGGGAAGCACCGCCGCAGCGTTGGTGGCGGCAAGGTTGAATGTATAGGGGCTCGTCGGCTCTTTCACCTTTGCCAGAAGCATGTTGACCGAATACAGGCCGATCCAGTTCAGCATGATGCCGGAGATTACTTCATTGACGTTGCCGTACGCCTTGAGGAATCCGACGAACATGCCCCAGATCGCACCCGCGAGGACCGCCAGCACAAGGCAGACGATCCAGGGAAGCTTTAACGCAAGGGCAGCATACAGGCACGCGCCCGCGCCGACTACGTACTGCCCAGCCGCGCCGATGTTGAAGAGTCCCACCTTGTAGCAGAAATTGATCGACAGCGCGCACAGAAGAAGCGGTGCTGTCTTGACCAGAGTATTGCCGAGGTATTTCATGGCAGCCGGTTTCGTGGGATAGTTGAAGTAGTTCTTCATGATCGTGACGATCCCCTCCGACGCGCCCGCAGGATTGATGGCGAGCAGCACCAGGTATCCGACGAAAATACCGATCACGACACAGATCACGGCAGCCAGGATCGACTGGAATCCCGCATTTTTGAAGATGCTTTCTTTTCGCTTCATGCGTGCACCTCCTCTCTCTTCGCACCGGACATGTAAAGACCCAGCTCTTCGGGAGTCGTCTTCTTCGGGTCGAGCTCACCGACAATCTCGCCCTCATACATGACGAGAATGCGGTCGGAGACGTCCATGACCTCCTCCAGCTCCAGGGAGACCAGAAGGATCGCGCACCCGGCATCCCGCTGCTTAATCAGCTGCGCGTGGATATTTTCGATCGCACCGACGTCCAGTCCGCGGGTCGGCTGCACCGCGATCAGGCATTTCGGCTTGCGGTCCAGCTCCCTTCCGATGATCGCCTTCTGCTGATTGCCGCCCGACATGCTGCGTGCGATCGTAATGGGTCCCTGACCGGAGCGCACATCGTACTCGTCAATCAGCTTCTCGGCATATTTTCTGATGTTCTTCTTTTTCAGGAACCCCGCGCCGGAGACAAATTCCGGTTCGAAATAGCGCTGCAGGACCAGGTTGTATTCCAGGGAATAATCCAGCACCAGGCCGTGCTTGTGCCGGTCCTCCGGAATATGTCCCATATCCTTGCTCCGAGTCCGGATCGGCGCGCGCGAAATGTCCTGTCCCTCCAGAAGAATCTTTCCGGAGACAAGGGGCTCCAGGCCGCTCAGGCCGTATACCAGCTCCGTCTGTCCGTTTCCGTCAATGCCTGCGATGCAGACGATCTCGCCCTCGCGCACTTTGAAAGAGACGTTTTTGACCGCGTTGTTGCGATGGACTCTGGAGGCGACCGTCATATTCTCCACCTCCAGCACGACATTCCCGGGCTCTGCGTCCTTCTTCTCCACGACCAGCTGCACGTCGCGGCCGACCATCATGCGGGAGAGCTCCTCCTTTGTGGTGTCCGCGATATCCACCGTGCCGATGTACTTTCCCCGGCGCAGGACGCTGCAGCGGTCCGCTACCTCCATGATCTCATTCAGCTTGTGGGAGATAAACAGAATGGACTTGCCCTCGGCGGCAAGATTCCTCATGATCTGCATGAGCTCCGTGATCTCCTGCGGCGTCAGGACCGCCGTCGGCTCGTCAAAGATCAGGATCTCATTGTCCCGGTAGAGCATCTTCAGGATCTCGGTGCGCTGCTGCATGCCGACCGTAATATCTTCGATCTTTGCGTCCGGATCGACCATCAGGCCGTACTTCTCCGACAGCGCCATGACCTTTTCACGCGCCTTCTTCTTTTCCAGGAAACCGTGATTCGTGGTCTCCACGCCGAGAATGATATTATCCAGAACCGTGAAGCACTGCACCAGCTTGAAATGCTGGTGCACCATGCCGATGCCGAGATCGTTGGCGTCATTCGGATTATTGATCTTTACTTCTTTCCCGTCCTTGCGGATGGTTCCCTCTTCCGCCTGGTACAGACCGAAAAGCACGCTCATCAGCGTCGACTTGCCGGCGCCGTTCTCTCCGAGGAGCGCATGGATCTCGCCGTGTCTTAAGCGGAGCGTAATGTTGTCATTCGCAATGATGCCCGGAAACCGCTTTGTGATGCCGAGCATCTCGATCGCATAGTTTTCCGCCACCTGCCTACCCCCTTCCGTCAAATCTCTTCCAGATATGAATTACAAGAACTGTAAACCCGTATTCATCATATCAAATTCGCGGCCTCAAAAAAACAGGGCGGGATACGATCGTATCCCGCCCCGCGCAGTTCATGCCTTTTGGACAAATATTCCACTGCGGATCCTCAGCATATCCGGAAGGACGCTTACTTAATGTTGCCCTGGAAGCTGACCTTGACGTTCTCAGCTGCAGGCTCTTCCGCCGTGATGTCGTTGGAGACCGTGATCTTTCCGTTGAACAGATCCGCTACCAGCGCGCTGTAGTCCGCCTCTGTGAAGCCGTCCGTCCACGTCGTGGTCGAAGGAAGCTGCACATAGTTCTCATCGGAGTTTTCGGAGACCATGCCGAGGTTCTCGATCTTGCCGGCATAGTTTGCCCACTCGCCGTCACGAATTGCCGTAAGGAGCGTGTTGACCGTTGCCGCAAGGCCCTTCATCGCGGACGTGACCGTCATGCCCTCACCATAGAGGCCGTCGATCGTCGCCTTCTGGTCAACGTCGACGCCGATGACCTTGCCGTCAACCTTTGCTGCCGCTTCCGCCGCGGAGCTGAAGATGCCGCCGCCGCACGCGAAGACGACTTCCGTGCCGCCCTGATACCAGGTGTCCATCGCTGCCGTGATATCCGCATCACCGAAGAACTGGTTGCCGTATGCGTAGTTGATCTCTACGTCCGTAAGGCCCAGCTCCTTGGCCGCATCATCCGCGCCCTGTACGAAGCCATAGCCGTAGCGGATAACTGCCGGAACCGCCATGCCGCCGAGGAAGCCAAGCTTCTTATAACCCATCTTCACGGCCGCAACGCCTGCCATATAGCCTGCCAGCTCCTCCTGATAGACAGCGGAGAAGACATTGTCCGCGCTGAATTCGCGGGAACCGTATGCAGTCAGGTCGCCCTCGGAAACGTCAAGCGCGACGAACTTCACATCCGGATACAGGGGCGCTTCGTCATAGATGCAGTTTGCAAATGCATAACCGGGCATCACGATGACATTGAAGCCGTCCGCGACCGCCTTGTCGACCATGGCCTCTCTCTCCGCGTCGGAATCGCCTTCCGGCTTGTAGTATGTGAATTCAATTCCGTTCGCTTCGCAGAAAGCCTTGGAAGCCTCGTAGGTCGTCTGGTTAAAGGACTGGTCCGTAATGTCGCCGTAGTCCGTGATCATGGCGACCTTCATGTCGGCTGCCGCCTCTGCTGCCGGAGCCTCCGCCGCCGGAGCCTCTGCGGGTGCTGCCGCCTCAGCAGATGCCGCAGGCGCCGCTGCGGGTGCCGCGGGTGCTGCCGGCGCTGCGCCGCAGGCTGCCAGCGAAATTGTCATCGTTGCCGCAAGGAATGCTGCAATGAGCTTTTTCATTGATATTACCCTCCCTTTTTTGAATAATGTGTGATACATTCAGCGTTTCTTTCACGGAGTTTTCTGCGCAAAACTCCGTATAAATTATAGCTTTTTCCATAGCGGGGCGCAAGGAGATAGAACCGGCATCACATTTGAAGAAACCGGCATTTTTCCGTATTATATTACTGACACCGCGGCTCCTTGCCCGGTGAACAGACATGACTGCAGAAAGATGCAGGGAAAGGCCGACAGCAATGGCAAAGCTGTATTTCAAATACGGAGCGATGGGTTCTTCCAAATCAGCTCAGGCGCTGATCACAAAATTCAACTATGAAGAAAAGAACATGACGGTCTGGCTGATCAAGCCCTCCGTCGACACCAGGGACGGCAAGAGCGTGATCCACAGCCGCATCGGTCTGGAGAAGCAGGCACAGGTCATCCGGCCGGACGAGAGCATCCTGAAGGCATATGAAGCTGCCGGGCGGCACGACGTCATCATTTCGGACGAGTGCCAGTTTTTCACGCCGGAGCAGATCGATGAGCTCCGTTACCTCGTAGATACGGAAGATATCCCCGTGCTGTGCTTCGGGCTGCGCACGGACTTCCTCACGCACTTTTTCCCGGGGTCCAGACGGCTCATGGAGCTGGCCGACTCCATCACCGAAATCAAGACCGTCTGCGCCTGCGGGAGCAAAGCGACTGTCAATGCGCGCATCGACGCTCGCGGCAGGATTGTCACGGAGGGAAGCCAGGTGCTTCTCGGCGGGAACGACAGCTACGTTGCGATGTGCCACAAGTGCTGGACGCGGCAGATTAAAGCACAAACTGCATAATCATTTATTTAGTCAGATGCCTGCGCGACAGGCTGTACTGACAGTCCGACAACAATACCTGCCAAAGCGGGCCTTAAAAAACGTCGGCACTTATGCTTTGTGTTGTAAAGCATTAGTGCCGCTACGTTTTTTACGGAGCGGGAGCGCCCCGCGGAGGCTGGTATAGTTGTCGGACTTTTGTCACAGATGCCGGCAGAATCGTTTCAATCGTGAGGGTCGTAGGGGTCGCCGTGCCGCAGCAGCATGGGCAGCTCCTCCACTACTCCGTCCTTCCACCGGAAGTGAAAGATATCGCAGTTGCCGACGGAGGTCTCCCAGATCTGTCCCTTTCCCGTGCCGCGGATCGCTGCGATGAGGCCGCGGATCGCCATACCGTGCGTTGCAATGAGGATATGCTCGGAGGTGATTGTCTTAAGCTCCTCTATAAATGACGCCGTCCGGTCGAAGACCTCCTGGAGCTCTTCGCCCTCCGGCGGTGCGATATAATTCTCCGGATCTTCATTGAGGACTGTGATCTCATTGTTCCCGCCGATATACGGCAGCCCCTCTCGTACGCCAAAGCCCATTTCAACAATTCGCTCATCGATAAGAAACTCACTCCGCGGGAGGCCCGACAGAATCTCCGCGGTCTCCAGTGCTCTCGAAAGCGGGCTCGCATAGATTCGGTCAAAGTGCACTCCCAGCATCTGCAGCTTTTCCTTTGCCTCGCCTGCCTGCT
Organism: uncultured Lachnospiraceae bacterium; assembly: GCA_902783385.1. GTDB lineage: Bacteria > Bacillota > Clostridia > Lachnospirales > Lachnospiraceae > CAG-791. The sequence continues at coordinate 32,912 of CACZQP010000013.1, read as the reverse complement.
GCCGTCCGTTGTCATTTAAGGGAATATCAATATTGCCCTGTACCAGCTGCGCCCTGTTGTAATCCGTTTCGCCGTGTCGGCAGATATACCAGTTTGCCACGCTCATATTTCATCCTCTTTCCCGTACCGTTCCGTAGTAAAAAAGCATTTTATCATGTGATATCCCGCAAATGCAAACACGGCCGACTCCCGGATGAGGGAGCCGGCCGGACCGTGTGCGAATGGGCACGTAAGAAAGCGCCGTACGGGGAACTTAAGCGATGGCGGAGAATGCGGTATCAAGAGCCGCGATCAGGTCGTCTGCACTCTCGATCCCGATCGAGAGCCGGATGGTGTTTTGCCGGATGCCCTGCTCGAGAAGCTCCTCCTCACTCAGTTGGGAATGCGTCGTGCTGGCCGGATGGATCACAAGAGATTTCACATCCGCGACATTTGCAAGGAGCGAGAAGATCGGCAGATTGTCGATAAACTCCTGTGCGGTCCCGGCATCTCCCTTTACTTCAAAGGTAAAGATGGAGCCGCCGCCGCGCGGAAAGTATTTGGCATAAAGCGCGTGAGACGGTTCGGTCTCCAGTGATGGGTGATGCACCGCCTCCACCAGCGGGTGTGCCGCAAGATAGTTCACGATCTTAATTGCGTTCTCCACATGCCGCTCTACGCGAAGCGAAAGCGTCTCAAGTCCCTGCAGGAACAGGAAAGCAGAAAACGGCGACAGCGTCGCACCTTCATCCCGAAGGAGAATGGCGCGGATATATGTGACGAAAGCAGCAGGGCCGGCCGCATCGGTAAAGGCAATCCCGTGATAGCTGGGATTTGCCGCTGAGATCCATGGATACTTTCCGCAGCTTCCCCAGTCAAAGGTCCCGCCGTCCACGATTACGCCGCCGATTGCCGTCCCGTGGCCGTCTATGAATTTGGTCGCGGAGTGAATGACGATATCCGCGCCGTACTCGATCGGCCGCACAAGCACCGGCGTTGCGAAAGTGGAATCCACAACCAGAGGAATTCCGTGGCGGTGGGCGATCCCTGCGACCTTCTCCAGATCCACAATATTGCTGTTCGGGTTCCCCAGCGTCTCCACGTAGATCGCCTTCGTATCATCCCGGATCGCCGCCTCAAAGGCGCCCTCTTCGTCCGGGTCGACAAAGGTCGTTGTGATCCCGGCAGTCAGCGGAAGCGTGTGCTCCAGCAGATTATAGGTGCCGCCGTACAGAGTCTTTGCCGCCACGATGTGCTCGCCCTGTTTTGCGAGTGCCTTGATTGTGTAATCGATCGCCGCTGCACCGGACGCGAGAGCCAGCGCTGCCACACCGCCTTCGAGCGCCGCGATCCTCCTCTCGAAAATATCATTCGTCGGATTCGTCAGGCGGCTGTAGATATTTCCGGGATCCCGAAGTCCGAATCTGTCTGCCGCATGCTGTGAATTGTGAAACACGAACGACGATGTCGCATAGATCGGGACCGCCCGGGCATCCGTTGCCGGGTCCGCCGATTCCTGCCCGATGTGAAGCTGCTTTGTCTCGATTCTCCACTCCTTCGAATTACGGATGTCTGCCATGATATTCCTCCCGCGCGCCAGCGCTTTTTTCTTTGTCTTTCCTGTGAACCTTTTTTGCTTCTCTTTTCCAGGACCATGTCCTCAACCGGTTTATACGCATTATCCGACGCCTGCGTTTTATGCGCCAATACCGGAAACAGATGCGGCGTTATAGACCAAAGCTATATCAGCACCGGCCCGGATATGCTATCATCGAAACCGTAATGGACCCGCGAAATGCGCGGGACAGAAAGGAAATGCCATGCTCAGAAACAAAAAGAAAGCCCTGTGGTCCATCGCCGCACTTTTGCTGCTCATCCTTGCCTTCGCATTTATTTACCGGCAGTTTAAGCCTGCCGCGGAGTCCGGTTCCAAAGCCTATACGCTGGAGGTCGTGGACGATACATCAGGCAGCAGGTCCTACGAAGGGCACACGGATGCGGAGTACCTGCGAGGTCTCATGGAGGAGCTGCAGGAAAAAGAGGATTTCTCCTTTGCGGGTGAGGAATCCCAGTACGGCCTGTTCCTTCAGACCGTGAACGGCGTGACGGCCGATTATGATAAAGACGGCGCCTACTGGTCCATCCTGGTGAACGGGGAATACGGACAGTACGGCATCGATACACAGCCCGTGAGCGACGGGGATCATTTTTCCCTGATCTATGCCCGCTGAGTACGAAAACAGACCGACTGCGAAGAATGGTTTCTCCGTCAGGCATCTTGTCCTCGACGGCTTCCTGCTCGGCGTTCTGTTTGCCGCAAAGTGGATCCTGGAGCCGATCGCAAACGTGGAGCTCGTCACGCTCCTGTTCATCCTTTACGCGCGGCACATCGGAAAGCGCGCGTACGGGATCGCCGTCGCCTTTACGGCGCTCGAATGCTTCGAATGGGGGATCCACGTATGGGTCATCATGTACCTTTATATGTGGCCGCTCCTGATCACGATTGTGCTTCTTGCAAAAAAAGAGAGAACGCATCTCTTCTACTGCGTTCTCTCCGCACTGTTCGGATTGTTTTTCGGTCTGCTCTGTTCCCTGCCCTATCTGTTTATCGGAGGACCTTCGATGGCGTTTACCTGGTGGGTGGCCGGCATCCCGTTCGATATTCTCCACTGCGTTTCGAATTTCCTGCTCTGTCTCTTCCTGTTTAACCCGATCGATCAGCTGCTCGTCAGGTTCGAAAACACGCTGTCCGCATAGCGCACGGTCTCCATGGCGTCCTTTGCGTAAGCATCCGCCCCGATCCGGTCCGCATAGGCCTGCGTCATCACCGCGCCGCCGACCACCACCTTTGCGTCAGGCTTCTTCTTGCGCAGGAGGCGAATGGTCTCCTCCATGCTCACGACGGTCGTTGTCATCAGAGCGGACAGTCCCACAAGCCGAATATCCTCCCGCACCGCAGTCTCGACGATCACTTCCGGCGGCACGTCCTTTCCCAGATCGATCACTTCATAGCCATAGTTTTCAAGCATGACCTTCACGATGTTTTTCCCGATGTCATGGATATCGTTCTTCACTGTGGCGAGGATGATGCGTCCTTTCACATGCGCCGTCTCCCCGGCCATGCTGTCCCGGATCACAGCGAAGGCCGCCTGCGCCGCATCCGCAGCCATGAGGAGCTGCGGCAGGAAGACGCTTCCGCCCTCAAATCCCCTGCCCACGCGGTCGAGCGCAGGGATCAGTTCCCGATCCACGATATCCATCGCCGCGGTCGTTTTCAGCAGCTCACCGGTCGCAGCTGCAGCCTGGCTCTTCATTCCCTTCTCGATGCATTCGCCAAGGCTCCGGCCCTGCGGCTCTGTTTCCGGGGAAGATTTCTGCAGCGGCTGTGTCCGTCCTTCCTTTGCCGGATCATCTGACGCGGCGCCGAATACGGCGATATAATTCCGGAACTGCGGGTCATGGCCCGCAAGCGCCCTGTACGCATATACCGCGCGCATCATCGCCTCGCTCCCCGGATTGATGATCGCACAGTCAAGGCCAGCCTGCAGCGCCATCGTCAAAAAGACGGAGCTGAGGATCTCCCGGCGCGGAAGCCCGAAGGAGATGTTGGAGACCCCGAGAATCGTATGTCCTCCAAGCTCTTCCCGGATCCTTCGGATCGTCTCCAGTGTGACGCGGGCGCCCTGCTCATCCGAGGAGACCGCCATGGCAAGCGCGTCGATCACGATGTCCTTCTTTGCGATCCCGTATGACGCTGCCGCTGCATAGATCCGCTGCGCGATGTTAACTCTCCCCTCCGCCGTTCCCGGAATTCCGTTTTCATCCAGCGTAAGGCCTACCACCACGCCGCCGTATTTTTTCACCAGCGGAAAAACCGCCCGGATCGACTCCTCCTTGCCGTTTACGGAATTGACCATTGCCTTTCCGTTGTAGTACCTAAGGCCCGCTTCCAGTGCCGCAGGGTCCGACGTATCGATCTGCAGCGGAAGCGCCGTGACCGCCTGAAGCGATGTCACAATGTGCCTCATCATGACGGGTTCATCGATTTCCGGCAGGCCGACATTTACGTCGAGCGCCATTGCGCCGCACTCTTCCTGCTCGATTCCCTGCGCGAGGATATAGTCCGTATCCTTCCGGCGCAGCGCCTCCTGGAAGCGCTTTTTCCCGGTCGGATTGATCCGCTCTCCGATGATGACCGGCTCCCCGCCGATCTGCTGTGCGGCGGAAAAAGAAGTAAACACGGTACTGCTCTTTGCCGTCGGCGGATAAAACGCCGCGTCCCTGCACGCCAGAATCGTCCGGCGGATATGCTCCGGCGTCGTGCCGCAGCATCCGCCGATCACATGCGCGCCCGCCTCAGCGATCTGCCTCATGTACGCGGAAAAAGTCTCCGCGTCCAGGTCGTAGACAGTCTTCCCGTTCTCCGTGCGCGGAAGCCCCGCGTTCGGATTGACGATGACGGGGACGGAGGCCTCGCGCACCAGTTCCCTGACAAGCGGCAGCATCTGGGCGGGCCCGAGACCGCAGTTGATGCCGAGCGCATCCACGCCGAGCCCCTCAAAGACCGCCACGACGGTCCTGACATCACCGCCTGTCAGGAGCTTTCCTTTTGCGTCAAACGTCAGCGTAAGAAAGACCGGCAGCCGTGTATTCTCCTTTGCGCCAAGCACCGCCGCTTTTGCCTCGTAGGTGTCCGCCATGGTCTCGATGAATACGATGTCCGCACCCGCCTTCTCGCCAAACCTCGCGGTCTCGCCGAACAGCTCCGCCGCGCGGTCAAAGGAAAGATCTCCCAGAGGCGCAAGAAGCTTTCCGGTAGGACCGATATCCACCGAGATAAGCCCGTCTTCTCTGCCGGCCGCAGCCCTGCCCCTGCGTGCGAGACGAACCCCTTCCGTCACGATCTCCTCCAGGTTCTCCGGGTACTTCAGGGCATTTGCGCCGAAGGTGTTCGCGTTGACGATATCCGCCCCGGCGGCAAAATACATGCGGGACAGTTCCGCGATCTCATCCGGGTGTGTGAGATTCCATGTCTCCGGCAGCTCCCCGGGTCTTAATCCCCACGCCTGCAGCATGGAGCCGCTCCCGCCGTCACAGAAGAGTCTCTCTTTTCCGAGTTTTTCCAGTACTGACATTCTCAATTTCCTATTCTGCGCCTTCGCTGACCACAGCACCAATCCGTTTATCTGCGGAACGCACACTCCTTTTTGCCGCACGCCTCACATCCCTGCAGCACACATTCGGCATTCTCCGCCGAAAGTCCGATCAGCGCAGTCACCGATTTGGAGGGAACCATAAGGTCTCCGTCCGTCAGGTGTATTCCCGCCCTTTTCTGCGCATCCAGCACCTGCAGGAATCCGCCCTGGTGCGCGAGCGGAAAATCTCCGTAGCCGGGGGAAAAGCGCGGTCTTACAAAGAGCCCTCTCTCCGCCGCATCCCGGACGATCTCCCCGTTCACTTCGTCACAGTATTCCTCGATGGCGGCTGCGGCAGCCGCCTGCAGGATCACGGCATCGCTGATGCCCGCTACCATTGCCTTCCGGATCAGACGATCCGCCCCGAGCCCGATCGTCGCCGCGAACAGGACCGCCTCCGTACAACCGCGCAGGTTCTTTGTCAGCGCATAGCTTCTAATCTCCATCCCCGCAATCTGCAGGATGCTCCCGCCGTCCCCGTCCTCCTCGCGGATAATCGGAAAGGATTTGCGGACGGACCTCGGCTCGATCACTGCAAGAAGTCTTTCGACACACGCCGACACCTTTTCGCGAATCTCTGTATCCGGCACTGCACCGCGGTATCCGAGATACCGGTACACCTCTTTCTCGTCAACACGGATCATAGGTCCGCCCAAGGATTCCCGACAGATTTCTCAGGATCCCCTCCGCCACATCCGGTTTGTTCATAGAATACACATGAATGTGCCGCACATTGTTTGCGATCAGATCCACGATCTGTTCCGAAGCATAGACGATTCCCGCCTGTTTCATGGATTCCGCGTCATCACCGAAGCGGTCGACGATCGCGCGGAAACGCTCCGGCACATTGGTGCCGGACATCGTAACAGACCGCGAAAGCTGCCTGGCCGTCGTCACCGGCATGATGCCGGGAATCACCGGAACTTCGATCCCGATATCCCGCACGCGGTACAGAAAGTTATAAAAAATATTGTTGTCGAAAAACATCTGCGTCGTCAGGAACTCACAGCCTGCATCCACCTTCTCCTTCAGGTGGCGAATGTCATCCGCCTTGTGGGCGCATTCAATATGGCCCTCCGGGTAGCATGCGCCGCCGATGCAAAAGCCCCCCTCCTCGTGAAGCTCCGCAACCAGCTCAGAGGCGTAGCGATAGTCGCTCTCCACCTGCCCGTCCTCCGGGATGTCGCCCCTGAGGGCAAGGATGTTTGCGATCCCTTCCTCCCGGTACGCGGCAATGGTCTCTCGCACGGTCTTACGCGTCGACGTCACACAGGACAAATGCGCCAGCACCGGTATTCCGGTCTCCTTCTGAAGCTGTCCGGCAAGCGCCGCAGTAAACCGGCTCCTTCCGCCGCCCGCGCCGTAGGTGACGCTGATATAGCTCGGCGAGAGCGCCGCGATCTTTTTGGCAGCCTCATAGACACTCTCATACTTTTCGGTCGTCTTCGGCGGAAAGACCTCGAAAGAGATCGTGACCTGTCTGCTTCGGATACTGTCTGTGATCTTCATTTCCGGCCTCCCTTTCCGCCGCTCTTCCTTTTCCCGACTGCGCCTCTCCCGCGTTTTACGCCGGAGAGATACTTTTCAAGTTCCTCTATATACGATACGGCCATCTTGCTCAGTACGCTGTCCCTTCGCGCAATATATCCGATCTCCATCGCGCTGTTCGGGTTCTCTTCGTCCGCCCTGAACGGCACCGCGATGTAATCATCTCCGTTCAGCTCCTCGCAGATGATTCCGGAACACAGCGTGTAGCCGTTTAATCCGACCATCAGGTTCAGGTTTGTCGCACGGTCATTGGTACGGATCATTCTCGGGTATTCATTCGTGCTCAGAATCTCTTCCGAAAAGTAAAAGGAACCGGTATCTCCCTGGTCAAAGGCGACGCAGGGATATGCCGCAAGATCTTCGAAACAGATCGATTTCCTTTTTGCGAGGGGATGCCCCTTCCACAGGTAGACAAAGGCCTGGCAGTCGATCAGCGGATGAAACTCCAGATTGTTGGACCTTAAAAGCTTCGTGATCGCCGTCCGGTTGAAATCGGAGAGATACAGGATCCCGATCTCACTCTTTAAGGTTGCAACATCGCTGATGACATCCTTCGTCTTGGTCTCCATGATGGCAAATTCGTACTTGGTGGTATCGTATTTCTTCACCAGCTCCACGAACGCCTTGACCGCAAAGGAATAATGCTGCGTGGAGACGCCGAATTTGATCTTGATGTTTTCTCCGTGCTCATAGCGCTCGACAAGCTGTTCATACTGACTGCAGACATGCCGTGCGTGGAGCAGGAATTCCTTTCCGTCATTGGTCACGGTCACCCCGCGTCCCGTTCGTTCAAAGATGCGTATGCCGATGTCCTTTTCCAGCTCCTGAATGGCGCTGGTCAGGGACGGCTGTGAAATATACAGGATCTCCGACGCCTTGTTGATGGATCCGGTCTCGGAAATCGCTATTGCGTAATGCAGCTGCTGGATCGTCATTTTATCTCCCTCCGTGTTCCCTGTTTATTTTAGGAACCTGCCGCACAAATTGTAAATACGGTATAACCGGTTATAGGTTTTATGTTTAACGCCGGCCGTCTCATTTTTCCGCAAAAGGTATCAAATGAAAAAAAATCGTGGTAAACTGCTAAATGTTACATTTCGCCTGTATTAAGGAGAGCGCCATAAATGCCGATCAAAATACCGAATGCCCTGCCCGCCCGGCAGACGCTGGAAAATGAAAATATCTTTGTGATGGACACGCTCCGCGCGGAGCACCAGGACATCCGCCCGCTGCGCGTGCTGATCCTGAACCTGATGCCTACCAAGGTCGCGACCGAGACGCAGCTGGCAAGGCTCTTGGGCAACACCCCGCTCCAGGTGGAGATGGTCCTTCTGACCGTCGAGGGCCATGTGCCGGCACATACCTCACAGGATCACATGCTCTCGTTCTACAAGACCTTCCGGGCTGTTGAAAACGAGTATTTCGACGGTATGGTCATCACAGGCGCGCCGATCGAAAAGCTTCCCTTCGAGGAGGTGGATTACTGGCAGGAGCTGTGCGGGATCATGGAGTGGTCAAAGTCCCACGTGCACAGCGTCTTCCATATCTGCTGGGGTGCGCAGGCAGGTCTCTACTATCACTACGGGATTCCGAAGATCGATCTCAAGGAGAAGATGTTCGGCGTCTTCCCCCACAGAGTCACCCATAAAGGCTCGATCCTGTTCCGCGGCTTTGACGACACCTTCATGGTGCCGCATTCCCGCCATACGACAATCCGGAAGGAGGACATTGAGGCGGAGCCCGCACTCAAGATCCTCGCCGAGAGCGAAGATGCCGGCGTCTACGCGATCTCCACGGACGGCGGACGGCAGATCTTCATTACCGGACATTCCGAGTACGACACGGATACCCTGGAAAAGGAATACCTGCGCGACAAAAATGCCGGCCTCCCGATCCATGTGCCGTTTCATTACTACCCGGACGACGACGACACAAAGCGCCCGGTCTGCAGCTGGCGCTCCAGTGCGAACCTGCTGTATTCCAACTGGCTCAACTACTTCGTCTATCAGTCGACGCCGTATGACGTGTCGAAGGTGACCCGATTTCACAGACGGCCGGAGAAATAATCTCCGGCCGCATCTCCACTGTATTTTCTTTACAGCACTTCGACGATATCTTCCAGCGCCTTCATTTCGGCGTGCCGCGGCGCCGGCTCAGCGTCTTCCGCCGCATACCCGATCGGCATCAGCAGAACAGGCTGCATACTGTCAGGCAGCCCGAACAGCTCTTTTGCCGCGGAAGGAGAAAAATTGTCCGCCCAGAGTGTGCCGACCCCCTGTTCGCAGGCCTCCAACATGACATGCGTCGCCGCGATCGAGCAGTCCTGGTCGCCGGAATTCCGATCCTCGTACTGATAGCTGCCGCCTGTATCCGCGGCGAACATCAGGACCGTCGGCGCTCCATAGCGCATCTTCGTGATCAGGTCGATCTTCTCAATCGCCTCCTTTGACCTCGCTACGTATATTTTATAGGACTGTGCATTCTTTGCCGACGGCGCGATGCGCGCGGCTTCAAGGATCGACATGAGTTTTTCTTCTTCCAGCGGTCTGTCGGCATACTTCCTTACGGAAAAGCGGGCGCGGGCCAGCTCCATGAAACTCTTTTTGCCCGTCTGGTCGTAAAGCACCGTCATCAGAACCTCCGCGTGCTCCGCGCTGCGATTCTCGATGCTGTGCGAATGACCGTTTTTACACTGCATCATATCGCCGGCCGTCATCACATAGGTTTCTTCGTCATCCCGGATGGTCACCTCTCCGCTGAGAACATAGTAGAATTCAAACTCGTTCTCATGGGCATGATAACCGATGGAAGCTCCCGGCGGAATATCCGATACAGCAAAGATCCGACCGGCCCCGTACACCTCCTTCTCGCTCAGGAAATGACGCATGGCGATCTTACCGTTCCCGCCGCGCATGTTTTCATTCACAACGACCTTCTGTTCATCTTTCCTTCTTAACATACTATTCTCCCCTCTCGCATTATTCTTCTTTCAAACGCCGCGGGAGTCACGGGGACTCCGTTCCATGGTGTCATTTTTCAGCCCTGACGCACGTATCCTTTGTCTGCATATATCCTCCGCCGCGAAACAGGCAGGCGGCCTGTACATATATTATCACGTTCCTCCCCGCTTGTGGTCATCCCGCAACGCTCTGTGCCCCGCACCGGCATTGCCGGGCGGGGCACAGATAAACGCAGCATACGAAAGGGTATTAACTGATTCAGGTGGATTTCAGGTAAGCTCAGACTTCCTTCTCAAGTTCCATTCCATATTCAAAATACAGCATCTTCAGAGCTTCAACGATCTTTAACATTTTCTTTTCCTCCTTATGCTTTTTGAATGGTTTTCTGTTCCGGAGCTCTATCAGCTCTCCTGATGGTCTTATGGTAGCGCAGAAAGCAGATATTTAAAAATACATATATCTTTCTATTTATCATACGAATTTCATATGGTAAATTGATTGTATCCGGGCAATCAGGCGCCGCGCATGTGCGGCAGGAAAAGGAATGGTGAGAGTATGGATTTCCGGTCACTGACTTATTTTGTAACTGTTGCCGAAGAGCTGAACATCACGCACGCTGCAGAAAAGCTGAACCTCTCGCAGCCGCCGCTCTCCACGCAGATCCGGCAGTTGGAGGAAGAGCTGGGTGCGCCACTTTTTATCCGCGGCAGGCGATCGCTTCAGCTCACGGATGCGGGCCGCACGCTGTACCGCAGGGCGCAGCAGATCCTCTCACTTGCGGAGGACACGAGGCAGGAGATCTCCTCTCTGGAAAAGGAGCTCTCCGGTAAGCTTCGCATCGGTGTCACCGCCGGACGGGCGCCATACCTGACGGCGCGCTGCATCGCCGGCTTCAGTGAGGAATACCCTCTGGTTACCTATTCGCTCTGGAACGGGAGCAGTGACGACGTGATCGAGCGGCTGTACCGGGATCTGGCCGATGTCGCAGTCATCGCCGCGCCGTATGACTCGGAACATCTGGACGGGATCCCTGTCGGCACGGAGCCGTGGGTAGCCCTCATCCCCGCCGCGCATCCGCTGGCCCAGAGAAAAGGAAACCGGATCCCGTTAAAAAAGCTCTCCGGCGAGAAGCTGATACTCCCGGAACGGAGTTCCAGGCAGGAATCTATCATGCGCTGGTTTTCGACCGCAGGAATCGAGCCTGTCGTCACCGCGACACTGACCGACTACACTGCTGCCGTCGCACTGACCGAGCAGGGCGTAGGAATCGCGATCATGCCGCAGACGACATATACGCCGAACCATCATCTTGTCTCGAAGCTCATTACAGGCCCATCCAAGATCGCAAGCTATGTGCTGGTATGGCGCAAGGACAGGCCGCTCAGCGGTCTCCCGGAGGTCTTTCGCGACTATGTAAAGGATGAGATGGAAGTGCAGAAGAAAAAGCGGGGTCCGTACGGGAAGGACAAGCTCTTCCCCGCGATCGCGGATGCGGAGCTTCTCTGAATCCTGTGTCTCAGCGTGTGAGGAAGGACCGGATCCTCTCCGCGAATTCCGCCGTCTGCGCATCAATCCCGGGGATGCGAAGCGCCTCACCCGGTGCGTTGGCCGTCTCCATCAGCGCAAAGCGGGGCGGAAGATAAAACCCCTTATTCATATTCAGGGCGCCGATAAGCTGCCGCGCGATAATATCGTTTCCGGAATAACCGGAGACAATAATGGAAAACAGCGCTTTATCCCGGAAGGATGCCGCGCGGTAGAGCGCCGTCAGGCGGTTGATGCAGGCGACAAGATTCGCGGAAAGCGCGTCATTGTAGTTCGGACAGACCATCAGGACCGCGTCCGCCTCCCGAATCGCGGGATAGACGTCTTCCACCATCACGCCGCCGTAAAAGCAGCTGTCCTTTTCTCCGAAGTGCAGGCACATCTTGTACGGACAGCCGGAACAGTCCTGCAGGAAGCCGTTTCTGAGTCCGATCTCCCGGATGGAAAACTTCTCTTCCGGGAGCTTTGCCCTGACCTTCTCCCAGAGCGCAAAGGTGTTGGAAGTCCTGTGGCTTGACGCATGAAGCACCAGAAGGCTCGCATTCGTCTTTTTCTGAAAGCATCGCTCCCGGACGGACTGCACCAGCTCCGCCGCGCACTGGCTGTAAGCCTCTTCTCTGCTGACACCGCGATTGCCGGCCTCCACAGCAAAATTCGACAGATCGCCCGCGCCCTCCACCAGGCACTTTCCGGGAAATGCGCAGCCCGCGTCGTTTGCAGCCTGCACAAGACGCGACGCCTCCGCCTTGGTGTACAGAGGCGATACGGCGTCGATCAGCACGCCGCCGATACAGCCCTCCAGCAGCCCTTTCTGTGTGCGCAGAACGCGCAGCAGCCTTTCAAATTCGAGATTGATGCCGTCTTCACCTAAGTCGATCGCAAAGACAACGCGGCGGCGGATGGAGTCCATGCTGCCTGGCACATTTTCGGTACATGCACCGATGGCTTCTGCCGAAAAAAGATGCAGGACCTCCTGTGCCTCATACAACACAACAGGCTCCGCATTCTTTCCCGTCTCCTTCAGCGCCCGGCGGAGGACGGATGACAGACGCGAATCCTTGTATTCTCTCCCCGCCTCCCGCGGGCAGATGACGATCGGTCTTTCCATCTTCAGTTCACCGCGTGAAGCGCCGCTTCCGCGCCGCGGATCCTGTCCATCAGGGCATCCGGGATATCCAGGATCTCGTGTTCCAGGCCGGCTCTCGTATAGCGGTTCTTCACTCCCATGTAGATTCCGCCGAGGAATACGGAACCGCAGTGCCACTGTCCCCGGAGCGTCAGGAGGATCGAAAGCGCCGCCGACGAATAGGCAGGCGCGACAAAGGGCTTAAAGCCCAGCTCCCGCATCTCCAGATTCGCCTCGACGACCTTTTTCGTCAGCTCGGCGGAAAGGGCATCGTCATAATTCGCGACCGAATCCGCAATGACGAGCTCCTGTCCGTGCGGTCCGAAGCTCCTTCCCTCCGTCAGGAAGCGCTTAAAGCGCGGATCCTTTTTCGCATAATATGCCGCCCGGGCATTCATGACTCCCAGTCCGAAGCCCTGGATCTGTTCCGGGCGCAGGCCTCTCCCGTCAAAGACTCCGTTCTCGTCCCGGTTGCTTGCAAGATATGCCGCCCTCGCAAGCGGATCCACCGGATCCGAGATCTCGCAGAACAGCCCGCGGAACTTTCTGTCTCTGGCCATACGGGCATATTCGGAGATGATCTTCGTGTTTTTCTCCAGCTGGTACATCCGCACGTCCTTCACGCCGGAGCCGACCGGCGGAATGCCGCCCGAGGCGACAAACACAAAGACATCCCCGTCAAAGAGCTGTTCCTTCGTGATGATATCCACGCGCGGAAGCGCGTCATAGTCCCATGGCCATGCGATCTGGTTTTCTTCAAACTCCCAGCGCTTCGTGACCTTTTCGTCGATATCGCAGATTCCGATGGAATCGATGCAGTCGCCGCCCAACAGGTGAAGTCCCGTCAGCAGGTGCGAGCCCACGTCTCCGATTGCGAGGATATTGACGCGCTTTTTCCCGTTCCCCGCCGCGCCGCCTGCGATAAACGGCTCAGCAGCGCCGCACAGATCCTCCCAGCCCGGGAATGCTGTATTGACGCCGCGCAGTGTCCCGCTGCCGATTGCCGCAAGGACCTCCTCCGGAATCCTCTTTTCCTTCTCCGGGTCCGCCCCCGCGCGATGGGCAGCTGCCTTACGCAGCTCCCTTGCGGAGAGCCATCCCGCATCGTCCGTCTCTGCAAATAGAAGCTCCGGCATACTCACCGCAAACGATGCGCGCGACCGCTCCGGATCCCGCGCATATAAGAAGGCTGCGACGCTTTTCCTCTCCGCCCCGTCCGCCTCGGGCAGCGCAGGATACTTCTCCCACGCACATACTACCTTGTCCTTTACCCTGTAAAAATACATATGCAATCCTCCCGCCTGAATGCCGATTCCGGCGCTGTCATCTGGTCCTGTACAGCATCTGCAGGTCATTCTCCAGATAGGTGCTTGCGCTCAGGTTCGGATCATAGTTCACGCACTCTCCGCGGTCCGGGCAGAGCGGCGCAATGACCGCCTCCGAGAGCCTTCCGAGCGTCAGGTTCTTGCCGAATGCCGCGCGGAATTCCTCCTCCAGCGTTAGGAAGATGTTCCTCGCATTCCGGATGCAACACGCAGAATATTCAAAGAGCGCCTCCGCATCCGTGTCGTGCAGGAACGGCTTCGTGTACGGCAGGATCATATTGATGGACGGGGAGAGCCCCGCCACCTTTACGGATCTTCGCTTTACGGTATCTCCCCCGATAAAGGGGTAAAGGGTCGACTCCACGAGCCAGTTGCGCAGGTTCGGTATGTAATAGACACAGTCCACGTCCACGCCGCGCACCGCCATGGTGTCGCGCCCGTAGCCGGAGAGCATGCCCAGAATGACCTTCCGGATCTCGATCTTTTCTTTTTTCAGGAGCGGTTCCAGCGCCTCGAAGCGTCCGCCCTTGTGCAGCAGGTCATCGACCAGGATGACCGGCCGGTCAAAGGCCTTGATCATGCGGACCTGGTCTTCCAGATCCGGGTAATCCTGGAACGCCGCAATCCTGCCTTCGCTCAGATCCGGCGTATAGACTTTGTCCGTGTGCAGCGTCTTGGTCACTGTATTCGGAATGACTCTGTCGCGCAGGATTTTGCCGTACGGCACACACATGTACTCGCCGAGCCTGCGGGGCGTCGTGACCTCCATCGGCACGCCGTTAAGGCTCGTGATCTTCTCCACCAGACGCGGATAGATCGCGGCGGCGGCGATCGAAAGGACAAGCTGCCCCGGATACAGGAGCGTCAGGGTCTGCTGCAGTTCCTCATGTGCCTTTGCCAGTACCCGCAGCACGCGCGGATTGCTGGCGAGCGGTTCCTTGATCGTCGTCCGCATGTTCTGCAAAAGCACAAGCGGCGCATGCATATCGACGAGATACAGCGGCGCATGTGCCCGCATGTCCTTTGCCTGCACAAAGCCCTGTCTGCGGATCGCAGAGAGCGACGCATTCGTGTAGTACCCGTCGTCCGGGTAGTAGATCGCGTAGCTGCAGCCTCTCTGAAGGGAGCGCGCGAGCGCCTCCGACAGCAGATACTGCTCCGGATCACCGATCTGTGCATCTTTCCCGGCATAGATTCCAGTGATCAGGAGGATCTCGCCGGATGTGTTGCGCCGCACCTCGTCCGCAAGCTCCGCGTTCTTCAGGATCGAAAACAGTTCGTTGGAGGACAGATAGCGCATGCGGATCGCTCCGACCAGCCTGTCCCCGTCCAGCATGTTCCGAAGGATCAGCGCCCTGTCTCCCGACCTGCGCATGTTCTCAAGGATAAGATTTCTCTCCTCCGGCTCTGTGCCGATGACCAGAGAGACCTCTTCCAGCTGCCGCTCCGTGATGCTCTCCAACTCCTCGAAGGAAATGACCTTTCCGCTGACGAGAGGCTTGTACTCCGGTTCACGCAGGTACAGGCTGCTGTTGTAAATATATTCCTGCACGACCGGCTCTATCAGGTTGCTGATATCGCGGTTCAGGTCAATATTCTCGCGAATCATCGTGGAGCTGATCTCCTCCAGCTCGTGCGGGAGCTCCAGCTCCACCACCTCGCCCCGGATGCGGCGGAAGATCTCCGGGTTCTCCTTTGAGTCCGCGGCGCCGCTTCCCGCGCGGCGGAAGGCGATATGGTTCATGTTGTGGATCGAATATGGCCTGATCTTCTCCCGGTAAGACGACGCATTGGCGATCACGTCGCTTCCCGCGACCATATATACTTCGCGGCCGGCGAAGATCTCCTGCAGGTGCTTCAGATTCGAAGGGTTCGCGATGTTGATCGGAATATCATCCGGGAAAATATGAATGTGAAATTCGTCCGCGATCGACATGCTGACGATCCTGCGCCTCACCAGGTGCGGCTGTACCTTTTTGGACCAGGAAAACTCGTCGACCGCCAGGTAGACCTCGAACCCTCTGTCGCGGATCATACGGGCGATCCCCTTGTGCGAGAGCGTAAACGGATCGAACGTTCCCGGGAAGAACGCGACCTTCTTTCTCTCCTGGATCCGGATCCGCCTGTGGCTCAGCTGCCACTCCGTCATGAACCTTCGGATCTCGAGAAGCGCCGCGGCGCGGTAGAAATCCGTCACGGCAAGGTGCGCCTCCTCGCTCATCAGGAACAGAAGCTTTCCTGCCCCGACCGACATCAGTTCGCCCTTCGCCGCGGCGGGGAGCCCCGTCGAGGCAAAGACTGACTCCAGCGCGATGGTCGCGTCCTGCTGCACGTTTTCCCGGTAGCTTGCAAGACCCCTGAGGATCGAGCCGAACAGAAGATCTCTCCTGTCGTTATACGCCTTTTCGGGCTCTCCGAAGCGTTCCCTGTATTCCCCGTAATTGCCGAGGATCGCACTGATCGCATCGAACGCACCGGATACGACCCTGTCGTTCGGACTCGCCATCAGGCTGCGGATATAGTCTATGATCTCGTCGAGCTCCTCCGGGGACAGCCACAGGGCTGTCCTTCCCAGATACTGCGGAACATACTTGGAGAAATTGTATTCTCCGATCTCCAGTCCGCGCATCAGCTCGACGACGATATCGTTGCGCTCGTCCATCCTGAGGAACTGCATGACCCGCACAAGCGCGTCGCCGGCATCCTGCCGGACCGCGACGTAGTCGCTCACCTTGACCAGGTTAGACAGGTGCGATGCGATGTGAAGCCTTCTCTCCATCCGCCCGTGCTGCAGCTGGTCGACCAGGAGCTTAATGTTGACAGACTTGACGACCCACGGCGTCGCCGTCTTCAGGTTATCAAGAAAGATATCAGAGACGACGTCTCCCTCGTACAGGAGCTTTTCCTGCGGCGCGGTATCCATGCCCATGTTGCTCAGGATCCTGTATTTCAGGAAAGTGAGTGTGATGTCGGCGCCCGTATCCGTCTGCACGATCTTCTCGCAGATCTGCCTGCTCTCCGGGATCTCCGGCGCTTTTTCTGTCAGGATTCTGGCTGCGCGCCATGCCGCAATGCGCACGAAGGAATCCGTCTGCGCCATGCACATGCGCCGAAAATAGCTTCCGATACGGCGAATCTCGTGCCCGGAGAGGTCCTCAAAGCGCACCGACTGCAGTGCGTCGAGCACTGAAAAATGCTCCAGGGGATTGAGCGCATCTTCCCTTCGCAGTATCTTTAACAGCTCTTCCAGGAAGATCTCCTTTTCATCGGGCGAGGCCCAGTCCATGACCGACAGCAGAACGTGTTTCAGGCGCGAACGAATTCTGCGCATCTGTACGACAGTCAGCCTGTAGTCCGGATGAATGATCTGCTCCAGGTAGCTCCGCCACAGCGCCGTGACATCCCTCTCATCCGTGTCCGGCATTCCCTCCGGGCGGCGTTTGCGGTAACCGAAATTATACTGTGCAATGATCTTGCCGAACAATCTGGCCGCTTCTGCGCTGACATCTCCCTCCCGGTGCATCAGCAGCTCATAAAGAAATGAGAGCGTCTGCTTTTTCTGGCGGTCGTTGGTATAGGCGATGTAGCGGTCGAAGATATTCAGGTATGCGCCGAGGTTCTTCGCGTCCTTTTCGCTGCGTGCAGACTCCAGGAAGTTGCCGAACTGCCGCTCTGCGGCCATGCGGTGCATGACCTCGATATTGTGCTCCACCGCCATGAAGGTCAGCGAACGGAGTGTCTCCGCGCCGCTTCGAAGCGTGACCTGCGGCATCCTCCGGGGGCGCCTTTGCTTTCCACTTAAGTCGACATCGACGCCCTGATAGATCATATAGTCTTCGAAATCGCGCAGCTTTCTGTAGACGAGCCGGTAGCGCATGAGCTTCTTTTCGTCGACATTTTCCAGCTTGTTCAGAATGACGTCAAAGGCGTCCTTCAGGCTGGAAATGACCGTGATGCTCTCGTTATTTTCCCCTCGGCTGATCTTGACCCTGAAGTCCGAATAAATGAGGACCAGGGACTCCACGGAAAGATTGTCCGGCTCTAAGTCCCACGTGGAATGGTTTGCCGCAATGTGGCCGATATACTCCATCCGGTGGGATGTGAACCACTGATTTGTGTAGTAATAGTGCAGATACGGGACGTTCTCCCCGGCCTTACAGCCGAATTTCCCAAGATCATGTCCCGCTGCCGCGCCGGATACGAGCGCGAGGTCGATCGGGGTTCCCGCCGCTTTTAAGCCTCTCGCGATGTGCATTGCCACGTAATGGACGCCGGCAATGTGCTCAAGCGTCCGGAACGAGGTGACCTCCTCGTTCAGCCGCATCATCTCGTAGATATATTCCGACCGGAAGCTCCGCAGGAATCTCCCGTATTCGTCCCGCAGCTCGGAGGTCTCCGTCTCCTCCTCGTCAAGAAAGACAAAGTCAAAGAAGCGCTCCGGCGGGACGACCTTTCTCTCCCGGTCGAAGAAAAACTGCAGCACCTCGAGATAAAAGTGCGCGCCCGGAGTATGCCGCTCCGCCTCTCTGGAAAATGCTTTGTCCGGATAGAGGATATGGCAGGCGTAATCGTAAGTGAACTTCATCCAGCCCTCGCGCGGAGGCTCTGCGCAAAGGAGTGAGAGGGGTGCGCGGCACAGTTCATAGATCTCCGCACAGGAAAGGCGCCTTGTCACGGGGCACATGCCGCTTTTTAACTGCCGTCTTTCAATCGCGTCCACAAGGGCACGGATCTTCTTTGCGGTCAGTCCTGAGGACTGCGGAAAATCCCTGTGAAGAAGATGATCGCGGAGCTCTGTCAGCATCTCTTCTTTCAGGTTTTTGCTGGTACGAACTGATTCCATAGGTTTTCTACTCCGAAGCTTCCTGCGCTTTGGCCCGGCGGAGCTTTACAATGCCCGGGATCACACTGATGCCGGAGCCGATCAGGAACAGAATGATCCCGATGATCATGTTAAACGGAATGTCCTCATGAAGAAATACATACGCGATGATCGGCGCGATCATCGGCTTTAAAAAGAAGATCAGTGACGCCTCCTGCGCCGAAGTCTTTTCGAATGCCTTCATATGGCAGACAAAGCCGGCCGCGGAATTGACGATGCAGATGTAGAGAAAAGCCGGTACCGCCGAGAGAGGGATCCTTGTAAGGATCGGAATCTCCGCAAAGATCGATAATCCGATGCCGCGATAGAAAGCGGCGATGGCAGGAATCTTTCCGAGCAGCAAAAGAAAAAGAAGTTCCGTCCCGCCCAGCACAAAGCTAAAGCACGTCACTGCGATGCCGCCGTATTTTCCGGTTCTCTTTTTCCCAACGACGCCGTAGAGGGCAAAGACGACTGCCGCAGCAACCGACAAAAGGACGCCCGTGAGGCTCAGCTGCGTATTCCATGGGCTTACGATGACCGTGATCGCAATCACTTCAATCACCAGTGCGGCGACATGGTTTAAATGGATCGCCTCATGCAGGATCAGGTGCGCGAGAACCGTCACGAAAATCGGATTGCTGGAAAAGATCAGTGCGACAACGGATGCCTTCGTGTACGTGATCGCCATCTGGTACAGGACCATGCTGAAGGAGACGCACAGAAAGCCTGTGAGTGCAAAAAACGGGATATCCCGCGAGTCGAAGGAAACTCCCTTTTCCTTCATAGAACGCAACGCAAACGGGATCAGGAGGATCCCGCCGATCAGGAAGCGGATCATGGTGATCTGCATGGGGGCAAAAATCCCGTGGACCACCTTGAGCATGACCTCCATCGTACTGAAGATCAGCGCACACAGAACGATGTAGATATAACCGGAACTACTGTTTTTCATAGATTATCCCGCCTTTGCCTCAGCGCCTGCGCCTCAGCTGTTCTTGTCGGAGCTGAGGATCTCAATCATCTCGCGGATCATCTCCTCGTCCTTTAAGCGGAACTGGAAATCGACGCGGCGGGAGGCCTCCATATCGACCTCGCCGTCCTCCGTAAGGACCGGATTGCTGAAGGATTTTCCGTTTGTCGTCACGACCTCCTGCATCATCTCGAGCTGTTTTTCCGTCAGAATCCCGCTCTCCTTAGAGAGACAGTATTCCGCCACGGAAAACGCGCGCTTCTGCGACAGCTCCAGGTTGAAGAGGTAATCGCCCTGCGTGTCCGTATGTCCCTCGATGATGATTTCGGAGACATACTGGCGGTAATCGGGACTCATCAGAATGTTGACATACCGCGGCAGGAACTGCGCCAGGAAGGTCTTGCCGCTCTCCTTGAGCTCATCCTTGTTGTATTCGAAAAGGATGCTCGAGTCGAAGGTGATCGCACCTGTCTGCTGGTCCACCATCAGATGGAGATTTGAATCGTCGAACTCCTCTTTCAGTTTTTCGATCAGCTCCGTGCGCACGCCGATGATGCGGTCCAGACGCTCCTGCTGCGAATCCATGATCTCCCGCAGCTCATCCAGAAGGGCGTACTGCGTCTTCAGCGTTTCCTCCTGCTCCGAGATCTGCTTCTGC
This sequence comes from uncultured Lachnospiraceae bacterium, assembly GCA_902783385.1. GTDB lineage: Bacteria > Bacillota > Clostridia > Lachnospirales > Lachnospiraceae > CAG-791. The sequence goes on along the minus strand of CACZQP010000013.1, from coordinate 12,742 downwards.
TGCTGCACCAGGGCGGACTGCTGCTTTTCCAGCGTCGCCTGCTGCTCCTCCAGGAGCGACTGCTGCGCGGCAACCGTGGCCCGCTCATCCCGCAGGGCATCGGACTGCACGATCAGCTCCTGCTCCTTGCCGAGGAGCTCTGTTTCTTTCTCGTCATACTGCACGCGCGCGTGCAGGACCGAAAGGGAAATGATCAGGACAAAGCACAGGAGAAGCCCGGCCATCATATCGGAATAAGACAGCCAGTAATTCGTCTCCTCATCCTGTTTTCTGTGAAATCTTCGCGCCATTTATCTATCCCCGCATGCGGTACGCTTACTGTCTTCTGGTAGTGGAAGGGCGCGTTCTCCGCGCCGCGGTGCGTCCGCTTTCGCTCCCCTCCTGCGTGATCCGGTCGATCGCGCTGTTCAGCTCCTCGACACTGGAAGCTGCGCGGTCCATTGCCCGCTCCATTCTTGCATAGGAGTCCGTGATGACATCCGGGACCTGCGCCGTGACTTCCTTGATCTGTTCCACCGTTCCCCGGAAGTGCTCCTCCACGTCCACAAGGTTCTCGTCGATCACGCGGAACGTCTCGTCGATATCCTGCGGCATGCGCGTCATCGCCGTACGCAGGTTGTCGAGAAGATGCCTCTGCTGCTCCAGCTGCTCCGCAAAGAGCGAGATCTGCTCGTTCATGTTCTCGCGATACCCGGCAAGATCGCTGAAATACTGCCGCTCCTGATCGAGGAGGATCTGATTGGACTCCTGGATGAGGCTGGTCTGGTTGTCCAGGCGCGTTAAGTTCTCCGTCGCATTGCCCGTACGCTCCAGGATCTCCTGCATCTGCTTTGCATTTTCCTGCTGGGTCAGGAAGGTCTGGTCGATCGTGTAGGACAGCTGAGAGAAGGAATTGTTCAGAGACTTGTTCATCTCTGCAATAAAGCTCGTCACGATCTTGCCGAGCGCCTCTGTCTGGCGCTGCGTAGCCACGTTCCCGAAATGCGTCAGCGTCTCATCGAAACGGTCAAACTGCGGCTTCAGCAGGTTCGAGAGACTCTCGGAAAGCTGTACGCCGACCGTGTCCGCAAGCGCCTTTGTGGCGATGGTCTGCTGCTGCTGCAGCTCCATCAGGCGGTTGATCCCGTCCGTCGTCGTATCGGGAAGGACATATTTCTTATAGGCGCTCAAAAAGCTCCCCACCGCGGTCTCCGCATCGTTGAGCTTGCGCTTGTAGACATAATTGAAAACAAGCGAGAAAACCATGCCGTAAATGGATGTGTGGAACGCCACCTTGATGCCGTCCATCAGCGGTGCGATGCTGTTCATGACCTCCGCGGTCGTCCCGGTAGAAAAGCTCTGGAGACCGAGCGAGAGGCCGATAAAGGTGCCGAGGATTCCAAGGCCCGTCATGGCGCCGGCCACCTGGTTCAGCTGGTTGCGGTGGATCTTCGTATCGACCAGATCGTAATTGATGTATTCCTCGATATCACACTTATAATATGCCTTCCCGCTTCGCGAAATGCGGTTCATCTCATACAGGTAGTCCTGGTATTCCTCCTTGAGCGTCGGCTCCTGAAAGAGCTCCGCGCGGTGCTCGCCGTACTCGTCCCAGAGAAACTGATGCGCGCCCATGGTGTCCTTTTTGATCTTCTCCGTGACGCGGTTTAATTCCTCCTCGATTGCGGTCACCGGAATGAAGCACTTCCGTTCGCACTCGAGCAGGATCAGCCCGACGATGATGAACATCACGACGTTGACGATGATGTTCGCGACGCCTTCCGGCTGTCCGGAAAACAGATTCAGATAGACGCATATCCCAATCATCAGGACATATACGATGACCAGGAGCCACTCATACCATTTTCGGTTCTGCACTGCCTTTTCCTCCGCTGGACGCTGTGAATAATTACCCTAATTATAATAGCATATTTTACGACTGCAGACGCATGCCGTACCTGGCAAGATCAACTCTCCCCTGTGTCACTTCGATCCCGTCCGACTCCAGAAGCCGCGCCTGTGCGCCCTCGCCGCCAAACGCAAATTCTCCCGCCAGCTCTCCCCTGGCGTTCACTACCCTGTAGCAGGGAATCCCGTCCGGATCCGGATTCCTGTGGAGCGCGTTGCCGACGGCCCTCGCCATCTTCTTATCGCCCGCCATCTCCGCAACCTGCCCGTAGGTTGCCACACATCCCTTGGGGATCCTTTTTACCGCCTCGTAGATGCGTCTTGCGGGGGAATCCGCGATCCGCGCATAGCTCTCGTCCACACAGTCCTTCACACGGTCAAAGGGCACCGTTCCGTCAAGCAGGACCGTCAGCCAGTGCCGCTTGTTCATGTGATACCCCGGCATGTATCCCGGTGTACCGGCCAGCATCATGATGATGTCCGTGTCCGATTTGACGTTGACGACCCGGATCTCTTCCTCGCCCTTCAGTCCGAGGTTCCTGCGCGGGACCGTCATCATGAGCGCAAACCATTTTCCTGTGTACTCTTCCTTAAAGGTCATGAACTCCGGATACTGCCTCCACGGCTTTTCCGGCTCCACACCATATTTTTTCCTGATGTAGCGGACCAGCTTCGCCGATATGTCGTCAGTCTTCTTCTGCTTCACTCTGCTGTCCTCCATGTCTGTCTTCCCCTGAAAAAACGCGCGGCCCGAATTCATCAGGCCGCGCAGTATTCTTGTGATCACCGTCTCTTTGGTCCATCTGCATTCCCGGACACACCGGGAACCTGCGCTCTCCGGCCGGTCTTATGCAAGCGCCTGTTCGAGATCCTCCAGGATATCGTCGATATTTTCGATCCCGACGGAGAACCGAATCATCTCCGGCAGCACGCCGCCTGCGCGAAGCTCCTCATCCGAGAGCTGCCGGTGCGTCGTGGAGGCGGGATGCAGCACGCAGGTGTGCGCGTCTGCGACGTGCGTCGCAATCATGCCGAGCTTTAAGCGTGTCATGAAATCCTGTGCGCCCTCACGTCCCGTCTTCAAGCCAAAAGAAATCACGCCGCAGGTACCGTCCGGCATGTACTTTTTCGCGCGGTCATAATACTGGTTGCCCGGAAGGCCCGGGTAGTTTACCCAGGCGACCTTCTCATGCTTTTCCAGGTATTCCGCGACCTTCTGCGCATTCTCACAATGCCGCTTCACACGGACCGCAAGCGACTCCAGTCCGAGGTTTAAGATAAAAGCGTTCATCGGCGCCTGAATGGAGCCGAGATCCCGCATCAGCTGCGCCGTGGCCTTTGTGATATAGGCGCCGCCCTGTCCGAATTTCTCCGCATAGGTAACGCCGTGATAGGACTCGTCAGGCGTCGTGAGGCCGGGGAATTTCTCCGCGTGCGCCATCCAGTCAAAGTTGCCGGAATCCACGATCGCGCCGCCGACAGCCGAATCGTGGCCGTCCATGTACTTCGTCGTGGAATGCACGACGATATCCGCACCCCACTCAAACGGTCTGCAGTTGATCGGCGTGGCAAAGGTGTTGTCGATGATGAGCGGCACGCCGTGTGCGTGCGCCGCTTTTGCAAACCGCTCGATGTCGAAGACGATCAGGGCAGGATTGGCAATCGTCTCCCCGAACACCGCCTTCGTATTCGGCCGAAATGCCGCCTCAAGCTCCTCATCACTGCAATCGGGGTGGACAAACGTGAAGTCGATCCCCATTCTGCGCATCGTCACATGAAAAAGATTATAGGTACCGCCGTAGATCGCCGAGGAGGCCACCACGTGATCCCCTGCACCCGCCAGGTTGAACACGGAGAAAAAAGACGCCGCCTGGCCGGAGGAGGTCAGCATTGCCGCACTCCCGCCCTCGAGCGCCGCGATCTTCGCGGCCACCATGTCATTGGTGGGATTCTGCAAGCGTGTATAGAAGTACCCGCTCGTCTCCAGATCAAACAGCTTTCCCATGTCCTCACAGGTGTCATATTTGAAGGTCGTGCTCTGGATGATCGGGATCATCCTGGGGTCTCCGTTGCCGGGCGTGTATCCTGCCTGGATGCATTGTGTTTCTTTTCTCATGGTACTTTTTCTTCCTTTCAATACACAAAGATCTGCTGGTCGAGCATCGCGTTGTCTTCGATCGACGCCTCCGCATCCTTGTCGAAGCTGCAGCAGATAAAATTGACCTCCGATTCCGTGTCGCCGATCGACACCATATCCCCGTCAAGCTTTTCAAAGCTGCAGCCGATGAATGTCATGTCTGTCGTCAGCGCTTCGAACATGGTGAACTCCCGGCAGTCATGGAAGTCCGTATAAGTGAAATTGATCTCGTCCGTATTGGCAGCCACCGCAACGCCGTAGGTGCAGTCATGGATGTCGCAATCCCCGACACGCACGTCCCTGCAGTCGCTGACATTCAGCGCATACGTCCCGCAGCCGTAGAGCTCCGAATTCTCAATATCCACCTCCCAGCAGTTCGTAAGAGACAGAACATTGCCGGTGCAGTATCCCTCGTCCTTTGTATGGCCGATCACCACATGCTTCAGGGAAAGCCTGTCGCAGTCGATGAAATTCATCACGTCCGCATAGCGGGGCTCGCAGACAATCACTGCCGGATCATTCCTGTCCGCAGACATGATGGTGAGATCGTCGATGTTGTAGATGATTGCCTGTGATCCGTCGTGGACGCTGTCCTCGTAGATCCCGTAATCGATCCAGGTATCGCCCTCGTACTCCCCGGCGGCAATCTTTTCGAACTTTTTATAATCCCACCGTTCCGCGCCGATTTCCTCCAGCCATGCGGTGATGTTATACTCGCCCGGCATCAGGACAATCGTATGGTTGTCGCCGATCGCGTTCATGAAGTCCTCGACCGTATCGACGAGGATCGTCTCCTCTTCAAAGCCCCAGTTCTCCGTGTCGATGAAATCATCCACCATGCCTTCGAAGTTGAGCTCCTCGCCCCAGGCGATCGCTTCTTCCATAGTCGGGGCAGGATCCTTACTCTTTTCGAAACGGATTGCGAGCTGTGTGCCGTCATCGTCCGTTTCTTCCATGGAAAGGACGCCCTTTTCCATCTTGTACGGCGTCACTTCACCTTCATGATCCAGTACGCCGTCATGCCATGCAAGCTCCGTAATTTCCGAGCCGATAAACATAAAGCCCGTTCCGTCATCCTTAAGGACCAGTCCGCTCCTTAAGCCGTATTCCTTAAGCTCTGTGAAATCCAGTGACTCCTCGCCGGACGTCATGGTCGTCATCTCGTAAAAACCGGCATCCTCGTAGGTTTCCTGCGTTTCTGTCTTTGCCGTCTCCTCTTTTGCCGCAGCTTTTGTCTCCACAGCCGCCGCTGCCATGATCCCGCTGCCAAGGACTGCACAGAACACCAGCAGGATTGCCGCCGCTGCCGCCGTCTTCTTTCTCCAAAACGCTTTCATTCCGCCTCCCTTCTGCGCCTTTGCGGCGCCGTTACGGTATCTACCTAAAAAGTATATCGCCTGCAGAGCAGGTGCGCCAGCCTTTATAAAGACTCACAAGGAGCTCTTCTCTCTCCTCCTGGCTCAGCTGTTCAAACTCCATGGAACCCCCCTGCTCCCAGACAAAGTCCGCATGCCACTTGATCTGGTAGCAGCCCTTCATCAGGGACTGTTCCCCTGCCTCCCCGGCTCCGAAACCGACAGAAATCAGCTCTTTACTATTTGCAAAGAGCCTGCCATTTTCTCCCTGGGCCATGCTGCCGTCCGGTCCGGCATAGCTGTCCGCAAAGTGCTTGTGTCCCCTGTCATCCGTCTCTACATAGCGCTCTGCAAGCGCTTCCTGGACAAGCTCCTTCCCGCTGCAGCGCAGTGCGCTGCCTGTGATATAGTGTTTCCGGTCGTCCTTCGTGTAGCGGTTTCCCCACATCAGATACGCAGCTTCCGCTCCGTCTGCGGAAAAATATGCCGGACCGTTTCCGTATTCCGTGATGTCAAAGAGTTCCGTCCCCTTTGCCGCTGTCAGCGGCATTTCCGCAAAGCTTCCGTCTTCTCTGTACTCCGTGACGCTGCCAAGCTCCAGATTCCCGTTCGCATCCAGACAGATGAGCGCCATCTCCAGGCGCCCGTTGCGGTTGAAATCCGCAGCCGCGTAATAATAATACAGGCCTGCATCCGGCAGCTTTTTCAGCCACTTTTCCGGGCTTTGTGCAAATGCAGCAAGCTGCGCCCGCTCCTCCGCCTGCAGCGTACCGGTGAGCTCCGGCTCCTTCATTGTGATCTCCGAGCCGTCTTCAAAGCGGATTGTAAACGTTCCCGTCACGCCCTCCGGCGCCTTTCCGTATTCGTACCCGTCCCAGGCGATCGTGCGGAACTCCGATTCGGAGGCCGGGACATCCGCCGTCAGCACGTGCCTGCAAAGGAGTCTGTCCGCGTCGTCCAGTACATACAGCGTACCGACGCACGCGTCCGATGCCGGAATGCCGCCGATATACATCGGCTCCTCACCGTAGAGGAGCCGGCAGGTCGAGCCGTCCGCCAGCGTCGCGCGATTTTCCCAGCAGAGCTTTAAGTCCGCCAGCGCGCGAAGCTCCTCCATGTAATACTGTATCTGTGTATAGTCATAATCCGCTTCGACCTGCGCCGTATTTCCGTCTTTTCCGTGCAGCGTACACGCCGCATGCAGTGTCTTCCAGTCATCAGAGAGCCGGAAGGCATACTCCGAGACCGGTTCATATGTCTCCGCGCCGGTCCATTGGATCGTCTTCCCCTCCTCGTTCAGCACGGATTTTTCCCTGTAGATATGGAGCATATCCGCTGCCGGATCCATATCATATCCCGTGTAAGCGCTGAGGGAGGCGTCCGCTTCACAGAAAGCCTGCTTTTCCGGGGACCAGAGGAAGTGCTGCGCACTCCCCGCACCGGCGCCATAGTATTCCACCGCCGTGAAATCTTCATAGCCGTCACAGTTAAAATCCTCGAAACGGAATTCGTACTGCTGCGTCCGAACATCGAAGGTCTGAAGGATCGCCGTCTCATCCTCTCGGCGGACCCGCGCCGAAAGGACATCCTCCGTCCTTTCGCCTTCTTCCGTCTCTCCGGTTTTTTCCATTTCTATCACGATCCGTTTCCCTTCCCCGATATCCCGCAGGAAGGAGAGTCTTCCGCCCGCGCGGTTGTCCCACGCATCATCGCCGTTCTCATACCGCTGATACGTGCACAGCGTCTCATAGCCGAGGCCTGCCGCGAAGCGGATTGCATCCGCAAGCGCTCCGTCCTGCGCGCCGGTCTCGGTGATGCGGAATTGCTTCCCCCCGTAATTGCAATAAAGAACCGAGATATCCTCCGACAGGATGTGGTGCGCATTTTCATAGACCGCATAGGATTCCATATCCGGATGCAGCCGGAGGAAAGCATCCCTGCGCTCCTCCTCGGAGACCGTGCCGCCTGCGGGATCCTTCTGCAGTTCCTCCACGGTCAGCACATGGACAGTCTCCGCAGCCTCTCCTGCGTTCCGAAACCGGATCTCAAAGCCGGTGTCTGTCTCAGCGTCGGAAATCCGCTCACTGGTCGTGAAAAAACACTGATCGATAACATCATGCAGGGATGCCGTCACGGAATCCGCGCTTTCCTCCTGCAGCGCCTGTTTTTCCTCTTTCCCGCAGGCTGCAAGCAGAAAGCAAAGCACAATAAGTCCCCATCTATGTATCTTCATCGCGATTTCTCCCGGTATTCTCAATACAGTTTTTCCATACACTGAATATACTCCCTTAGGAGTATGCCTTCAAACCGCTTCCGAACCGGGCCTCGCCGGCGTTATAATAAAGTTATAATAAAAATGATACGCAAACATCCGCAGGAAAAGGGAGCTTATGGACCAGAGAACGTTCCTGGAAATCTTACATGTGGCGGAACGCCTGAAGGACACGACACGCCACTGCACCACGTCAAAGGGAAGGACCGAGAGCGTTGCGGAGCACAGCTGGCGCATCTCCCTGATGGCGTTCCTGCTGAAGGACGTGTTGAAAGAGGAGTTTCCCGAAGCGGACATGGACCGCGTCACGGACATGTGCCTGATCCATGATCTCGGGGAATGCTTTACCGGTGACATCCCCACCTTTCTCAAGACCGACAGCGACAGGAAAACGGAGGAGTCGCTCCTAATCCAATGGGTAAAAACACTGCCCCAGCCCCTCGCGGACGATATGGCTGCGCTGTACGCGGAAATGGACGCACAGGAGACCACTGAAGCAAAGCTTTATAAAGCCTTCGACAAACTGGAAGCCCTGATACAGCATAATGAGTCGCCGATCGAAACATGGGCGGAAAACGAATATGAGCTGAACAAAACCTATGCGTTTGATACAGTCACTTTTTCCGGCTGGCTGACAGCGCTTCGGGAAGAGATCCTGAAGGATACGCTGGCGAAGATCGATGAGGGCAGGAAGAAAACCATGTAAATATCATCGGGGAGCTGACGTGCCATACCCATTGCCGTCAGGCGCTTCTCATTCGGACGGCACATGCTCATGGCAAAATCGCTTGACCCGATCACAAAGCTATTGATGACCGGAATCTCCGTGATCCGTTCGAGATCCATCCGTTTAACGAATCCGCTGACTCCTGCTATAATGAAGACAGGCACAGTAATCCCTTCCGGATTACATCTATGTATCATTCAAAGGAGGGCAGTATGATCACAAACGGTTTTACCTACTTCGCCACACTTGTTTTCCTCGCAGCAATTCTGGTCGGCGCACAGAAGCTGACCAAGGCAAAGTTCTTTGAGTATGTTCCGCCGGTTGTTCTTTTATACCTGATCTGTATGCTCGGCTGTACCTTCCGGCTCTGGGATGCCGCGGAGACAAAGGCAGCATACAGCGCTCTTCGAAATCCGATCCTCTATGCAATGATTTTCGTGATGCTCCTTCGCTGCGATATACGCCAGATCCTGAAGCTGGGACCGAAAATGCTCCTCGGCTTCTTTACGGCGTCGGTGACGATCGCCATCGCCTTTACGGCCACCTACGCTGTGATGAACCCTCTGCTTGGAGAGGGCGCGTGGCGCGGCCTCGGCGCACTCTGCGGCAGCTGGATGGGAGGCTCCGGAAACCTGGTAGCGGTCGCCGACGCGCTGCAGGCGACGGAGCTGCAGCTGGCAGGCGCTTCCATTGTAGACTCCATCGACTATTCCATCTGGGTCATGTTCCTGCTCTGGGCGATCAATCTGGCGCCAGGCTTTAACAAATGGGTCAAGGCCAACACCAAAACTCTGGACGAAGTCTCCTCCCGTCTGGATGCGGAATTTGCAGCCGCCAACGAAAAGAAGATCGATTTTCCTTCCCTGCTCTTCCTTCTTGGCCTTTCCCTGATCATGTCCGCCATCTGCACAAATCTCGGAACTGTCATCCGCGGCATGGCACCCGCTGCGCTGCAGGTATTTGACGTGGCGACTTATCGCATCGTTCTGATCTCCATCATCGGCCTGCTCCTTGCCATGACACCTGTAGGCAAAATCGCCGGTTCCACAGAGCTCTCTAACGTAATGCTCTACATGGTCATCGGTCTGATTGCTTCCCGTGCTTCTTTCATGGAGCTCCTGGAGGGCGGTATGGCATGGTGGATCGTGGCCGGCTTTGTCATCCTGGCCATCCACGGCATCCTGATGGTGCTCGCGGCGAAACTCTTTAAGCTGGATATGTTCACCTGCGGCGTCGCATCGCTCGCGAACATCGGCGGAACCGCTTCCGCGCCGATCCTGGCCGCTTCCTACAGCGGTTCCCTCGTGTCCGTCGGCGTCCTCATGGCTCTCATGGGCTATGTGATCGGCACATTCGGCGGCATCGGCGTAGGCTACCTGATGTCCATCTTCGGTTAAGGGAGGATATCATGTATCAGGGAGGCTTGATTGATCTGCACTGTGACACACTGACGGACTGGAAATATACGACGACCGGAAACCCCGATACACTTGACGATCCGTCGCGCGTGCTGTCTCTGCGCTCCATTCCGAAGTGCGTGAAATGGGCCCAGTTCTATGCGATCTTCATCCCGGATGAGGTGCGGGGCGACGACGCCATCGACTATTTTGAAAAGAACCGCGCTAATTTCGAGCGGCAAATGAAGCTCTTTGGCGACCGCGTCGCGCCCTGCGTGAATGCGGAGACGATCCGCACGGCGTGGGATGCCGGAAAGACAGCGGCCATCCTCGCGATCGAAAACGGCTCTGCACTCGCCGGCAGACTGGACCGCGTTTCGCTTCTTGCAAGGCAGGGCGTTCGCTACATCACGCTCGTCTGGAACGGCGAGAACGAGCTCGGCTCCGGCCACACGACCGACCATGGCCTGTCTGATTTCGGAAAGGCAGTTGTGCCGGAAATGGAAAAAGAGGGCATCCTCGTAGATGTGTCACATCTCAACGACCCCGGATTTGAGGATCTGTTCAAGGTCGCGAAAAAGCCTTTTATGGCAACGCACTCCAACGCGAGAGCGATCTGTTCACACAAGCGCAATCTCACGGACGATATGATCCGGGAAATGGTAAAGCGAGGCTGCCTCATCGGCCTGAATTATTTCGTAAAATTTCTGGAGGATAACGGCAACGTCGAAAGCCTGGATCAGCTGATGAAACACGTCGAGCACTTCTTCAAACTGGGTGCCGAGAAGAACCTTGCGCTGGGCAGCGACTTTGACGGTGCGGTCCTTCCGGAGTGCCTGAACTCCCCCGAAAAGGCGGCAGGACTTTACGATTACTTCATTGCCCGCGGGTTGACGAAGGAGCAGGCGGAAGGAATCATGTTCCGCAACGCCGAGAGATTCCTTGCGGAGAATCTGAGTTGACTTTTGAAAGGGGCTATCCGGAATCGGATAGCCCCTGGCAGATCAGGTATTAATTTCACAAAATACTTTCTTCTCTCACAAACCGGAAATACGCAGCATAAGAAGCCGCAATTGTCAGGATGTCTCCCGGAATCTGAGACCACACGATCCCATACATGCCAAAGACCGCATTCATCAGAAACAGCATGGGAATGTTAAATACCACCCATCGTACCACGCCCAGGAACATGGAGATCTTCCCTTTTCCCACTCCCTGAAAGAAAAACACCAGATTAAAGCAGGTAAACATAAAAGGCGTCGCCATGCAGCGGGCACGCAGGAACCTTGTTCCGAGCTCGATCGTCTGCGCCTCATTGATAAACAGGCTCATCACCTGCGGAGCAAGAAGCTGGTAGAGCACAACGCTGCCGACTGCAAATAACAGGCCCGCATTCCGGGTAAACTTAAGGGCGTCGAACATCCTCTTTCTGTTGCCGGAGGCGTAGTTGTAGGCCACGATCGGAACCATGCCATTGCACAGACCGATGCCGACATTGAGCGGCAGACGTTCCGCCTTCAGCACTATTCCCACCGCCGCGAGCGGGATATCACCAAATGCCGTCATGAGCCGGTCGATCACAATGAAGTCGACATCAAACAAAAGTGATGTGACCGCAGCCGGCACACCGACTGCAAAGATCCTGCCGATCTTGCCGCGATCCGGCAGGCCGGCCCTGGGATTCAGCGTAATTACAGTTCTTCCCCTCAAGCTCCGGATAACAAGCAGGAAATAGATCAGCGTCACAGTATTGGAAAGCATGGTCGCCATACCGGCGCCGACAACCTCCATGCCATGCGGAAACAGGACAAACATAAAAAGCGGATCCAGCCCGATATTCAGGATTCCTCCCATAGAAACACCAAATCCAGCCTGTTTCGCGCAGCCGACACTTCGAAGGAATCCGGCAAGAACCATCTGCAGGATTGTCGGGACAGCGCCGAATCCGAGTACGCAGGTCGCATACTGTTGTGCAAAATGATAGGTGTCCGCACTTGCGCCGAGCGCACGAAGCAGCGGATCCATTGCAAAAAGAAGGCTTGTGGATACCGTGATGCCCATGGCGGCGGCTGTCCAGAAGCTGAACGCAGAAATTTTTCCCGCGTCCTGCTCCTCTCCCGCTCCCATCAGTCTGGAAACCAGTGTTCCTCCGCCCACACCGAACATATTCGCAAGTGGGATACACATATTAAAGACAGGAAGAACCAGAGATGCAGCGCCGACCATATAAGGGTTGCCGGTCCTCCCGATAAAGAAGGTGTCGGCAAGCGAATAGATGAGTACGATCATCTGACCGATGATCGTCGGCACCGCCAGTGTCATGACGGCCTTCGGAATCAGCATGCGCTCAAACAGCTCTCTGTTTTCTATCGAGGTATTATTACTCAAATGATTTCCTTATCCTCTCTGTTTCCTAACAGGGTTACTGAACACAACTATATAGCAGAATTGTTTCCCTGTTCAAGCAGAATCTAGGGCAAAAAGCAAAAAGCGCAGAAATCACGTGATTCCTACGCTTCTTTATCGAGGTGCCAACGAGATTTGAACTCGTGATCAGGGTTTTGCAGACCCACGCCTTACCACTTGGCTATGGCACCAGATCCTTTTAGTGACTCCGACGGGAATCGAACCCGTGTTACCGCCGTGAAAGGGCGATGTCTTAACCGCTTGACCACGGAGCCAAATTTATTTGGTGGAGTGGTCAAGCGGTGTAACCGCGGCACAAACTTGTTTGTGCTGACCACAGGAGCCAAATTAATAATCTACAATTTTTAAAAAAACTTACAGACTAGTAACCTATTCTGTAAGTTTTTTCGCGCCTCGAGTAGGACTCGAACCTACAACAACTCGGTTAACAGCCGAGTGCTCTACCATTGAGCTATCGAGGATTATTAAAGTATTCCATCAAACCAACAGTAAAACAGGGAACTCGCCACAGTGCTCTACCATTGAGCTATCGAGGAATAT
>CACZQP010000012.1 GCA_902783385.1 uncultured Lachnospiraceae bacterium | reverse complement strand
GCTCTTGTTCGGTAAACGACTGGTCAAAAATGTCTCTCGGAATACAGATATAATACTGTTCCTCATAGACCGGAACGTAAGTTACGCCCGGCAGGTTGAGGGGGTAACAGATCAGCAGATCAAATGGCTTTGTCTGGAGCGCTGTGGAGAGCGCCGGATCCGTCGTCTCCGTCACGCGGATATTGACATTCGGATGCTTTTTCTTGAAGGCGGGAATCGTCTGCTGCACAATGACCGTTGCCCTGTTCAGCATCGTCCCGATACTCAGGACCGCATTGTTGTTCTGGCGGATACTCTGCATTCCCGCATCCATTGATTCCTGGAAATTCAGTACGGTCTTTGCGTATTCAAACAGATAGGAGCCTGCCACGGTAAGCCGGAGCGGAGACGTCCGCTCAAACAGCTTCACCTGGTAGTGCCCCTCCAGATAAGAGATCCGTGCGCTCAGCGCCTGCTGCGATATATAAAGCTTCTCAGCCGCACGGGTAAAGCTCAGTTCTTCTCCTGCAGCGACGAAGCACTGCAGATCCCAGAAGGTCATTTCTTATTCTGTAAGGCAGTCTACGCTGCGCTGACGAATTTCTCGATCCTGTCGAGCGCCTGCGCCTCGTCCTCTCCGTCCGCCTCGACCGTGAAGGCATCCCCCTTCTGAAGGCCAAGGGACATCATCCCCATGATGCTCTTTGCATTGACCTTTTTCTCGCCGGCGGCGATGTAGACCTTGCTTGCGCAGTCGACCGCGATCTGTACCAGCTCCGCGATCTTGCGGGCTTCCAGCCCGTCCGGAAGCAGTACGTGCATTTCTTTTGTCGTCATAATCTTTTCATCCTCCTCGTGCGGGCACACTCCGAAATCTCTTCCGGAAGCGTCAGCAGTATTCAGGGTTCCCCCTCCGCGAGGCTGCAGAGCTTTCGCAGCCTGTGGTTTACGCCGCTTTTTCCGACCGGCGGCGTCAGCGCATCCCCGATCTCCTTCAGGGAGGCGTCCGGCATCATGGTCCGAAGCCTTGCGATCTGCTGCAGGCTTTCCGGAAGAGTCTTTAAAATGCCCTTTCTCTCCAGCTCCCGGATCGCCTCGATCTGCTTCTGTGCCGCGCTCACGGTTTTCTCAAGGTTTGCCGTCTCGCAGTTTACTCTCCGGTTGATGGTTCCCCGCATTTCCTTCAGGATCAGGGAGTTTTCCATCTCCATCAGGGACGCATGCGCTCCCATCAGGCTCAGGATATTCGCGATCGCGGCGGAATCCTGTACATAGACGGCGCAGCTCTTCCCTCGCCGGCGCTGCTTTGCCGCGATCCCGAAGCTTGCGAGGACCTCCAGGAGCTGTGCTGCCTGTGCCTCGTCAGCGCAGGAAAACTCGAGATGGTACTCTCCTCTGGGATCGTTGATCCTCCCGCAGCTCAAAAAGCTCTCTCGCAGATAGCTTCTCCTGCAGCAGGCGTTCCTCAGCATCTGCCGCGGCACCGTGTGCACCGGAGGAAGAAGCCTGCCGTCCGCGTCCGTGAATCCGTATTTCGCGGCAATTTCTTTTGCTCTTTCGCTATCTCCGGACAGCAGTTTTTCATTAATATTAGAGGTTTTCCGCAATAAAGTAAAGCATTTGGCCGCCGCCCCGGACCGCGGCATGACAAAGCGCATGCGAAGTTCCCCGGATACATCTTCTTCAAAAACCGCCGTATTCTGCAGCAGCACCGCCGCGCTCACCATGCGGCAGTGCGGCGCCGGCGGCAAAATTGCGGCCAGTTCTTTTTTTACCTCTGCGGCAAACGACATTTTAGTGCCCGATATCTCTGTGCGAGATAGTCACGCCGTAGTCGCCCTGGCCTTCCAGTGCGCGGTAGAGCTCCTCTGCGATCGTGACGCTCCTGTGGTGTCCGCCTGTGCAGCCGATCGCGATGACCAGCTGGTTCTTTCCTTCCTTGACATAATAGGGAAGCAGGAAACGGATCATCTCGGTCAGGCGCCGCAGAAACTCTCCCGTCTGCGCAAAGCCCATGACAAAGTCATGGACCGGCGCATCGAGCCCGGTCAGGTGCTTCAGCTCTTCAATATAAAACGGGTTCGGAAGGAAACGCACGTCAAAGACCAGGTCGGAATCCGCCGGGATCCCGTGCTTAAAGCCGAAGCTCGTGACGGTGACCATCAGGGAGTTGTATTTTTCGCCCTCCACAAAAATGCGGATGAGCTCCTCCTTCAGCTCCCGGACGAGAAGGCGTGAGGTGTCCATCACATAGTCCGCCTTCTGCTTGATGTTTTTGAGGATCTCTCTCTCCTTGCTGATTCCGTCCTGTACCCGCCCCTCCGGCGCTACGGGATGCTTTCTGCGCGTCTCCTTGTACCGGCGGATGAGCGTCTCATCGCTCGCGTCCATGAAAAGGATCTCGTAGTCATAGCCTTTCTGTTTCAGGAGTGCGAGGATCTCTTCGACATAAGTAAATGACTGGTCCGCGCGCACGTCCAGACCGAGGCAGACCCTGTCAACGTCGCTTCCCGGCCCGGTGACGAGCTCCATGAACTTGTCGATCAGTCTCGCGGGAAGATTGTCGACGCAGTAATAGCCCTCGTCCTCCAGAATATTGATCGCGGTCTCTTTGCCGGCGCCGCTCATTCCGGTCACAACTACAAATCTCATAAGTAAATCACTTCCCGTTCCAGCATGATGCCCGAATGCTCATAAACTCTCTTCTGTATGATATCGATCAGTCCCTTGATTTCAGCGGACGTGGCGTTTCCCCGGTTGATGACAAAGCCGCAGTGCTTTTCCGAGACCTGCGCATCCCCGATCTTAAGCCCCTTAAGTCCCGCCTCCTCGATCAGCTGTCCGGCAAAGTGTCCCTCCGGCCTCTTGAAGGTCGATCCTGCACTGGCGTACTCCAGCGGCTGCTTTAAGATGCGCCGGCGGTTCAGTTCCTCCATGGTCTGCGAGATCACATCCTTCGGCGCCTGCGTGAGCCGGAAGCGCACTTCGACGACACACGCCCGGATGCGCTTTAAGACACTCGTTCGGTAGCCGAGCTCAAGCTCCGCGCAGGTGAAAGTGCGGAGCGACCCGTCTTCCAGCAAAAGATCAGCCTCCTCGATCACCTGGCGCATCTCCCCGCCGTATGCCCCGGCGTTCATCACAACGCCGCCTCCGACAGAGCCCGGGATCCCGCTGGCAAATTCAAGTCCGGAGAGTCCGCTGTCCCGTGCGACAACCGCGGTGCGTATCATGGACGCGCCCGCCTGCACAATGAGTCTCTCGCCCTCGGTCCGTATCCTGTCAAAGCCCTCCGCGAGCTGTACAATCGTCCCGTCAAAGCCCGCGTCGTCCGCGAGAATGTTGGAGCCCCTGCCGAGGAGAAATACGCGCTCCCCTTCTTCCTGCAGGAGCCTGATCGTCCTGCGCAGCTCATCGACGTCCGTCACCCGGACAAAGAGCGAAGCGGGGCCTCCCGTCTTAAAGGTGGAATGCCTCGAGAGCGGTTCATCCATAAATATGCGGTTTTCCGGCAAAAAGGCCGAAAGGCCCTTTTTCAGTCTGTCCCTCATCTGTCTATCTGCCTGCGGTCAGTCTTCTTCCCGCGGGGAAGTGAGCTGCTTCTGCACCCGCTTGTAGAGCTCTTCCGTCGCGTTATAGCCCATCTTTTTCTGGCGGTGGTTTGCGGCCGCCGATTCACAGATCACCGCAAGGTTCCGTCCCGGTCTCACCGGGAGCCTTATCGTCACGACACGGTTCCCGAGATATTCCGTGTACTCCTCCTCCAGACCGAGCCTGTCATATTCTCCGTTCTTGTCCCAGTCCTCCAGCCGGATCACAAGGTCGATATTGGCGATCTCGCGCACGCTGGAGACACCGAACAGCTCCTTGACATCGATGATGCCGATGCCTCGCACCTCAATGAAGTATCTTGTCACGTCCGGTGCCGTTCCGATCAGCGTCGCTTCGCTCACCTTGCGGATCTCCACCACGTCGTCCGAGACGAGCCGGTGTCCGCGTTTAATGAGCTCCAGCGCCGCCTCCGATTTGCCGATGCCGCTCTCGCCGGTGATCAGCACGCCCTCGCCGAAAATGTCCACCAGGACGCCGTGGATCGAGATGCGGGGCGCAAGCTTGACGTTGAGCCAGCGGATCAGCTCGGCCATGAAGATACTGGTTGCAAGCTTTGTGCGAAACAGCGGCACGCGGTACTCCCCTGCGAGCCGCAGGAAGGTATCGTCCGGCATGAAGTCACGGCAGAACACCACACACGGAACACCGCGGGAGAGAAATGCCGCATAGTTCTTTTCCTTCTCCTCCTGACTCATATGGAGCATATAGGAATGCTCCACGTAACCGATGATCTGGATGCGGTGCGGGTCAAAGTGCTCAAAAAACCCGACCAGCTGGATCGCCGGCCTGTTGACGTCCGACTGATGGACCCGGATACCGGAAATATCGATATCCGGCGTCAGCGTCTCCAGCTTCATCTTGGCGACGATGTCCGCCATCTTCACGCTCTGTCTTCTGCAGGCCGTCTGTTCCATTTCTGCTCTTTTAGTCATTCCTCTGGCTCCTGGCTTTTCTGTGCCGTTTCCGGATGAAAATAATCGTAGATCGACTGTGCCTCTTTTTCGCGAAGTTCCGGCACCTCCATAAGGTCCCCGACGCTTGCCTGCTGAATCTCCCGAATCGACTGGAAATGCCGCATGAGGGCCTTTTTGCGCGCGGGTCCGATCCCGGGGATCTCGGTCAGGAGCGACGCAACCTGCGCCTTGCCCCTCAGGGATCTGTGATATTCGATCGCGAAGCGGTGGACCTCGTCCTGCATCCGCGTGATCAGCTTGAATCCCTCCGAGTGCGTATCGATCGGGATCTCCACATTATTATAGTACAAACCCCTCGTGCGGTGGGAATCATCCTTGACCATGCCGCAGACCGGGATCGTAAGTCCCAGCTCCCTGAGAACGGAGAGTGCGATGTTCACCTGCCCTCTTCCTCCGTCCATCATGATTACATCCGGAAATTTTCCGAAGCTGGTCAGGGTCTGCGCGGAAGACTCCGGCAGAGTCCCGGTTTCCTCCCGCTCCGTAAGGCCGTGCCGAAACCTGCGCGAAAGGACCTCCCGCATGCAGGCATAGTCGTCCGGTCCCGCAACCGTCCGGATCCGGAATTTCCGGTAGTCCGACCGCTTCGGCTTTCCTTTTTCGTAGACGACCATGGACCCGACATTTGCAAAGCCGCTGATGTTGGAAATATCATAGGCCTCCATCCGCTCGAGACCGGAAATATTAAGGAGTGCTTCGATCTCCTTTACGGCACCGATGGTGCGGCCCTCCTCGCGCTTCATCCGCTCCCTGTCCTTGGAGAGAATCAGCCGCGCGTTCTCTGTCGCCAACTCGACGAGCTTTTCCTTGCGTCCCTTCTGCGGCACGACAATATCGACCTTCCCGCCGCGACGACCCGTCAGGTACGCCTCCAGGATATCCTGTCCCTCGACCGGCGCGGGCAGATAGACCTCCCGCGGTATAAAGGGCGTGCCCGCATAATACTGCGCAATGAAATCGGCGAGGATCTGTCCCTTTGTCCTTCCGCCGACATGCGTCATGTAGAAATGCTCCCGTCCGATCAGCCTGCCGTCCCGAATGAAGAAGGTCTGCACGACCGCGTCCGCATCCACATTTTCTTCCTCTATGGCGATGCCGAGAATGTCCTTGTTCTCGCCGACACCCTCGGACATTTTCTGCTTTTCCGAAACCTGCTGCACATTCTGCAGAAGGTCTCTCCACTTCGCCGCCTCCTCGAACTCCATCGCCTCTGCGGCGGCATTCATTTTTGCCTTCAGTTCCTTCAGGATCTTGTCATATTTGCCGGACAGGAACTCCAGCGCCTTCTCGACACGCTCGCGGTACTGCTCCTTCGTGACATCGCCGGTGCACGGGCCGCAGCATTTGCCCATGTGGAAATTCAGGCATGGCCGCTCTTTCCCGATGTCCTTCGGGAGCGCGCGGCTGCAGTCCCGGAGCCCGTAGAGGCGGTTTAACAGCGCGATCGTCTCACGGACAGCGTAGGCGCTGGTGAATGGGCCGAAGTAGCGCGCCTTGTCCTTCTTCATCACACGTGAGAACAGGATCCTCGGGTAATCCTCCTGCACCGTGACCTTGATGTACGGATAGGTCTTGTCGTCCTTCAGAAGGGTATTGTATTTCGGCCGGTGCTCCTTGATCAGGTTGTTCTCCAGAAGCAGCGCCTCCAGCTCCGAGTCCGTCAGGATATATTCAAAGCGGGCGATCTGCTTTACCATCTGCACGATCTGCGGACCGCGGCCCACGATCTTGCGGAAATAGGAGCGCACGCGGTTGTGCAGGTCGACCGCCTTCCCCACATAGAGGATCACGTCCTGCTTATCGTGCATGATATATACGCCCGGATGATGCGGGATCTCTTTTAATTCCTGCTCAAAGTCAAAAGACATAGCTATACTTTAACACACCCCTTTGCGGTTCATGCTTATTTCATATTTATTTTATTGTTTTTTGCCCGCCGGCAATCTAAACTTGTATCGTTGGCGCCGGGCGGAATGCGGAATGCCTGCTCCCCGACGGCAGTCATAAGGAGCGCGATACATGTTTGACAGGCAGGTGGAAAAAACAATCGGCAGATACGGCGGGAAGATCCTCTCTTCCCCGGGTTTTTATGCGGCGCTTAAGCAGAAGCATCACCGGCATTCCGATGTGGGAACACACTCGCTCCATGTCGCGCAGACCGGCGTCCGCATGCATCTCCTGCTGGAAAAGGCCGGCATCTCCACAGATGCGCGCAGTATTGTCATCGGCGCGCTGTGTCATGACCTCGGCATGCTGGAAACGGACCGGAAATACCATTCCAACCGGGAATGCTGCAGGCGGCATCCCATTGATTCCGCGAAGGCTGCACAGCAGCTGATCGGGACTCTGGACGAAAAGACGAAGGATGCGATCCTGCACCACATGTTTCCGGCGACAAAGACGCCGCCCGCTTCCGCGGAGGGCTTTATTGTTTCTATCGCCGACAAATATGTCTCCGTGAAGGACCTGCTCCGCTCTCTTCCGTTCCGTCAGGCCTGACCGCTCTTACATCACCCGCGTTTTTTCCCGATTCTCTCACGAATATGGGAAAGCCTTCGCAGCGCTTCCTCGAGCGTCTCGTTCTTCTTTGCAAAATGAAAACGGATCAGATGGTTTACCGGCTCCCGGAAAAAGCTTGATCCCGGAACGGCCCCTACGCCGACCTCCCGTGCCAGGTCGATACAGAATGCAAGGTCATCCTCATAGCCAAACTCACTGATGTCCATCAGTATGTAATAAGCGCCCTGCGGCGTCGTGCAGGTGAGCCCTGAGTCTTTCATGCCCTTCAGGAACAGGTCTCTTTTTTCCGTATATGTTTGCCGGAGCTCTTCATAGTATTCCGGCCCGAACTTCAGCCCGGGGATCACGGCCTCCTGGAGCGGCGCCGCAGCGCCGACCGTCAGGAAATCATGGACTTTTTTGATCCGGTCCGTAATCGCAGGCGGCGCGATCGTATACCCGAGCCGCCACCCTGTGATGGAGTAGGTCTTCGAGAGCGAGCTGCAGCTGATTGTCCGCTCCCGCATTCCGGGGAGCGATGCAAAATAGATATGCCGGTACGGCTCGTACACGATATGCTCGTACACTTCATCCGTGATCACGTAAGCATCATACCGCTCCACGATATCCGCGATCAGTGAGAGCTCCTTATGCGTAAAAACCTTGCCGCAGGGATTGGACGGATTGCACAGGATCAGCGCTTTCGCGCCCTCCCGGAACGCCGCCTCCAGCTCATCGGCGGAGAAATCAAACGCCGGCGGGTGAAGCGCAATATAAACCGGCTCCGCACCGGAGAGAATCGCATCCGCACCGTAGTTCTCATAAAACGGAGAAAAGACCGCAACCTTATCTCCCGGATTTACGATACTCATCATGGCGGCCATCATGGCTTCCGTGCTGCCGCAGGTGACGACGATCTCGCCGTCCGGATCGATCGGAAAGCCCATGAGCGCAGTCTGCTTGTCCGCAATCGCCTCGCGCAGGTTCTGCGCGCCCCAGGTGATCGAGTACTGATGGAAGTCCTCTCCGCTCACCTCCGCAAGGCGCCTCAGGATCTCCGCGGGCGGCGCAAAATCCGGAAATCCCTGAGACAGATTAACGGCGCCGTACTGATTGGATATCCGGGTCATCCGCCGAATCACCGAATCCGTAAAGCCCGCTGTTCTTGCCGATAGTTCTCTCATCGCATTCCCTCTCCGCGCATTTCCTTACTTGCCCAGTTTCCAGCCCTTCTGCTGCATGTTCGCGTTCAGCAGCTGGCCATAGGGCAGGCCGAACTTTTCATAGACGTCAAACACTCCCGTCACAATGATCTTCGCTCCCGTCTCCGGCAGATCCTGCAGCATGGGATCATCCTCATTCAGGACAAACTCCAGGCCCTGCGAGCAGCACGCCGTGGCATCCGGCACCACGCAGGCAAGGACTGTCCTCTGGTTTCCGTCAATCTTTTCCTCATACGGCGCAAAGAAGCCGTCCATGCGGATCGTCTTGCCGATATAGTCATCCGGCGTGTTGACGATGTTGTAGACCTCCGCAAAAATCATGGTGGAGGACATTTTTGTCAGGTCGATATCGACCCCATCCGCACCGGTTCCGCCGCCGCTTTCTCCCTTCCCGCAGCCTGCAGTAAGAAGCGCAATAAATGCCGCGCACACGAGCAGCGCCAGGATCCGCGCCGTCATTTTTGTCTTTTTTCGCCCTGTTCTCTTTTTCATTCCATATCATCCTTCCGGCCGCACCGCAATTGAGTGCATTACGCCGTCCTCGTCTCCCTCGCCTTTACCGCTCTTTCTATAATATCAGGGAACTGCTCCATGGGTGAAATACATCTTGTATAGCCGAATTCCATCTCAATCCGGTAGGGCAGCGACGCGATGCCCGCGCTTCCGGTCAGCCGTTTCAGGATGAGCCGGATGATGATCTCCGGGGAAACCGCAGCCCGCTCCGGCACGATCAGTGCGAATTCGTCTCCGCCCCATCTGGCGACAGAGTAGTGCAGCTCATCCGCAGACTGCCGCAGAATCTGTGCGGCGAGCCGCAGGGCGCGATCCCCCTCCGCATAGCCATGCTCACGATTGATGCTTTCCAGATTCTTTAGCTTTACAATATAAAAATAATACGGCTTATCCTCCGAGAGCAGCATGATTACGCCCTCCATGTATTTTTCCGCATAGCGCCTGTTGTTTAGCCCCGTCATGTTGTCATAGAAGATCTGCTGCTTCTGCATGCTGACATAAACGATATTGATCCCTAACAGAAGCGAGAGCTCCATGACGGGCAGGTTGGGAATAATGACGTCAATAAGGCCCGCCATCAGCGGAAATCCCCAGAAGGACATCGAGGCATTGTATTGCCTGCGCTCGCTCGTGGAGTCCGTGTGATGCAGGTGATACCCGATATGCGCTGTCGCCAGGATCAGATAGAGCGCAGCCAGCGCCAGCATCACCGGATACATCGGCCCGTGCATGTACTCGCCGGAAGGTGTGTAGTAGAATACCAGGTGCGTGACCGGCGAAGAAAAAATGAGTGCAAGCGCCGCCGCAAGCGGGATCGAAGCAACCAGCGCAAAACGCCTGTTTTCCACGCGGTACGGATTGATCCTGGTCTCTATGTACAGGAACCAGTAGTAGATGACCAGGCAGATGGCAAGCAGGTTGACCAGGCTGAAGGGCGTGCCGGGCAGCCGCAGATAGCCGTACTGGATCCAGATCCAGACGGAATTGGAGACGACGAATACCAGATACCAGAATACAAACCGGCGGAAGCACCGGATCTCCCGTTTCCGTCCCATATCCGGCGTGATCTCTTTCATCAGGATCACCGCCATGATCATACATACGACAGTTACGATAAAATAAGTAACGACAAATGAAAGCTGCATTTATTTCTCCGATCTTCTGTCCGACATAGCTGTCCTGCTCCGCCTACTCCTGCGGATACAGTCTTTTTGCATCGCGGATTCCCCCGTCATCTGCAGAAAAGCTCCACACGGCATCCCGGTTTGCGCGGTGCTCCGCAAGATACCAGCAGTCCTCTATCCTGCGGATGATATAAGGCGTTCCGCCGCCCTCAAAATATTCCCTGTACAGATGCTCTACGCTGCCTTCGGCGAGATCCTGCGGCGTGCGCGCCCTGATAAGGTCGGCCGCGCCCTGATCCCCCGTGCTGTCCGTGGAGATCGTGACATAGAGCCATCCGTCGATCGGCGTGATCTGCACCATGCCTGCCATCTCGTCCGCAACCGGCCACGTCTCCTTCACCGAGAACGTGTCCAGATCGCAGACAACGACTGACGGCGCATAGTTTTCGGCATATCCGGCGGAAGTCGGCGTGCCGGAAACGAACCATATCTCGTCTTCGCCCGCCCGGTCTGTGACCGTAAAGGAGCGCACATAAGTCCCCGCAAGGAGCGGAATGCGCCGGATCTCCTCCAGATAGACGCGGTCATCTGCATCGTCTCTTCGAAACAGGAACATCTCTCCCGACTCCGAACTCCAGCAGTAGAACGTCTTATCCTCTTCCCTGTACAGGATCTCGTGCGGCCGGTCCCCGATCTCTTCAAAGACCTGCGTCATCACAAATGCGCCGTCCTCCTGTTCAAAGATCAGGACCCGGTTCTGCTCCGTATCGTCCGCCAGGTACACGATTCCGTCGGAAGCGACGGTATGCCCCCTGCTGATTTCGTCCGTCATCACGCGCCACGAAGTGAGAGGATCTTCCAGATTCTCATGGTAAATGATCCGGTCGTGATAGCAATCGACAATAAACCAGATTTCACCGGTCTTTTTCACATCGGTCGGAACGCTCAGCGTACTGTCCGGATTCAGCGGATTTTCCTCCTCCGCCTCGCGCTCTGTCAGGAGCGATGCCCTGTGCAGCTTCGTGATGTTCGCTTCGGTCGAGGTGTCTGTCGATAGATTTGCCGCAGTACAGGCAGTCAGACATACAGCCGCTAACGCTGCGGCAGCTGTAAGCAATAAAGCGGCGACAAGGCGGCGGAGACTCCCCTTCTTTCCCGGCATCCGGGATTCATGCGCCACGCGCACCTTTCGGTTCGTCACACTTCACCCTGTTCCTGCGGATATACAAGCCCCCACTGTGCGCGGATGCCGTCCATGGTCTCCATGAGCCGCACGCTCTCGGAAAGCGGCATGGACCAGCTCTCCGTGCGGCCTTCCCGAAGCGCCTTTTCACACTCCAGGAATTCATACTCATAGCCGCTGATCTGCGCCGGAACCTCAATTCTCTGAAGGAGTCTGTCCTTGTCGTCAAAGACGGATACAGACTGCGGGTTGTTGATGTTTTCCACCTCGATATAGCCCTTGGAGCCGTAGAAAACGCCCTTTCTGTCAGAGCGCGAATAGATTCCCGCAGAAATGGCCGCCATTCTCCCGTCCTTATAAAAAACGGTGATGTTTTCCATTCCGTCCACGCCGGTCTCTGTCATCTGCACAGAGGACTCGATCCGCTCGATCTCCGTTCCAAAATGCATCAGCGCGAAATTGATCCCGTAGACGCCCACATCCAGCAGCGCACCGCCGGCCAGCTCCGGTGCCATGATCCGCTCCTTGTGTGCCACGCTGTAAAACAGATTCGCTGTCAGCGCCCGGATCTCTCCGACGATGCCGCTCTCGATCGCATCCTGTATGATCTTCCGCGACGGCATATAGCGGGTCCAGATAGCCTCCGCCACGAAGAGCTTCTTTTCTGCCGCATACTCCGCAACGCGGCGCGCCTGCTGCGCATTCAGGGTAAAGGCCTTCTCGCAGAGCACGGCCTTTCCGTGCTCAAGGCACTGCATCATGTGCTCATAGTGGTGAGAATGCGGCGAGACCACGTAAACCAGCTCGACCGCCGGATCAGAGAGCATCTCCTCATAGGTTCCGTATGCTTTTTCAAAGCCGTACCTTTCGCAAAAGGCAACCGCTTTTTCCTGCGTTCTGGAAGCGGCCGCATAGCATTCAATCTCTTTCAGTTCCCTTAATGTCGGCGTGACAAGGTCTGTGATGTGACCTGTTCCCATGATACCGATTTTCATGATCTACCTCTCTTCCATCAGTGCGTCCAGAAAACTGTCAAGCTGCCGGTTCATCTCCGTGTAGTCAAAGGATAAAAGCTCCTCTTTGGTCTGTATGAAGCGTCCGCCCGCCACAAGGCTGTTTCCCGCCTTTTCCACGCACTGCGCGATGATCTCCGGCGTGAATTCCATATGTGTCTGAAAGCCGTAAACCCGCTCGCCATACCGGACGATCTGGCGGGGGCACCCGTCGCTTTCCGCAAGAATCACCGCGTCCTTCGTCAGGCCCGGCATATCACCGTGCCACTCGCCGGCGGAAAAAGTGTCCGGAAAACCGTTCAGAAGAGGATCCCTGCGCCCTGCTTCCGTCAGCCTTGCCTGTACCGGCCCGATTTCCGGCTCGGGGCTCCGGCTGAATGCGCCTCCAAGCGCCTCCCCGAGAAGCTGTGCGCCGAGGCACACACCGACGACTGCTTTGCCGGCATCGACATACTGCCTGATAAAAGCCATCTCTCGGGCCGCATCAAAATACGGGCATTCCTCTTTTGTCGTCGATGGGCGCTGATGCCCGCCGAGGATCACCAGAAGATCCGCTGCGGCATCCTTCGGAAACGTCTCCTGCTCCCAGCACTTTGTCATTGCGATCTCATAGCCGTTCCGGACTGCCCATGCAAGATACTCACCCGGGCCGACCCAGGGATCATGCTGAACGATATGTAGTTTTGCCATTTGGCGCCCTCCGGGGATCAAAGCCGTACATTTACATTTCAGCAACGGATTACACTGCTGCAGTCTGCCTTTCAATTTTATCACAGTATAAAGCATTGAAAAGGACAAACAAAAAGCACATGTAATACACGATCAGCGTACTGCATGTGCTTCCTGCTATGAGTGATGGGGGACTCGAACCCCCGACAACTTGATTAAAAGTCAAGTGCTCTACCACCTGAGCTAATCACCCATTAAAAAATGCCTAGAGCCGGAATCGAACCAGCGACACGAGGATTTTCAGTCCTCTGCTCTACCAACTGAGCTATCTAGGCATTTCTAACCTTGATGTATATCACCAGGTTGCGTAGCGGGGGAAGGATTTGAACCTACGACCTCCGGGTTATGAGCCCGACGAGCTTCCAGACTGCTCTACCCCGCGATATTCTGTTATGAT
>CACZQP010000011.1 GCA_902783385.1 uncultured Lachnospiraceae bacterium | reverse complement strand
TGGAGCTGGTCGCGACCGGCAGGTGCCGCACGCGCAGGGACCTCGTCGCCTCCATGGGACTCACCAAGATGGCGATCTCCAACATCGTGACCGAGCTCATCGAAAAGGAGTTCCTCACAGAGGAGGACAAGCGGCCGTCGAATCGCGCGGGAAGACGTTCCATGACGCTCGCGGTCTCACCGAACGCGCCGAAGGTCGTCGGTCTCCTCATCATCCGGGACCGGGTGGAAGTGATTCTGAGCGACTTCTACCTGAACGTGCTGTTTCGCGACAGAGTCGATCTCTCGGAACCGACGGAGGAGAAGGAGCTGATCCGCATTCTCTTTTCGCTCGTGGAGCGCGCTCTCGAAGCCGATCCGCATGTCATCGGGATCGGCGTCTCCTGCATGGGACCGGTGGATTCCGTGCAGGGCGTCCTGCTGGAGCCTCCGTATTTCCACGGGATAAAGAACCTCCCCATCGCGCAGCTTCTGGAGACGAAGTTCTCCCTGCCGGTGCGCGTCAACCAGGACAACGTCAGCGGCGCGCTGGAAGAGTACATGTACGGCAATGGCAAAGGCCATGAGAATCTCATGCTGGTGGGTCTGGAGCGCGGCGTCGGCTGCGGTATCATCCAGCGCGGGAGCATCTACAACGGCTACCGGAACCTGAAGCCGGAGATCGGGCATGTCAGTATAGATTTCAAGGGCAGAAAGTGTGTCTGCGGCAACCGGGGCTGCATGGAGATGTACGTCAACTCCGTGGAGATGAAGAGCCGATTTGAAAAGATCTGCGGCAGGAAAGACACGCTGGAACAGTACTACCGCACGGACAGCAGCCTGCTTGAGGAGGCGATCGAGGACATGATGGAAAAGCTCTCCGCCGGAATCTCCAGCACGATAAACCTGCTGAATATGGATCTTGTGCTTCTGGGTTATGACGGCGTTCTGATTCCGGAAAAGTATCTCAATCTTCTGGAGGCGAAACTCAACAGCCGCATCTTTTATTCCCGGAAAATGCATGTGACGGTGCGCAAGCCCTATTACGGCGAGGACGCGCAGCTCCTGGGCGGGGCGTGCAATATGCTGCAGGTGCTTTTTAACGGAGAACTGTTTTTCTGACCGGCAGAAACGGCCGTTTTACACAAATAGTACATTGACTTTACCAATTGTGCATGCTATAGTTTTAATATCTGAGAATTAATCAGAAAAATGCACAGGAGGCACTCATGAATAAAGGCGTGTGGGAGAAAAACTGCGTGATATCACCATCTCTCATCACGCTTGATTTATGTAATCTGGAAAGCGAAGCAAAACTCGTGGAAGAGAGCGGGCTTTCCTGTCTCCACATCGATATTCTGGACGGTCATTTCTCACCGAGCATGCCTCTGGGCCTCGATACGGTCGCAGCGCTTGCAAAAAGAACTTCCCTGGTCATGGAGGCGCATCTGATGGCCACCGATCCGCAGTTCTTTGTCGACGAGCTCTTAAGAGCCGGCGTGGAGCAGATCTGTTTTCAGATCGAGACGGCGCCGCATGTCGACCAGATGATCAACTACATCCATTCGCACGGCGTGCGCGCGGGGGTCGCGTTAAAGCCCGCGACGCCGCTTTATGAGCTGGAATATATCCTGGAAAAATGCGACACGGTCCTTCTCATGCTGATCAATCCGGGCTTTGCGCAGATGGCAGGCGAAGCCCAGGTTCCCTATGCGGAGAGGAAGATCAGGGAACTGCACCGGATGATCCGGGAGCGCGGACTTTCGACGATGGTGGAGCTGGACGGCCGAGTCTCCGAGGATAACATCCGCAGTTATGCGTCGGACGGCGCCGCGCAGATTTTTGCCGCCGGCAGTACCTGCATCCGCAGGGACGACAAGAAGGCAAGCCTCCTTCACCTGAAGGAACTGGAAGATTCACTGCAGAAGACAGGGAGCTGAGTATGGGAGCTTATCAGGACAGATATATCAATACGGCAGATCAGGTGCTCGCGGAGCTGGGCACGGCGCTGCACGCGGTCGATCCGGCTTCGGTCGAGCAGCTCGTGCAGGAGATCCTGACGGCTGACAAGGTGTTCTTTGTCGGCGTCGGACGCGTGATGCTCTCGCTCAAGGCGATTGCAAAACGTCTTGCGCATCTGGGAATCAGCACGCACTGTGTTGGCGAGATCACGGAGCCGGCGATCACGGAAGATGACCTGCTTATTGTGGGGTCCGGAAGCGGATCGACGCTTGTGCCGCTCGGGATCGCAGGGAAAGCAAAGGGCATCGGCGCGCGCATCGTGCACATCGGCTCCAACCCGAAGAGTCCCATGAGCGCCTATGCGGATATGATGGTGCGCATTCCGGTCCGGACAAAGGAATATCTCCCGGACGAGATCGATTCCGCGCAGCCGATGACGTCGCTCTTTGAACAGAGCCTCCTCCTTCTGGGGGACGTTGTGGCGAAGATGATCATCGAGGAGCGCAATGTGGACATGAAGGCGCTCTGGAAGTATCACGCGAACCTGGAGTAAGGGCCGGAGAGTTTTCCGGCGGGGACGGACAGCATGAATAAAAAAGACCTATTCAGGAAAATCGGAAGCATCCAGCAGCTCGCTTATGCCCGGCCGGTGGTCTATCGGGAGGGACGAAGCGAATGGATGAACGCGATCGAAGTCAAGTGCGGGGAGCTGCTTTTCCACGCGCAGACCGACAAGTGCCTGGATCTCTCGGATCTCTCCTATAAGGGGATCAACCTTTCCTTCCTGGCAAAGCCAGGGCTCGAGGGGCGCAATCCCTATGACACGAACGGGACGGAGGCGCAGAGAAGCATAATGTGCGGCTTCTTCTTCACCTGCGGTCTGGAGACGATCTGTGCACCGTACGAGGAAAACGGCAAAGCCTACCCGATGCACGGCAGAATGCGGACCACACCCGCGGAACACGTGGGTACCGACGTCACTGTCGGCGACGACGGAGAAGTGCGTGTGGAGATCAGCGGCGAGATGCGGGAAGCGGAGCTGTTCGGCGAGAACATGGTCATCCGCAGGAAGATCGAGACCGTACTCGGCGGGAACAGCATCGTGCTGACGGACGAGATCGAGAACCAGTCCTTCCGCAGGGAGCCGATGATGCTGATGTATCACTGCAACATGGGCTATCCTTTCCTGGACGAGGGCGCGAGGATCATTCTGCCTTCGCGCTCGGTAAAGGGGAGAGAAGCATTTTCCGAGGAGCATCTCGACGGCTGGGACAGAATGGACGCGCCCGAAGACAACGCCGAGGAATACGTCTATATCCATGAGTTGGCAGCGGATGAGAGGAAGGATACTAAGACGCTGTTTTACAACCCTTCGCTGGAGATCGGACTGGTCATCGGCTACAACACCGGAAAGCTCCCGTACTTCAACGAGTGGAAATCCATCGTATCCGGCGATTATGTCGTCGGGCTGGAACCGGCGAACGGCATCCCGATGAACCGCTGTTACCACGAGCAGAACGGCATGCTGCATTACCTGGATCCTTTTGAAAAGGAGACGCATCGCCTGACGTTCACCGTGATCGAAGGCATGGAAAGGATTCAGGAAGTGCAGAGGGAGATCGAAGATCTGCTGAAGAAGAACTGAATCG
>CACZQP010000010.1 GCA_902783385.1 uncultured Lachnospiraceae bacterium | reverse complement strand
TCCATGGGCAGGAGCGTACCGTCGAGATCAAAGAGTACCGCTTTCATTTCAGTATCCTCCGTAATGCTTTTTCATCCGCGTCAGGCAGTATTTTTTTCAGATGCGCCAGGACCC
The DNA here is from genome assembly GCA_902783385.1 of uncultured Lachnospiraceae bacterium. Taxonomy (GTDB): domain Bacteria; phylum Bacillota; class Clostridia; order Lachnospirales; family Lachnospiraceae; genus CAG-791. The sequence continues at coordinate 5,305 of CACZQP010000010.1, read as the reverse complement.
GTTCAAAGGATTCCTCCGGCGTCCTCCGGTAGACCGCGTTCCGGAACGCGTCCCCGAAAAACAGTTCCGGCGTCGTGTACTCCGCGATGCCCCAGCCGTAGCGCTTACCGTTTTTGTCCGTCGCGTAGACAAAATCGTCGGTGATGACATAGCACTGCGCCTGGAGACGCGTGATGATCGTGTCAAAGCCCTTTTTGCCGTTTTTCCCGTAGTTTCCGTCCACCTTCAGCTGTTTCGACAGCGCCGGCGCGGACGCAGAGATCAGCTCGTACAGATCCCTGTCCCGGAAGGAGGCGAGACCGTCGTCGAACCGCGCGTCGAAGTCGTAGCCGTCGCGCCTGTAGTTCGCGAAATCCGGGAACCATTCGCTGCTGATGAACACCGCCTTATTCTCGAGGAACTTCCCGTAGGCGCAGCCGGTCTCCCGGATCACCGGGCCCTTCCACTCCCACACCTTCCATTCGTCGTCCGCCGCGGAATACCACGCGTCCGGCGAAACGTGCTCCTCGATAGAAAAACCCGGAATGGAGTTCGAAAACAGCGGCACAAAACCGAATTTGCGGATCGCTTTCTTCAGGTCCGACTTTGTCTGTATATAAAAGGAAAATCTGTCCTTGTCCTTCTTCATATCTGGAATTATAACATGCGGATGCCGCGGCGCTTTCTACATCAGGATCCTCTCCGCAAAAAACATCACGACCGGCATGGTGACGGGCAGCAGCAAAGTACTCTGCAGCATGCACTGGCCGGCGAAGGCCGATGCCCTCCCGTACCGGGTGGCAAAAATACTGACCGACGCGGCGACACTGCAGCCGGCGATCAGAACAAGACACAGGCACATCTCCCTGTCCCACGGCGTAAAGCGCAGCAGCAATGCAACAAGGAGCGGCATGATGATATTCCGGAGAAGTGTGACAACATAGACAGGCGGCCTCCCCAGCGCATCCAGGATGGGATTAGCCGCGAGGATATCGCCGATCAGGAGCATCGCCACCGGCGTGACGCACGCCCCGAGCGCGTCGCAGGCACTGTACAGCGGGCCGGAAATCTTAAAGCCCGTGACGATCATGACCAGCATGATCGGAATGCAGATATTCAGCGGCGTGGCAAGTGACTTCAGGCTCAGCGGACGCCCGTCTTCCTTTGTCCGCTGCAGCGTCATCGTGAGGACAGCAAAGATGTAGAGCGTCGTGCCGGGGATCGTCAGCGACATCCACAGGCCGCCCTTTGCGCCGAACACCGCGATGCAGAGCGGCAGTCCCATGAAGCCGTTGTTCGGATAGCCGACACTGTTCGCGAAAACAAGCCGCTCGTCACGACTCAGGGGCAGCAGAGACGCCACTGCATAGGATATGCCGAAAAAGACCAGGAGAAAGACGAACCACACCGCCATGACGGTTAGCGCCCTGCCGATCCCGCCGTCTCCCCCGAAATCATTGCTTGCGGAGACGAAGACGCTCGCCGGAAAAAAGATATCCAGCACAAGTTTTGTCATGAAATCCGCGTGAGCCGCCTTGAAATAACCGGCCTTGCGGAGAATATAGCCCAGCAGGATCATCAGGGAGAGGATCCCCGTCTGGGAGAGTACTGTGAGAGCCATATTACATTACAAATCCTTCAGAAAGAATACATTCATGGTGCCGTGCATGACGCTCTCCGGCCGCGGAATCTCCCGGTATCCGGAAGCCCGGTAGATATGAATCGCGGCCTGCAGGTTGGTATGCGTCTCCAGATAGATCCTCCGAAAGCCCCGCTCTCTGGCGCGCGCCTCGATATATCGGATCATTTCGTAACCGATTCCGTGTCCCCTCGCCGACTCGTTAAGATACAGCTTCTGGAGCTCGCAGCAGTCCGCAAAACCGTCAAATGCCGCTAGTCCGATCCCGCCGACAAGGCGCTCCCCGTCCACAAGGACATAATAGGCGCAGTCAGGGGAAGAATAGAAATCGCTCAGGTGATCCAGTCCTTCGTCGTAGTAAACCGTGCCGGGGATATCGAGATGATGTGCCTTCAGGCAGCTGCGGATCAGCGCAGCCAGATCCGCGTCGTACGCGGGCGCAAGGGGTTTGAATTCCATCGTGCTTCCTCTCTGTTTCCTGCCAGGACATGAAACTGCGGCGTCTTGTCCCGCCGCGGCGCCGGTCCGCGTTACAGGCACATCTCGTCCTCGAAAATATCCCGGCCTTTTCTTTCAAGAAAATAAGCGCGAAGGCGCTCCGTGGAGGAATTGATCACGAGCTCCTCCGGAAAGCCCTCTTCCTCCAGGAGCTTTGTCCCGACGGAGAAATCCCCCATCGTGTAGATCGAGTGGGAATCCGTCGTGACGGCCATCCGCGCGTCGTGCCGTCTGCAGAGACGAATGATGTCGCGGTAGCACTCGACGTTCTCTTTTGAGCGCTTTAAGTAGCTGGTGTTGACTTCGATCACCGTTCCCGTCGATGCCGCCACGGGGATGAGCGCCTCGTGGTCAAAGGGAACCGTCACGTTGCCCAGATGGCCCAGGCAGTCGATCAGCGGATTCTTCGCTGCGCCCAGATACATCTGCGTGTTTTCCTCCGGCGTGCCGTAGCGCGATTCAAATGCCGTATCCCGCGGGTTGTGCTTACTGGCGATCCGGAAGTCGAGTCCCTTTAAGATATCCTCCGAAAGCGCGACATGTCCCTCAAAATCCACCAGATCGATCTCCGATCCGGAGAGGAGGAAAATGCCCTCGATCCGGCGCGGCAGGTATTTATAGCAGTAGAAATGCAGATGTGAGAGCGTGTCCTTGATGGAAGAGTGATTCGTCACCGCCATCGCATAAAGGCCTTTTTTCGCGGCCGCCTGCGCCATCTCCGTCAGGGAATTGAACGCATGTCCGCTGATGTTGGTGTGACAATGAAGCTCCGCTATGATGTTCATAACAAAAATCGATTTACCTTTCCTTGTGCAAACAGGTCATCCCGCGTCCGTTTTCATTTCCGCAGCGACGCACTGCATACGGGGAAATCAAAATACGTCTCCGGATACGGCTCGTCCGCCAGCACAAAATGCCACCACTCGCAGTCGATCGGAAGAAAGCCATTCCGCAGCATCGTATCCCGAAGGAGCTTTCGGTTCCGGAGCTGCTCCGGCGAAAGATCCGGATAATCCGGGTGCGAAACCTCGCCGAAGAAATCGAAGGGGCTCCCCATGTCCGCCTCCTTCCCGGTCCGCATGTCAAAGAGCGTCAGGTCTACCGCGCTCCCGCGGCTGTGGCTGGAGCGCTTTGCGATATAGCCCTGTGCAAACAGCTCCTGCTTTTCCAGGTCCGGATAGAAATAGGGCTTCATGCGGATATCCTGGTCCTCGATCCCCCAAAGCACAAAGTGCTTCACCGCCCGCGCGGGACGATAGGCATCAAATACCTTGAGCTGGTATCCCATCACAAACAGCTCGTTCGCGGCGGACTTTAAGGCGCGCGCCGCATCCAGCGACAGGATCGCACAGGGCTCCTCGTAGCCGTCAATGCGCTCCCCGATGAAGTTGTATGAAGAATGATATCGGATCTCCTGGATGATTCGCGGCACATAGTCCGCGAGCATCACAAAGCCGGAGGAATCCATCTCGCTGTCCGGTCTTCTCACTTCAGTTTCCTTCCCCGATGATCCCCGGGATCTCCCGGAGAGAACGGATCTCATAGTCGATGCGGAGCTCTTCCATGCCGGCCCGCTCCTTCGGATTATACCAGCAGCACGCGAGATGGGCATTGTTTGCCCCGAGCATGTCCGCCGTCAGGGAATCGCCGATGACGAGGAACTCCTCCTTCTTAAACTCCGGAAGCGCGCGGAAGACCGCTTCAAAGAATTCCGGCCGCGGCTTCTCCGCGCCGACCTCCTCGGAGATAAAAGCGCCATCAAGAATCTTTAAAAGACCCGATCGGGCAAATTTCTTCTCCTGCGTCACCTTGTTGCCGTTGGTCACCGCGTACTGGAGGACCTTTCCCTTTAAGTCGCGCAGGAGCTCATCCGCGCCGTCATTGAACACGATCGTCTCTCCGAGATCCAGCTGATAATCATCATTAAAGGAAACAACGGTATCCCGGGTGATCCGGATCCCTTCCTTTTCGAAAAATTCCATAAACCGGTCGATCAGTAGCGCCTCCTTCGTCGTGCGGCCCAGCTCCATCTCACGCCAGTAGCGGTCGTTGATGACGGAATACCGCGCGATCATCTCGTCTGTACATTCTCCGAGATGATAGTTGCGAAATCCCATGCGGATCGCTTCCTTTTCCGCCGCTTTGAAATTCAGGATCGTCCCGTCGATATCCCAGAGGAGAACCTTGTATTTCAGTCCGTCCCGCATCGTTTGCTCCTTCCGGTTTCCACTGCGGTTTCCCGCTTTTCCTACCGCCAAAAACACTTATAACCGGCATTATACATGATTCATCTGCTCCCGGCACGAGTTTTTTTGTTTTAAATTGTCAGTATTATTCGCGATAATTGTGGTATTTTCTATCTCAATATGCTATATTATTGCTGATTATTCAGTCATAGGCTCATGCTCTTTTCCAACGGATGCATGAACTATGATATTGTGAGTTGTTCATATATTTAATCTGAGGTGAGAAGATTATGAGAAACAGGTGGAAGAATGCTCTCAAAGTAACAGGAACGGCAGGCGTACTGGCAGTCCTGGTCTCCCTGACACTGGCCGGGAGCAATGTGCTGGGGGTTCTCGCCAATAATGAGACCAGCCTCATTAACGGCTCCATATTTAGCAACAATACGGAAAACGGCAACGTATTCAATGGCACCTTCGGCAACAATACAGAATACGGCGGCATATACAATGGCACCTTCAGCAACAATACAGAATACGGCGGCATATATAATGGCACCTTCAGCAACAATACAGAATACGGCGGCATATATAATGGCACCTTCGGCAACAATACAGAATACGGCGGCATATTCAATGGAACTGGCGCGAATTCTAACATAACCAATGTGACCGGTGACACCGGCGACGACAACAACGACAACACGACCGGCGACGACAACAGCAAGAACTCCACAGACGTAGTCGTTGATGAGAATACAACTTCTCCTGTCTCGAATGAAACCACCGTCGGAGACGACAACACCACTGGGGATGATTCGAACACCACCGTCAACGACACCAACACCACCGGCGATGACACCACTCCCGCTGAGGGCGGCAGCGACGACACCAACACCACCGGCGACGACACCACTCCCGCTGAGGGCGGCAGCGACGACACCAACACCACCGGTGACGATACCACTCCCGCTGAGGGCGGCAGCGATGACACCAACACCACCGG
>CACZQP010000009.1 GCA_902783385.1 uncultured Lachnospiraceae bacterium | reverse complement strand
ATTGATCACGTTGGAAAGATCCGGCTCGATCACGCACGGCGCGACGGAGGCTGTGACGGTGTCCGCTCCGGCGGCCACTGATTCCATGCTCACCAGCTGCGGCCGCGCCATGGGCTCGGGCACAGGCACGTCTCCTGTTAAGGACGCCTCCGCGGCGGGTTCCGGCGCGGGCGCCGTGGTTGTTTCGGACACCGGGGACGTTGCCGAAGCCGGAGATGCTGCGGGCGCCTGGGCTACCTCCGCGGTCTGTGTTGATGCGGATGCCGGTGCTGTCTCCGCTGCCGGCGCTGCGCAGGCAGCAAGGAATACCGCGGCTGCAAGTAAAAGCGTCATCGTCTTCTTCATCTCAGGCCCTCCTTCCGTAAAGCTCTGTCATCGCCGCGATCCTTGCGGCAAGCTTTTTGCTGTCGGCACCGGGCTTCATGCGCCATCGCCAGTTGCCCTTCGGCGTTCCCGGCACGTTCATGCGGCTGTCCGAATCAAGCTCCAGGTAATCCTGCATCTGGGCGATGAAGAGATCCGCCACGCTCGACATGCCCGTCCGGATCACGCCCCATGCATAGCCCTCTTCCCTGTTTAATCCCATGTACTGCACGGCCTTTTTCAGGTCCGCTTTTTTTGCGTGCGCAAGCCACCCGCAGAGCGTGTCGTTGTCATGCGTCCCGGTGTAGCAGACACAGTTGCGGACATGCCGGTGCGGCAGGTATGCGCTCTCCTCGCTGCTGTCAAAGGCGAACTGCAGGATACGCATGCCGGGGAGGCCGGAGTCCTCAAGGAACTGCGTCAGCTCCGGCGAGCCGGTCCCCAGGTCCTCCGCGATGAAGGCCAGCTCCGGGAACCAGTTCCTGACGACGCCGATGAGCCGCATGCCGGGCCCCTTCACCCAGTGTCCCTCGCGTGCGGTCTTCGCCCCTGCGGGCGTTGCCCAATAGCTCTCCAGTCCGCGGAAGTGATCGATGCGGATCACATCGTAAAGCTTCCCCGCGCCGTCGATCCTGCGGATCCACCAGCCGAAGCCGTCCCGCTCCATCTGCGCGTAATCATACAGCGGGTTTCCCCACAGCTGGCCGTCTTTGGAAAAATAATCCGGCGGCACGCCCGCGATCTCCTTCGGGTTCCCCTCCTCGTCCAGCAGGAAGCTCTCCGGGCTTGCCCATACGTCCGCCGAGTCCGGCGAAACATACAGCGGCATATCGCCGATGAGGCCGATCCCCTTTCCGTGCGCATATTCCTTCAGTTTTTCCCACTGGGTGTAAAACAGATACTGGAGACAGATATAGTAGTCGATTTCTTCCGCAAGCTCTGTGCGGTACTTCTCCACAGCCGCTATCTCCCGTCTCCTGGCGGCGCGGTCCGGCCACTGCGAAAGGGGCAGCCGGTCAAAGTGCTTCCACAGCGCCATGAAGAGTGCGTAGTCGGACAGCCACCAGGCGTTCTCCCCCGCAAATGCATCGATCTGCTGCGCATTTTTTTCCCGTGCGCGCTTCGCCGCTTTCTTTAAAAGCGCCGGCCGGTTCCTGTGGAGCTTTTCGTAGTCGACGTGGGATGCATCCGCGCCGAAGTCAAAGGCATCCGCCTCTTTTTTCGTAAGAAGGCCATCGCTGATCAGCAGGCCGATATCGATCAGGTACGGATTGCCCGCATAGACGGACGGGCTCTGGTATGGAGAGTCGCCGGCGCCCGCAGGTCCGACCGGGAGGAGCTGCCACCACCTCTGCCCGGCCGCCGCCAGAAAATCCACAAAGTCATATGCCGCCTGCCCGATCGTCCCGATCCCGTACGGGGAGGGAAGCGATGATATGGGCATCAGAATTCCGCTGCTTCTTTCCATGACTGTTCTGCTCTCCCGCTGATATGACGCACTGTGTCATGTGATCCGCTGATCCTTCGGACGGTAGATCTTCTTCCTGTCCTTCAGCTCCAGGTACAGCTCCGTATAGTTGGTATACCGGATCCTGCTGATCCCGCCGCTCTCGACCGCGGCCTTGACCGCGCAGTCCGGTTCCCTGAAATGTCTGCAGCCGTCAAACCTGCAGTCCCCCGCGTACGGCTGGAACTCCGCGTAGTACTCCGCGAGGTCGTCCGCCTCCATTCCGGCAAGATCGAGAGACGTAAACCCGGGCGTATCGACGAGGTACGTATCGCTCCCCGCGGCGAGGAGCTCCACGTGGCGCGTCGTGTTTTTCCCGCGCGCGATCTTCAGTGAGAGCTCGCCCGTCTCCATTCGTCTTACGCCGCAAAGCCGATTGATGAGCGAGCTTTTGCCGGCGCCGGACGGCCCGGTCAGGACGGTGGTCTTTCCCCGCAGGAGCTTTTTCAGCGGCTCCAGCGAATCGCTCTCATAGGTGCTGATGAAAAGGACCTTAACGCCGCAGGCCTCGTATGCCGAAAGGAGCGCCTCCTTCTCCTCCTGCGAGGCGAGATCCTCCTTGTTGAAGCACAGGATCGCCGGAAGGTCCCGCCGGTCCACCGAGATAAGAAAGCGGTCCAGCATGTTGAAGCTGGGCGCCGGATGCGTGATCGCAAATAAAAGGAGCGCCTGGTCGACGTTCGCGACGTTCGGCCGCACAAGAAAACTCCGCCGCGGCAGGAGCCTTGTCACATTTCCTTCCGGCGGCACACTCACCGTGTCCGTGATGTCGAACACCACGTCATCCCCGACGAGGGGCTTTTGCCCGAGCGCGCGGAATACGCCCTTTGCGCGGCAGCGGTACACGGCCGATCCGTCATGTACTTCATAAAAACCGGCAAGGCTTTTGATGATCTTTCCCTGCCGGTCTTTTGAACTGTTTTCCTGCAATCCTTTTTCCCGCTAAGCTGCCGGCGGTCAGTTTTCCGGCGTGAACTGGAGGCTGCGCACCAGCGATTTCTGCATCTGCGTCCCGTCCCCCATGACATTCGTGTAGGCCATCTCCAGAGTGCCGTCCGGGACGGAGAGTCCCTTGTAGCTGACCGGATAAGGGAAGGAGCTGATCAGCTTGTCCAGAAGGACATGGCCGTCCGAGGATTTGATGATGACATATACCGTGGACCCGGGAACATAGTACGGGTCCTCCTGCGGCGTGGGTGCATAGATATCCGCCGCATACATGTAGCTCGCGTTTCCGATCACGAGATCGACCGCCGTGTCAGGCTCCACGTACTCGCCCTCCGGAATGCTCTGCGTGATCACCTTGCCGCGCAGATTCATGTCGTCCGTATCGATGTAGCTGATTTCGCCGGCCTTAAGTCCGCCGTGCCGAAGGAGCTCCAGAACGAGATCCTCCTCCTTGTAGGTCAGGTCGGGCATCCTGACGAGACCTTCCGTATCGGGACCGGTGCTGATGGTGATGGTGATCGTCGTATCGATCGGCACCTTTTCGTCCGCCGCCGGATCCTGTGTAATCACAAAGCCCTTCTCCACCGTGTCGCTCGGTTCTTCAAGAATATTGATCTTATCAAATCCCTTTTTGGAGAGCAGAACGCGCGCTTCGCTCTTTTCGCGCTTTGACAGATCCGGCACCTGGACCCTGACGCCCTCGTCCTCTTCTTCCTCTCCGGACGGCTCCTCCTGCTCCACGACGATGACGGTGGACGCACTCTCAGCGGAGCCTTCTTCCTCCTCACGCTCCGCGCCGAAATGCAGGATCCCCATGCGGTTGGCCGCGAACAGGATCACGACGATACCGATAAAGACCGCGATGAGCACGATCAGGAGGTTGAGCCACTTCACGCCGCTGCCGGCGGTTCCGTAGGCCTCGTCAAACTCCTCGTAGGCGCTGCGGTGCCTGCGGTTGTTGAGCCGCGTCTCATTCTGGTGATAGCTTCCGGTGCGCGCCGCTTCGTGCCGCTCAGGCCGCTCCGCCTGCTGTCTGGCAGACTGCTTTCTCGGCGCCTGCTGCCGCGCGGGGGCAGCTGCCTTTTTCTGTTTCTTTTTCTTCTTCGGGACAGGCGGCTCGTACTCGTCCTCCTCTACATAGTCCCTGTCGAAGTCCTCCGAAAGATCATCGAAGCGCTCCTCCGGGTAGGATTCCTCCGGATAGTATCCTTCGTCATCCTCTTCATAATACGGCTCGTCCGTGTAGCCGCCGGGATACCCCTCGTCCTCCGGGTACTCCTCTTCCTCCGGATACGCGTCCGTCTCCGTCATTTCCCCCGCCGCCTCCGCAGCGGCAGCGTTTTCGACCTTGCGGATCCTCTCCCTGTCGCGCGCCGTGATCGTCACGGTGGCGGATTCGTCGCTGTCGCGGATGACCTTTACGAAATCGTCATCGGGATGCAGGAGCGATTGCTTTAAATCCGAGATCAGGTCGGAGATGTTCTGGTACCTGCGGTCCGGGCTCTTCTCACAGCACTTTAAGACGATCTGCTCCACGCTCCGCGGTATCTCCGGCACGAAGTCGCAGGGAGACGGCATCTCGGACTGGATGTGCTTGATCGCGATCGCCACGGTCGTCTCCCCGTTGAACGGGACGCGGCCCGTGAGCATCTCGAACATCGTGATGCCGAGCGAGTAGATGTCGCTCTTCTCGTCGGAATAGCCGCCGCGCGCCTGCTCCGGCGACGTGTAGTGCACCGAGCCCATGACGTTGGACGTGATCGTATTGCTGGTGGCGGCCTTCGCGATGCCGAAGTCCGTGACCTTGACCTTGCCGTCCTTGGAGATAATGATATTCTGAGGCTTGATATCGCGGTGGATGACGTGATTGCGGTGTGCGGCCTCCAGACCCATGGAGACCTGTATGGCAATGCTTACGGCTTCCTTGACGGACAGCCGCGCTTTTTTCTCGATATACTTCTTGAGGGTGATGCCCTCGACGAGCTCCATGACGAAGTAGTAGAGCCCCTTCTCCTCGCCGACGTCGTAGACATTGACGATATTGGGATGCATCAGGCCTGCTGCGGCCTGCGCCTCGACGCGGAATTTCGATACAAAATCCGCGTTCTCGGAAAACTCGGCCTTGAGCATCTTGACTGCTACAAGGCGGTTTAGCTTGTGGTCCTTTGCTTTATAGACATCCGACATGCCGCCGGTGCCGATCTTTTCCAGGATCTCATAGCGATCCGCTATTAGCATACCTATGTTAACCATGGGTTCCTCCGAACCGTTTTATATGATCTCAGGCGTTTTTTCCGCGTTCGGATAGATCAGCAGGACGCTGATGTTATCCTTTCCGCCGCTGAGGTTGGCATTCTCCACCAAAAGCTCCGCCGTCAGCTGGGCATCCAGCCCGAGCCGCAGCACGCGCTCGATTCCTTCGTCGTCAAGCATATTGGTAAGGCCGTCCGTGCACATCAGGATCAGCTCCGTCTCGCTGACATCCTCCGCAAAGAAGTCGATCCGGACCTCCTCGTCCACGCCGATGGCGCGGGTGATGATGTTCTTGTCGGGGTGGATCCTCGCGCGTCTCTCGTCGAGGTCTCCCGCGAGCACCATCTCCTCGACCAGCGAGTGATCGACCGTGATCTGGCGCAGGTGCTTTTCCAGGAGATAGAGCCTGCTGTCTCCCACGTTCGCGATGTAGAGGTGCCCGTTCACGATCGTGGCGGCGACGATTGTCGTGCCCATGCCGTGATATTCCTCGTCGGACTCAGATACCTCGAACAGCTCGCGGTTGACCAGCGTGATCGCCTCCTCCAGGATCTCTCTGGGGGTGCGCTCCGCGCTCTTTTTCACCTTTTCGACCAGGTGCTCCACCGTGAAGCGGGACGCAAAGTCGCCCGCCTTGTGGCCGCCCATGCCGTCAGCGACGATATAAAGGTTGGGAAGATTCCCCACCTTCGTATCGCTGGCAAAAAAGAAGTCCTCATTCAGTTTTCGCCGCACGCCGATGTCGGTAATGGCAAAAGAGACAGCCATCTTGCTTATCCGTTCTCCTGTATCTTTTCTTTTCCGTATTTGTGGCGCAACTGACCACAGGCACCGTCGATGTCCCTGCCCAATACTCTTCTAATACTAACATTTACACCGCTTTTTTCAAGTCGGGTTTTGAACGCTTCGATCCTCGGCGCGGCGCTTTCCTCGTACCCCGTCTCCCGCACGGGATTCACCGGAATGAGGTTGATGTGGGCCTTCACACCCCTTGCAAGGGCGGAAAGCTCGCGGGCGTCCTCCTCCAGGTCGTTGACGCCGCGGATCAGGCTGTATTCGAACGTGATGCGCCGCCCCGTCTTTTCGTAATAATAGCGGCAGGCATCCATGAGGGAGGCGATGTCGTACCGGCGCGCAACGGGCATGATCGACCTGCGCTTTTCGTCGTTCGGCGCATGAAGCGACAGGGCCAGCGTGATCGGCAAATCCTCCTCCGCCAGGCGCCGCATCTGCGGAACCAGGCCGCAGGTCGACACCGTGATGTTTCGCCTGCTCAGGTTCATGCCGTTTTCATCGGAAATCAGGCGGATGAACCGCAGGAGGTTGTCGTAGTTGTCGAGCGGCTCGCCGGTCCCCATGACCACGACGTGCGAGACCCTCTCGCCCGTCGCCTCCGCGATCCCGTAAACCTGCGCGAGCATCTCGCCCGGCAGGAGATTCCTTGTGAGTCCTCCGATCGTGGAGGCACAGAAGCTGCACCCCATCCTGCAGCCCGCCTGCGACGAGATGCAGACGCTGTTTCCGTAATGGTAGCGCATCAGAACGCTCTCGATGTACTCGCCGTCCTGCATGCGGTAGAGGTACTTCTCCGTCCCGTCGATCGCCGACACCTGCCGCGTCTCAATGACGGGCGAGGACAGCCGGTAGTGCGCCGAAAGCTTCTCCCGGAGCGATGAGGGAAGCAGCGTCATATCGGCGATGTCCCGCACCGGATGCGCATGAAGCTGGGAAAAGACCTGACCGGCGCGGTATTTTTGCGCGCCGAGCCCGCTAAGGGCCTCCTCGAGCTCCGCCCGCGTCATGGAGCGAAGATCCGTGTAGTCCAGACTGCTCATGTTTTTTCCCCCTGCAATGGTCTCCGAAACCGCGCGATAAAAAAGCCGTCGGTCCCGTGCACATGCGGCAGGAGCTGGATCCTGTGCGATGGATGATCGCCCTCCGCTGCACCGGCCTGCAAAAGCGGCGCAAAGACCGGCGGGAGCGCGAGGGGCGTAAGACCCAGTTCCTTTACGATATAGTCGGCGTTATCCTCGTTCTCCGGGGCTGTGATCGTACAGGTGCTGTAGATCAGCTGGCCGCCGGGCCGCACATACGCCGCGGCATTTTTTAGGATCTGCCGCTGGAGCGATGCGAGCGCCGGAATATCCCCGGGGCACACGCGGTAGCGAATGTCATGCTTTCTGCCGATGATGCCAAGGCCCGAGCACGGAAGATCGCACAGCACGACATCAAAGACCGCATCAAACTCTGCGGCGTGCACCGCCGCATCCTGTTGCCGTACCGTGAGGTTATCCAGAGAAAGTCTTTCTGCGTTCTCCCGGATGCGGGGAAGTCTTTCCTCCCGCAGGTCACAGGCGGTCACATGACCCCCGGGACCGGCCTTTACCGCGGCGTGGGTCGCCTTGCCGCCCGGCGCCGCACATAGATCGAGGATCCTGTCTCCCGGCGAGATCTCCGCCGCCTCCACGGCGAGCATGGCGCTCTCATCCTGAATATAAAAGCTCCCCTCCGCATAGCCGGGCAGGCGGCGCGGGTCTCCCAGATCCGTGAGCCTTCTCGCGTACGAAAGGATCCTGCCCGCTTCGACCTGCGCTCCCTTTGCGCGCATCCTTTCGGTAAGTGCGCGCATTTCGTCCGCGCCCATCCGCTCGTCCAGCCGCACCGTCACGGGGCTTTTTTCATCAAATGCCGCAAGGAGCCGAACGGTTTCCTCTTTTCCGTACCTCGCCTCCCACATTTCGCAGAGCCACTCGGGGACCGAAAAACGAAGCGACGGGGCAAGGCCGTTCATCCAGCGCAGAAGACTCCCGTCGTCCCGCTTCCTGATGACGCGGCGCAGCACGCCGTTCACAAAGCCCGTGAGCGCGGCGCAGCCTTTGCGCCTTGCAAGCTGCACGCTCTCGTTCACTGCGGCGTGGTCCGGCACGGCGTCCATGAACAGGATCTGGCAGATCCCCATCTCAAGGATCACGCGGATCTTCGGCTTAAGCTTCTCCGGAGGCCTTGTGCTCACCCTGCGGATGATCTCGTCCGCAAGGATGCGGTGCTCCAGCACACTCTCCGTCAGATACTTAAAAAAAGACCGCTGTGCGGCATCTTCTGCCGCAAAACGGTCATATGCCTCCTGCAGCAGGCGGCTGCTGAAGGTTCCCTTTTCTCTGTTCTCAAGGAGCAGGACAAATGCCTGCTCGCGCGCATCTGCCGGCACGGTGCGCTCACCGTCTCCTGCGTGAATTGTTCGTCAGCATGATCAGACGAAGGAGCTGCAGCACCGCGGAGAACGCCGCAGCGACATACGTCATGGCCGCCGCCTTTAAGACCGCGCGGCTCTGCCTGACCTCTCCGTCCGCAAGCAGTCCGTAATCTCCCATCATCCGGAGCGCCCTCGCGGAGGCGTCGAACTCCACGGGGAGCGTGACGATCTGGAACAGAACGCCGAAGGAAAACAGGAGAATGCCGATGCGGGCGAGATTCTCCGACAGACCGAAGATGATGCTCAAAAACACGATCGGCAGACCGATGTTTGAGCCGATGTTCGCGATGGGTACGAGCGCCGTGCGCAGCTGCAGCGGAAAGTAACCCATGTGGTGCTGCAGGACATGGCCGCACTCGTGCGCCGCCACGCCGACCGCCGCCACGGAGTCGGAGGCATAGGTTGCATCCGATAGGTTGACGACCTTTTTTGCCGGGTCGTAGTGATCCGTCAGCGTCCCGGCGACGTGCTGCACCGTCACGTCATAGATCCCGGACATCTGCAGGATCTTCTGCGCCGCCTGTGCGCCGGTCATTCCGGTCGCACTGCGCACCTTCGCGTACTTTGCATACGTCGACTGCACGTGCGAGCTTGCGATCATCGTGACCACAAGGCCGATCAGTACCAGAAAATATGTCGGATCGTAATACATTCCTTCTCCTCCTTTGCTCCGATTTGGTTATCCCAGCTGTGTCCCGCTCTCCAGCCTGCTGCCGAGCAGGTAGTCGTGTGCGGGGAGCCTTCTTTTTCCCTCCGCCTGGATCTGCGTCAGGACGATGCTTCCCTTCCCGCACCTGACCCGTATGCCGTCTCCGGCGGCCGAAAGGACCGTGCCGGGCGCGATGTCCCCTTCGTCCTCCCCGTCATCCTCCGGCAGCGGGTATGCCTCCCATATTTTCAAAAGCTTCCCGCCGAGCTTCGTATACGCGCCGGGCCACGGGTTCATGCCGCGAATGAGCCGTCCGATTTCATCCGCCGGCTTCTTCCAGTTGATGCGGCCCATATCCTTTTGCAGAAGGGGCGCATAGGTCGCCGCGGCGTCATCCTGCGGCACGGGTACGGCAGTTTTGTCCTCCAGCGCATCCAGCGTCTTTAACAGAAGCGGTGCGCCGGCGCTGCGCAGTTTCTCATAGAGGCTCTCTCCCGTCTCGTCGTCCGTGATCTCCACTTCCTGCTGCATGAGGATCGCGCCGGTGTCCATTCCCTTATCCATCTGCATGATGGTCACGCCGCTCTTTGTTTCGCCCTGCACGATCGCCCACTGGATGGGGGATGCGCCGCGCAGCCTCGGCAGGAGGGATGCGTGCACGTTGATGCATCCGTACCGCGGGATCGTGAGGATCTCCTCCGAAAGGATCTGACCGTAGGCCGCGACGACAAAGACGTCCGCCTGCTGCGCGCGCAGCTCGCTGACCGCTTCCGGTGTCTTGATCCTGGCCGGCTGGAAGACGGGGATGCCCGCCGCGGCCGCACAGGTCTTTACCGGCGACTCGGCGATGGCTTTTCCTCTGCCCTTCTCCCGGTCAGGCTGTGTGACGACCATGCAGACCTCGTGGCGCGAATCGATGAGCGCCTGAAGCGATGAGACCGCAAAATCGGGGGTTCCCATAAATACGACTCTCATGCCTCTTCTTCCTCTTCCGCTTCTTCCTCCGCAAGGGACGCGTTGTCGATGAGTTCCCCTTCGACCAGGTCCACATAGAGCTTTCCGTCCAGGTGATCGAGTTCGTGGCAGATCGCCCTCGCAAGGAGCTCTGTCCCCTCCAGTTCGAAGGGCTTCATCTCCTCGTCAAACGCCTTTACCCGCGCGTAGAGCGGCCTGGTCACCTGGCCGGACTTGCCCGGCACGGAAAGGCAACCCTCGAGGCCCGTCTGCTCCCCGGAGGTCTCCAGGATCTCCGGATTGATGAGGACGTGCGGCTCATTCTGTTCCTCGGATACATCGATCACGACGATCCGCTTTAATACGCCGACCTGGGGCGCCGCAAGACCGACGCCGCCCGATTCATACATGGTATCCCACATGTCGCGGATCAGTTCCTTTGTCCGCGCATCGACCTGTTTTACCTCTTTTGCTTTTTTGTTAAGTACTTCGTCTCCGATCTCCCGGATCGTTCTGAGTGCCATTTTGCTACCTCTGTATTCCGCTTCCGCAGGGAAGCCCGATCTTAAAACACATTTACCGGGTCAAAGTCAAACTGCGTCGTGACGGCGCGGGAAGCCGCATTGTTTCCGTCCTGCCGGTCCGCTTCGTTCTTCTCTTCGATCCCGTTTTTGTACTGCACAAGTTTATCATATTTTTCTTCTTTGATATATATGACATACCGGTACTGGTCGCGGAGCATGACCGGCTGGCCGGCCGCGGGGCCGATCACCAGCGCGCCCGGATACGTGCTGTCCAGGAAGGCGCGGATCTCGCCGGCGCGCCGGAGGCATGCTTCCTCCGAGGGCGAGATGAACTGCACCGCAAGCATGTGCGCGGCCGGCGGGTAGCGCAGCATTCTCCGGTACAGGATCTCCTCCTCGTAAAAACCCCGGTAATCCTGCGCCGCAGCGTGCAGGATCGCGTAATTGTCGGGCTGGTAGGTCTGAAAGATGACCTCTCCCTCCCGGTCTCCTCTCCCTGCCCGTCCTGCCGCCTGCGTCAGCAGCTGGAACGTCTTTTCCGCCGCAGCGTAGTCCCCTGCATGCAGCGATAAATCGGCCAGCAGGATCCCGACGAGCGTCACCTTCGGGAAGTCGTGGCCCTTCACGATCATCTGCGTGCCGACGAGGATGTCCGCCTCCTCCGCGGCGAACGCGGAGAGGATCCGCTCGTAGTCGCCCTTTCTGCGCGTGGTGTCCGCGTCCATCCTGAGGATCCGCGCGCCCGGATACACGGCGCACAGGTATTCCTCCACCTGCTCCGTGCCCGCGCGGAAGCCCGCGATATAGGGGGAGCCGCACTCCGGGCACTGTTTCACCGACGGCTGCTCGTAGCCGCAGTAATGACACACCAGCTTCCCGTTTCTGTGGAGCGAGAGCGACACATCGCAGTGCGGGCACTTTACGACATAGCCGCAGGACCTGCAGGAAACGAAGCCGGAGAATCCGCGTCGGTTCAAAAAGAGCATCGTCTGCTCCTTCCTCTCCAGCCGCTCCCCGAGCTTTTCCGCCAGCTTTCTCGACAGGATGCTCCGGTTTCCCGCGCGGAGCTCCTCCCGCATGTCGGCGATCGAAACGCGCGCCAGCGCGCCGCCCGTCGCCCGCTTCGTCAGCTCAAAGAGGCGGTACTGTCCCTGCACTGCGGCGTCGTAGGCCGCAAGCGAGGGGGTCGCCGAGCCCAGCACGACGACCGCGCCGTGCATCTGTGCGATCCGGATCGCCACCTCCCGGGCGTGGTACTTCGGCATCTGTTCGTTTTTGTAGCTCCCCTCATGCTCCTCGTCGATGATGATGACGCCGATGCGCGGGAAGGGTGTAAAGAGCGCCGAACGGGGACCGATGATCACATCGATCTCCCCGGAGGACGCCCGCTCGAACTGGTCGTTTTTTTCCGCCTCCGTCATGGACGAATTCACCACGGAGACCCGGTTTCCGAAATAGCGGTAGAACCGCAGGAGCGTCTGGTACGTAAGAGAGATCTCCGGGATCAGGACGATCGCGGCCTTCCCGGACTCCACGATCCTGCGGATGATCGAAATATAGACCTCCGTCTTTCCGCTCCCCGTGATCCCGTGGATGAGAGAGACCGTGCACTTGCCCGCCGCGGCATCCGCCGTGACCTCCGCGACGATCCTTTTCTGGTCGGCATTCAGCTCAATCTGCGCCGCTTCGCCGTCCCGGAAGGAGACCGGGTCCCGCAGGGTCCTGCTCTCCCGGACCGCAAGAAGTTTTTTGTCCTCCAGCGCGCGGATCGTCTGCGGGGTGATGTGCAGTTTTGCAGTCACGAGGGAATAGGGCTGGCGCGGCACCTCAAGAAGCGATAACAGGAGCCTTGCCCGTGCGACCTGATGCTTTTTTTCAAACAGGTCAAGCGCCTCCTTCGCCTCCGCAGGCGAAGCGGTCAGCTCCACCTCGCGGCGCACTTTCCCCGTGCCCCGCCTGCCGGTCGTGAGCACCGTTTTGAGCGCAGCGGACATGGTGGAGCCGTACTGCTGCTTCATCCACGCGGCAAGGGCGACCTGGTTCGCCGCGGCCTGTTTCTTCGGGTCGTCCGGACTGACGGCGTCTGCGATCTCCTTGAGCTGATCGTCTTCGTAGCCGCTCTCGTCAAGGAGGGCGGTCACATAGCCCTGGCGGATCGTGTTTCCCTTTCCGAAGGGCACGCGCACGATGCTCCCCGGCCAGAGCGTTTCCCGGAGCTCTGCCGGGACCCTGTAGGTAAATGGCCTGTCGACCTTCTCGTGGGATATGTCGATGATGACCTGCGCGTATTTACTCATCCGCGGTGCCCCGGGCGCTGCCTTCCGCAAGGATCTCCCGAATCAGCTTCCTCTCGTCCATCGGGTGCTTTACCCCGCGGATCTCCTGGTAGTCCTCGTGTCCCTTGCCGGCAAGCACGACGATGTCTCCCGGCAGGGCGTTTTCCATCGCGTAGCGGATCGCCTCCTTGCGGTCCGCGATCTCGACATAGGCGCCGTCCGTCTTCTCCATCCCGGTGCGGATGTCCGCCATGATGTCGAGCGGCTCCTCGAAGCGCGGATTGTCGGATGTGATGATGGTCAGGTCCGAGAGCCTCCCGCTCACCTCTCCCATCTCAAAGCGGCGGTTCCTGTCGCGGTTCCCGCCGCAGCCGAACACCGTGACGATGCGGCCCGGCTCATACTCCCTGAGCGTCTTAAGCACGCTCTCCAGAGAAACGGCGTTGTGCGCATAGTCGATGAGAAGCGTATAGGCATCGCTCACGGGCACGATCTCGATTCTCCCCTTCACGCGGCAGGCAGAGAGCGCCTGTTTCATCGCGTCAGGCTTTGCGCCGAGCAGTGCGCAGACCTCGACCGCGCACATCGCGTTATAGACATTGAACGCGCCGGGGAGCGACGCCTCCCAGCGGGATGCGGGATCGATGCCGGCTTTTTCCGCGATCTTTCCGTGAAGCGAAAAATCGATCCCCAGGGCGCCGGGGAGACGGACAAGCTTTAAGTCCTGCGCATACAGGTCGTCCCCGGCCTTTAGCCCGAAGGTATGCACGCTGCAGGTGTGTCCCTCCAGGATCTCCGAAAGGTGCGGATCATCTCCGTTGAACACGCCCTCCCTGCACTGGGTAAAGAGACGGCGCTTCATGGCCAGGTACTCCGCAAAATCCTTGTGTTCGTTCTGCCCGATATGATCCGGGGTAAGATTTGTGAAGACGCCGATGTCGAAGGTAAAGCCCTGCGTGCGATGCAGCATGAGCGCCTGGGAAGACACCTCCATGACGACGGCCCGGATACCGGCGTCCGCCATCTCGCGGAAATCCTTCTGCAGCGCAAGGGACTCCGGCGTCGTATTTCCGGAAGCCCTGCGCACATCCTTATAGGTCATCTCGATCGTGCCGATGAGGCCAGTCGGGATCCCGGCCGCCTCCAGCATGTCTCGGATCATATAGGTCGTCGTCGTCTTGCCCTTGGTGCCGGTCACGCCGATCACCTTCATCTCCCGCGCGGGATGTCCGTAAAATGCGGCGGACACAAAAGCCATGGCGAGCCGCGTATCCTTCGTCTTCACGAGAACGGCGCCGCCATCGCGTGCCGCGCCGGGGAGCGCAGGGATCTCCTCCACAAGGAGCGCTGCGGCCTTTTTCTCGATCACCTCCTGCGCGAAGTCATGTCCGTCCCGGTTTGCGCCGCGGATACAGAAAAAGAGGCTCCCCTCTTCCACCTGCCGCGAGTCGTTTGTGACGGACGGAATCTCCCTTGAGAGGAGCATTTCGCGCGCCGCGGGGTCCGAAACCTCCTCCCCCGCAGCGGTAAACAGTGAATACTCCAGATTTTCCAGCAGTTTTCCGAGTTTCATTTCTTTATCCTTTTTTTAGAAACTTTATGAATTCCTTAGGCTGCGTACATAAAATGAACACATTTGTCCTGTATAGTAAGGACAGATAGTTGAAGAACTCACTATCTCCCCCTCATAAGAATCTGCAAAGGCACCTGCTTCCCGGCAGGTGCTTTTGTATTCTACGCCTTCATGTCCCGCACGATGAACTGAAGTCTCTCCCTGCCGTTCCACTCGTTGATGTCCGGGCAGTACGCGATCTTGATCCTTACCGGTTTTGTGCCTTCTTCCCCTCCGGCCGGCACCGCTGCGCTTTTTAGCGCATCAAACCGCCCTTCCCCGTAGGCGCCGTCGATCACGGCCCTTGCCGCGCCGGGGTCGGAGAAATAGACGAACTCGCACTCGGTACCGTCCTCACAGATGCCGTCGATGCGCAGGGCGTTTTCGTTCCTGCCCATCACCCGGAGCGCTGTGACTGTGATATCGCGCGCCGCAAAGACCGGCCGCGGGTTTCCTCTTCCGCACGGCTCGAGGAGCCGGAATTCCTTTACCATGTCGAGGGTCAGGAGCGAGGGCGGCAGTTCCATATCGATATGCAGCACCTCCTCCATGTCCTCTTCCGTCAGCCTGCACTGCGCGTTGATCCGCTGGATGAATACAGGGAGATTCTGTTTCTCCATTGTGAGCCCCGCAGCCATGGGATGGCCGCCGAAGCGGATGAGCAGGTCGCTCACGCCGCTTAATTCCTCGTACATGTTATAGGCCTCGATGGACCTGCCGCTCCCCTTGATGAGTCCGTCCTCGGTATCCGTCAAAACAAAGCAGGGGCAGCCGTATTTTTCGCGAAGCCTGCCCGCGATGATGCCTGCGAGCGACTCGTGTGTGGAGGGAAGGTAGACGACCAGCACGTCATTCGAGAGAAGATGCCCCGTCTCAATGCTTCGGACGGCGAGCTCCATTCCCTTCTGGGTCATCCCCTTGCGGCTGTCGTTTAGATCTTTCAGCTCCTGTGCCGCCAGCAGCGCCTCTGCATACGTCGTGTGCTGGAAAAGCCGAAAGGCCCTAATGGCATTGTCGAGTCTTCCCGACGCGTTAAGGCAGGGCCCCAGGATGTATCCCGCGTGGTATGCGCTGATCGGTTTATCGCCCAGCCCCGTCACCTTCAGCAGTGCCGAGAGCCCCGCGTTTTTGGTGTCCTGCATGCGGCCAAGGCCTTCGCGCACGATGATGCGGTTTTCGTCGGCGAGCGGCATGACGTCGCAGACCGTTGCGAGCGCGGCAAACGGCAGTAGGCTCCTCAGGATCTCGTCTCCCTCCGGAATCTGCATACGGTCCAGAAGCAGCTCCATCAGCTTGTGTGCGACGACCGCCCCGCAGATATCGGGATACGGGTAGTCACACCTGCCCGTGATCGCATTCTCGATCTTCGGGTTCACGACAGCCGCCGCGGGCGGCAGGGTCTGGCGTTTTCGCCCGAGCCCGTCCGTCTGGAAAGGGACTTCGTGGTGGTCAGTGACGATGACCGTGAGTCCGAGCCTCCCCGCGACCTTGATGGGGAGCGTTGCGGAGATCCCGTTGTCGCAGGTGAGGATCGTATCGATCCCCCTCGCCGCCGCCTCCGTGACCATCCGCTGGTTCATGCCGTATCCGTCGACGATCCTGTCCGGCAGTACCGCTTCCGCGTCTCCGCCGCAGGCATGCAGCACGCTCGTCAGGATATGCGCAGCACAGATCCCGTCCACATCGTAGTCCCCGATCACGCAGATCTTCTTACCGCTCTTTATCTTATCCGCGAGGATTCCCGCGGCCTTATCCGCATCCGGCAAAAGCGCCGGCAGGTGCAGATCCTCCGCCGTCCCGTGCAGGAATGTGCGGATCTGCGTGTCCGTAATCACTTCCCTGTTTCTGAGGATGCGCACGAGAACCGGGGAGATGTGAAACTCCTCCGCGATCTTCTGAAAATCCGCCCCCTTGGCGTACACCATCCATCTTGCCATCTGAACCGGCTCCTCCTGGTCTTCATCGTTTCCGTGCAAAAACAGAGCACAGGAAACTGCGCGTCCGCTGTGCCCTATACTATATATTGTATGCCAAACACGCCCTGATGAAAAGATGTGCAAATAAAGACTGCCGCGCAAATGTGCGCGGCAGCCTTCGGTTTATGTGTTTTCCGAATCAGATGGAGACCTTGGAGCGCTTCTTGTCCGCGATCTGCTTTTTCCGGAGCGCGCGGATCTCCTCCTTCGTCATCTCGGAGGTGTCTACCTCGTCCTTTGTCTCGAATTTGCCGCCGAGGATGTTATCCGTGTCCGTCCCGGCCTTTTTCCGCAGCACATACCAGAGCGTACCCGCAATGCAGATCGAGGAATACGTGCCGCTGATGATGCCCGCCATGATGGGCAGCGCGAATTCGCGGATCGACGCCACGCCGAAAATGTACTGCGTGAGCACCATGAAGAATGTCGTCAGGGAGGTGAAGATGCTGCGCGACATCGTCTGGGAGACGGACTTGTCCACGAGCTCCTTTAAGTCGATCTTGCGGTTTAACTGCAGGTTCTCGCGCATGCGGTCAAAGATGATGATCGTCGCGTTGATGGAATAACCGACGATCGTCAGCATGCACGCGATGAAGCTCGAGCCCACGGAGATCCGAAGCAGCGCGTAGCAGGTCAGGACGACCAGCACGTCGTGCGCAAGGGCCGCGACGGAAGCTGCGCCGAAACGGATATCCTTAAAGCGGAACCAGATATAGACGAGCATCGCGGCAAGTGCGACGCAGACAGCCAGGATCGCATCCCTGCGCATCTCCGAGCTGATCGTCGAGCTGATCGTCTCAGTCAGGAGCGTGCTCTTGTCGACGCCGAACTGCTCTTCGAGCGCGTCGCCGAGCTTTTCTCTCTCCACCTGCGTAAGGGTCCGCGTCTTAAAGATGACCTCGCCGGTCACCGCGCCTGTGCTGTCCTTTACCTGCTGGACCTGGACACCGGCGTCTCCGGTGATCTGTGAAAATACGGGAACAACCTTCTCATTGAGCTCTTCCAGGCTCATGGCCTCCGGGAAGGTCACATCCGTGGATGTGCCGCCGACAAAGTCAAGGCTGTAGTTGAGCGGCGTCCCGGCGCCTGCGCCGTGTACGCCCATGGCAATGAAGCCGATCAGGATGATGGCCGCGGAAATGCCGAAGAACATCTTTCTCTTCTCCACCAGGCCGAAGGTCTTCGGATCCTTACCCTTGCCGTAGTATTTCACGTCCGTAAATCCGAGCGCATAGAACACGTTCATGATCAGCCGCGTCACGAACAGCGCCGTGATCATGGAGAGTACGATACCGATCGCCAGCGTGATTGCAAAGCCCCTGATGGAACCGGATCCGAGCACCGCGAGCACCGCCGCCGCGATCAGCGTCGTGACGTTGCCGTCGATGATCGAGGAGAGCGCCTTGCTGTAACCCTTCTTCATGGCCGCCTTCACATTGACGCCTGCACGCAGCTCCTCGCGGATACGTGCGAAGATGATCACGTTCGCGTCGACCGCCATACCGATGGAAAGAAGGATACCTGCGATGCCGGGGAGCGTTAAGGTGATCTGGAAGCCCGAGAGCACGAGGATCATCACCGCCGTGTAGATCAAAAGCGCGATGGATGCCGCGACGCCCTGCAGCAGATAGACCGCGATCATGAAGATGACGATCAGCGCGATGCCGACCGCGCCGGCCTTAAGGCTCGAACCGATCGCGTTCTGTCCCAGCTGTGCGCCGACGACGTTCGAACGCAGCTCCTCCAGCTCGACCTTGAGTCCGCCGATGCGGATCATGGAAGCCAGCGTCTGCGCCTCCGTAATGGAACCCATGCCGGTGATCACGGCGCGTCCGCCCGTGATCGCCTCGTTGACGCGCGGATAGCTGATGATCCGGTTGTCGTAGTAAATTCCGATCGTCTCGTTGCCGTGGCTCGCCGCATAGGTGGTCGCAGCGGCGAATTTCTTCGACCCCTCATCCGTGAAGGTGAGCTCGACGACCGGCGCATTATTTCCGGTGACCTGGTCCGTCTGGTAGGCGCCCGCCGCATTTGCGACGTCCGAACCGTTCAGGATCACGCTTCCGTCCATGACCATCTCCTGGATCGTGCGGGTGATGTTCATGCCGACCTCTGCAGTGCCGTCCGAATTCGTAATGACCGTCTGGGAATAGTTCGGATTGCCGTTATTATCGTTCTGTCTGATGAAGTACAGGGAGCCGGGGCTTCCGAGATTCGCCAGCACGGCATCCGCGTCCGTCTCACCGGGGATCTCGACGGAAATTCGGTCCGATCCCTCCCGGT
>CACZQP010000008.1 GCA_902783385.1 uncultured Lachnospiraceae bacterium | reverse complement strand
CGCAGCGGCCCTCCGTCGATGTCATTACGGGACTGATCAAGGCCAATATGCCGAGCCGGATTGCCTTTGCGGTATCGAGCGGCGTGGATTCCAGAACGATCCTCGACATGGTCGGCGCGGAAAAGCTGCTCGGAAAGGGCGACATGCTGTTTTATCCGCAGGGCTATGCGAAGCCGACGCGCGTGCAGGGCGCATTTGTATCCGACGGAGAAGTGTCGGACGTCGTTGCCTACATCAAGGAGAAAAACCCCGTTGCCGACGGGGAAAACGAGGTGCAGAGCAGGATCGATTCCTTTGCATCCGGGCCTGATGCCCCCGGGGCGATTCCTTCTCCCGGCGGCGACAGCGGCATGGACGAGCTGTTCGCCGAAGCGGGGCGCTTTATCATCGAAAAGGAGAAGGCTTCGATCGGGCTTTTGCAGAGACGTTTCAAGATCGGGTTTAACCGGGCTGCCCGCATCATGGATCAGCTGTGTGACGCGGGCGTCGTCAGTGACGAGGAGGGAACAAAGGCCAGGCACATTCTGATGAATGCCATGGAGTTTGAAAACTACCTCTCGGAGAACGGGCTATGAGCGAGGCCGCACTCCAGCGCTGTCCGAAATGCGGGAGCGTGATAAAAGAAGGCCAGCTTCTGTGCGAGGCCTGCGGTGCGGAGATCAACATCGTCCCGGAGTATGAGACACAGATCGAGGCGTCCATCAACGAGACGATGAACCGGATCATGGACACCATCGACCGGGAGGAAAAGAAGGAGAGCGCCGCGCAGAAGGCGCGCGAGGAGACGGAGAAGAAGCGCAGGAAGCTGCAGCTTGTGCTTCTCGGAGCGCTGTGCGGCGTCGCACTGGCAGGAGTCCTGTTCGGGACTGCGCTCCTTAGGTGGCGCAGATCCGAGGGATATTACGTGGCAAAGGCCTACAGCCTTGCGGAAAAGGGTTCCTATCCGGAGGCCGCGCAGATGCTGAACAGGGCGCTCCTGCTTCAGGACCCGAAAGATCTCTCCCTGATATTACTGCGCGGAGAGTACCAGTTGCGCTATAATGATTACGCAGGCGTGAAAAACGCAGTCGATGCCGTGCTCTCGTCCCGCCAGCGCACGGAGCGGGATGTCATGGAGGCCTACAGCCTTCAGGTCATGAGCAGCGCCGCCGAGAATGATTTCCAGGCGATTGCCGACATGATGCGCGAGTGTCCGTACGAGAACGTGCGCAGTTCCTTTGCGGATTACCTGGCGGAGGAGCCCGTGTTTTTAAGCCCCGCCGGAAAGTATGAAGAGCGTGTTCATCTGGCGCTGGAAACAGCGGGGAATGCGGAGATCTGCTACCGGATCACCAGGGAGGGAGAAGAACCCGGGGAGGAGCAGGTATATAACGCGCCCATTGTGCTCACGGACGGGATCTATACGGTAAGCGCCTATGCGAGAAACCGCTTCGGCATTACCAGCGGCTCAGTTTCGAGCGTCTATGAGGTTCACCCGACCCGGCCGGAGGAACCGGTCATCCTGACGCCTTCCGGGGAGTACAGGACGCAGATGCAGATACTCGCGGAGATCCCAGCGGACGGGGACCTGTACTACA
Organism: uncultured Lachnospiraceae bacterium; assembly: GCA_902783385.1. Taxonomy (GTDB): domain Bacteria; phylum Bacillota; class Clostridia; order Lachnospirales; family Lachnospiraceae; genus CAG-791. The sequence goes on along the minus strand of CACZQP010000008.1, from coordinate 8,914 downwards.
CCACAGACGGCACGGATCCGACACCGGAGAGCCGGAAGTTTACGGGTGATATCCCGATGCCGGCCGGAACCTCGAATTATCGGTTCGCGGTGATCAATGACGCGGGCGTCTCCAGCGAGATCGTGGAGATGCACTACAACCGCTTTTATAGTCCTGCAATCCGGGCAGAGGACGGCCCCAATTATGTCCTGATCGCGCTGATCCGAAGCGGAGAGGTCGTCGATACCGTGGGAACGATACGGGACGGCAGCGCCAGATATCAGTACCGCTACAGGGAGCTGACGGAGATCGGAACCGGGAGTTTTTATATTTATGAGGAGCTTCTGACCGACATGGCGGGAAATGCGGTCATGACGGGAAGAGTGTTCGCAGTCAATGCCGGAAGCGGGGAGACCTTTCTCTGCGACGGAGGATCGGGGAACATGCAGCTGATCCCGATCGACGGCTGAAAGATAGGTAACTACGCATTCAAAAAGTGCGAAAAGGAGAGGATTATGTTTGAAATCAAAAAGAAACAGACACTGGGACCCAAAGTCGACCTGTATGTAGTTGAGGCACCGCATGTGGCAAAAGCCGCGATGCCCGGGCAGTTCCTCATCATCCGCATCGATGAGGAAGGTGAGCGCATTCCGCTCACGATCTGCGATTACGACAGGGAGGCCGGCACTATCACACTTGTCGTTCAGTCCGTAGGCGCCGAATCCACCCGGATGTCCTTCATGAAGGCGGGGGATCACCTGGCGGATGTCGTAGGACCGCTGGGAAGACCGTCCGATCTGATTGAGCTTTCCAAAGAAGAGCTTGCAAAGAAAAAGATTCTCTTCATCGCAGGCGGTCTGGGCACGGCGCCTGTCTACGCACAGTTAAAATGGCTGCACGAGCAGGGCATCAAGGCGGACTGCATCCAGGGCGCGCGGACGAAGGAGCTCCTCATCATGATCGACGAGATGAAGGAGGTGTGCGGCAACCTTTACCTTGCAACGGATGACGGGAGCGAGGGCATTCACGGAAATGTCACTGTCGCGCTCCAGCAGCTCTGGGACGAGGGCGTAAGATATGATCACTGCGTGGTCATCGGGCCGATGATCATGATGAAATTCGCATGTCAGCTGACCGCAAAGCTCGGTATTCCGACGATGGCGAGCATGAACACGATCATGGTGGACGGCACCGGCATGTGCGGAGCCTGCAGACTGATCGTGGACGGCAAGGTGAAATTCGCATGTGTCGACGGACCGGAGTTCGACGGCGCAAAGATCGACTTCGACCAGGCGATGCAGCGCGCAAGGCTTTACAAGACACAGGAAGGGCGCCTTATGTTGAAGGAGCAGGAGAGAGAGACGCACGAGGGCGGCTGCGGATTCTGCTCATAAGCGAACTGTCACCGGAAAGTGCGTATTTCTTAAAACATACTAAGGAGAATGATTATGGCAATCGATATGATGAAAAAAGTTCCCGTTTCGGAGCAGCCGCCGCTGGAGCGCGCAAAGAACTTTAATGAGGTATGTCTCGGCTACAGCAGGGAAGAGGCGATGGAAGAGGCAACGAGGTGCCTCAACTGCCCCAATCCGCGCTGTGTGACGGGTTGCCCTGTCTCGATCAATATTCCCGGCTTTATCATGCATGTGAAGGAGGGCGATGTCGCCGCCGCATATGACGTGATCAGCGAGTCTTCATCGCTCCCCGCGGTCTGCGGCCGTGTATGCCCGCAGGAGACGCAGTGCGAGGGCGTCTGCGTGCGCGGCATCAAGGGAGAGAGCGTGTCGATCGGCAAGCTGGAGCGCTTTGTCGCGGACACCGCGCGCCAGATGGGCATTGTGCCGAAGGGGGCAGATACAAAGACCGGCAAGAAGGTCGCAATCATCGGCGCGGGCCCCGCAGGTCTTACCTGTGCCGGCGACCTGGCAAGAAAGGGACACAGCGTCACGATCTTTGAGGCTCTTCACAAGCCGGGCGGAGTGCTGATGTATGGCATTCCGGAGTTCCGTCTCCCGAAGGAAGCGGTCGTGGAAAAGGAGATCGAGAATGTCAAGGCGCTCGGCGTCGAGATCATCACGGACTTTGTCGTCGGCCGCACGGCTACGATTGATTCCCTGATGGAAGACGAGGGCTTTGATGCCGTGTTCATCGGATCCGGCGCGGGTCTTCCGAAATTCATGGGCATTCCCGGAGAGCAGGCGCTCGGCGTGTTCTCCGCCAATGAGTACCTGACGAGAAGCAACCTGATGCAGGCGTTCAAAGAGGATTCCAGAACGCCGATCATGGTCGGCAAAAAGACCGTCGTCGTCGGCGGCGGAAATGTGGCGATGGACGCCGCGAGAACGGCGCTCCGCCTCGGATCGGAAGTGCATATTGTCTACCGCCGGAGCGAGGAAGAGCTTCCCGCACGTGTGGAAGAGGTGCATCACGCAAAGGAGGAGGGCATTATCTTTAACCTCCTGACGAATCCGGTGGAGATCACGACGAATGAGGAGGGCTGGGTAAACGGCATCACCTGCATCCGCATGGAGCTGGGCGAGCCGGATGCTTCCGGAAGACGCAGACCCGTGGAGGTTCCCGGTTCGGAGTTCCATATCGAGTGCGACGCGGTCATCATGTCCCTCGGCACGTCCCCGAACCCGCTCATTCACACGACGACGGGCGGCCTGGACGTGAATAAGCACGGCGGTATCGTCGCAACCGAGGAAGATGGGGCGACAAGCCGCAGAGGCGTATTCGCGGGCGGCGATGCCGTCACGGGCGCAGCGACGGTCATCCTGGCGATGGGCGCCGGCAAGGCCGCGGCGAAGGGAATCGACGAATTCCTTTCAAAGACGGAGTAATATGACACAGATCCTCGAGTTATCAGCTGAGGAGCAGCAGGACATTTTCGGCGGTCATGACAGATATATCCGCAGGATCGAAAACGATCTGGGGGTACAGGTCCTCTCCCGCGACGGAGTGATCTCCGTCCGCGGGAGTTCGGACAATGTCAGGAAAGCGGTTGGGATCATCAGGCAGCTCGCCGGTCTGTCCGACAAGGGAACCGCGATCGAAGAACACAGCGTTTCCTATGCACTGGAAATGAAAGACGAAAAGAAAACGGACGATATGCTCCTTGCGATCGATGGGGATGTAATCTGCCACACGGCCATGGGGCGCCCCGTCAAGCCAAAGACGCTCGGACAGAAAAATTATATCGACGCCATCCGAAGGAACCTGATCGTGTTTGCGAACGGGCCTGCGGGGACCGGCAAGACGTACCTTGCAATGGCAATGGCCATCACGGCGTTCCAGAACAAGGAGGTAGAGCGGATCATCCTGACGAGGCCGGCGATCGAGGCCGGTGAGAAGCTGGGATTTTTGCCGGGCGATCTGCAGAGCAAGGTCGATCCGTATCTAAGGCCTCTCTATGACGCGCTGTTCCAGATCATGGGACCCGAGAACTTCCAGCGCAACGTGGAGAGAGGACTGATCGAAGTGGCCCCGCTCGCCTACATGAGGGGCCGTACGCTCGATAATTCCTATATTATCCTGGACGAGGCACAGAATACGACGCCGGAGCAGATGAAGATGTTCCTGACCCGTTTCGGGTTCGGGGCACATGCGGTCATCACCGGCGACACGACACAGAAGGATCTTTCCCCGGGCACGGTCTCCGGGCTCGATGTGGCGGAGCGTGTCCTGAAGGACATCGACGGGATCAGCTTCATACGCCTCACGTCCCATGACGTCGTGCGTCATCCCCTCGTGCAGAAGATCGTCAAGGCTTATGAAAACTATGAACAGACTCCGATTAAACATAGACCGCAGAATCCCCGCTGAGTTTGATTTTCCGCTGCGCAGCACCGTCTCCGCCGTCCTGCGGCAGGCGCTGCGCGAAGAAGGCTGTCCGTATCCCGCCGAGATATCGCTCCTTCTGACAGACGATGCGGAGATACGCGACCTGAACCGAACACACCGCGGCATCGACCGCGCCACCGATGTACTGTCATTTCCGGCGGCGCGTTTTTGTGCACCGGCGGATTTTGGATCTCTCGGGGATGAGAGCGATATGCTCTCGGAGGGAATCTGGGACCCCGATGAAGGAAGCCTTTTACTGGGGGACATTGTGATCAGCATTCCACATGTCAGGGCGCAGGCGGCACAGTACGGGCACTCGGAAAAGAGAGAGCTTTGCTTCCTTGTCACGCACAGCCTGCTGCACCTGATCGGCTACGACCATATGACAAAAAAAGAAGCAGCGGTCATGGAGGAAAAGCAGGAGAAGATCCTCGCTGACCTCGGGATCGGCAGAGAGTGATTCCGATGGCAGAGAGACTGGGCCAGAACAGGCTTCGCATCGATCCGTATTTCAGTGCGCTGATCGGCTATTCAGCGCTTTTATTTCTGCTGCTGTTTCTGACGGGCGCTTTTCTCGGGACCGATACGCTGGGTGATGCGGCGGTACCGTTTCTGTTTGCGATCCTTTTTTATAATCTGTTTGTGATCGGCGGCATCAAGGCCGGGGAGCTGGCCGTCACCAGGCGCCTCAGGCAGGACAAAAGGAGCGAAGCGCATACGATGCTGCAGTATCTGCGCATCTTTTTGCTCGGGCTCGGGATCCTATGCGCCGCAGTGGTCTTTCTTTGCAGCGGTACGTTTGCCGCGGCGTTCCAGGGGAGCCGGGATTATACCGTAGTTTACGTGATGCTTGCCGCGAGCATTCTGCCGTTTGCAGTGATGGGATCAGTCCTCAGCTACTTTTCCGGTGCGGGCGTCAGGGTTCCGGTCCGCTGGATGGTGATGATGCATGCGGCGCTGTCTGTGATATTTCTGCCGATCTGCAGCAAGATCGCCTATGACTACGGAAAGCGCATTGCAGATCTTCTGCGCAAGGACTTCTGCGCTGCGCTTTACGGCGCGTTCGGCATTATGACGGGACTTGCCATCGCCTCGTTCTTTACTGCGCTCATGCTGGTGATCGTTTTCTTTCTCATGCGCGGACCTGTCCGGGAGACGATTCTGGGAGATGTATACTTTCACGAGCGCACGGGCATCAACCGCCAGCTTTTAAGACATGTCCTGGTCAGCACATGGCCTGTCATGCTGGTGTTTTTCCTGCAGGGGATGCAGAGCATTGCAGCGCTCTATATGTTCCAGAGATCCGCGGGAGATGAGGCTTTCCTGAGCTCCGTCCGAATGGGATACCTGTTCCGGGCTGGCTACCTGTGGCCCGGACTGTTTGCCCTGATCCTGACACTTCCGATGACCGGAATCGTCAAGTCGATCACGAAGGATTTAAAGCGCAGCAACATGCAGACTGTGTCCGGCCGGTACAGTGTGCTGTTCAGACTGTTTTCCTATCTGTGTTTTCCCGCGGCGTTCTTTTCCTTTGCTGCCGCTCCGGTGCTGGCCGGCGGAGAGAGCGATTTTGCCTGGGTGCTGCGGATCTGTATGCTGAACATCCTGCTCTGCGCCCTGACGCTTCAGATTGGGCTGATCGTTTTGCACATGCAGCGTTACGGATTCATGCTGTTTGCCGAGTGCGCGGCATTTGCGCTGCAGCTGTTTTACTGTATTTTCTCCTTAAGCGGAGAATCGCCCAAAGTCACGTCGCTCGCCATTTCGGGCGTGCTGTTCTATGCGGCGTGGGCTGTTATTCTCTTCCTGGGCAATCGGGATACATTCTCCGCGATCCACAAGGAGCTCTACAGGACCGGCATGGTGTTATTATGCGCCGCGGTCGCGGCACTTCCCGTGTATTTCCTCTCGCCGGTGCTCTATGGGGGGATCGGCGCGTTCTTTTCCTTTGTGATCTGTGCGCTTTTGTATTTCACCGCATTTACGCTGCTTACCTTCTTTACCGGCTGTGCGGATATCGACCTGCTGGAAAGACTCCCGGGAGGCGGTATATACTTATGGATCTGGTCGCTGATCTTTGACAGGGATGCCGGCTATGAAGAAGATGAATACGACAGGTAATGCGCATAGCGAAAGAGATCATCTGTCCGCGGACATCGCGATTGCAGGGGGCGGCGCATCCGGCTGCATGGCTGCCGTCGCTGCCGCGCGCTGCGGAAAAAGCGTGCTCATTCTGGAAGGAAACGACGCAGTCCTGAAAAAGCTCGCCGCGACCGGAAACGGGCGCTGCAACCTGACAAATCTTTCTTTATCGGACGATGATTATCACTCGGATGCCGCCTGCGGGATTTTGTCTTATATCTCACCTTTTGGCCGGGAAGACCTGCTTTCGTTTTTCGAAAGGGAGGGCATTTTTTTCCATGACAGGGACGGCTATGTCTACCCGCACACCGACCAGGCGTCTACGGTGACGCACGCACTGGTGAAAATGCTTCGGGATGCGGGCGTCGTGATCAAAACCGGTGAGAGAGTCACCCACATTTTACTTCCGGAGGAAAGTACTGCCGGCGGATACCGGTTCAGGCTGGAGACTGCCGGAGGCGGCGTCTATTCTGCAAACGCGGTCATCGCAGCCTGCGGAGGTATGGCAGGCACGCAGTTCGGATGCCGGGGCGACGGGTACGAGCTCCTGAAAGCTCTGGGTCACAGCTGCGAGATGCCAAGACCTGCACTTTCACCGCTTGTGACGGATGACGATTCGCTGCGCATCGGCGCAGGCGCGCGCGCCGTACTTTGCGGCACACTGCGCGCGGACGGCAAAGAAATTGGATGCGAATACGGCCAGTACCAGTTCAATGCGGGCAGTATATCGGGAATTCCGGCGCTCCAGCTCTCTCATGCAGCGGGAGAGGCGCTTTCACAGGGAAAGGAGACGATCCTGTACCTGAATTTCCTCCCCCAGTTGTCGGAGAAATCTTTCCTTGCGGAATGCAACAGGCGGATGTCCCTTTCAAGGAACCTGACACTCGGCGAGCTGCTCTTCGGACTCGCCGCGGATAAACTGACTGCAATGATCCTTTGCCGAAGTCGTCTCCAGGCGGAGATGAAATGCGTGAATTTAAACCGCCTGACGGACGATCCGGAAGGCCTGCTGCGGGGGATCCTTGCATCCTTTCGCGAGTATCCTGTCCGCATCACTTCCGTGGGCAATTATGACAAGGCGCAGGTCACCGCGGGCGGGATCCCCATGCGCGAGATCGGAAAGGATTTTTCCTCCGCGATCGTACCGCATCTGTATATCACGGGAGAGCTTCTGAATGTTGACGGAAGGTGCGGCGGCTATAACCTTCAGTGGGCTATGAGCAGCGGCTATCTGGCGGGCAAAAGCGCCGGGGAGACGCTGTGATCCGCCTGCAGCAGCTCCGGATCCCCGTGACGGAAAAGGATCCGATACCGGAGCTGGAGCACAGGATCCGCCGAAAGCTCCATCTGTCTGCGGAAGCTTCTTTTTCTTACCGGATCCTTCAGCACACACTCGACGCCAGAAAGAAGCCTCTTTTGTTTCACGTCTACAGCGTCTGCTGCGATGGGATCCCCGGGGAAGATCGGCTGATCGCCCGGCTTCGGGACAAGGACATCCTGAAGGATGAAACCATAGCATATACCGCGCCGGAGACCGGAAACGAAGTCCTGCATACCCGGCCGGTCGTTGTCGGTGCGGGTCCTGCGGGCCTGTTCTGCGCACTGCTCCTGTCCATGAAGGGATTTACTCCCCTGATCCTGGAACGCGGGAAACGCGTACAGGAGAGACGGGAGGATATCGAAAGATTCTGGCGCACAGGCGCGCTCGATTCGAATTCGAACGTGCAGTTCGGAGAGGGCGGCGCCGGGACATTCTCCGACGGGAAGCTGAATACGCAGATCAGGGACCCGGAGGGCAGGATCCGCTACATTCTGGAAACCTTTGCCGCTGCCGGCGCGCCGCAGGACATCCTGTACGAGGCAAAACCGCACATCGGCACGGATCGTCTGCAGGAGATGACAAAGAACCTGAGGAAGCGGATCGAGTCGCTGGGCGGTGAGTTCCTGTTTCAGACCAGGATGGAAGAGCTTGTGATACGGGACGGTCGTATCGCGGGGCTTCGCCTTTCGGACGGAAGATGCCTTGCTGCCGATGCGGTCGTTCTTGCGATCGGACATTCGGCGCGCGATACGTTCCGCACATTGCTGGCGCAGGGCGTTCCAATGCAGGCCAAGGATTTTGCGGTCGGCATGCGCGTATCACACCCGCAGGCCATGATCAATGCACGTCAGTACGGAATCGATGAGGAAGCGCGGATACGGTTCCACCTTCCCGCTGCATCGTATAAGCTTACGGAGCGGGTCGGCGACCGCGGCGTCTATTCCTTCTGTATGTGTCCCGGCGGCTATGTCGTCAACGCATCCTCAGAGCCTTCAAGACTGACGGTCAACGGCATGAGTGAGCACAAGAGGGACAGTAAGCGCGCCAACAGCGGGATCATTGTCACGGTCCGAAGAAGCGACTATCCGGGCGGGGGAGATGATCCGCTCTCCGGTGTCCTTTTTCAGGAACAGCTGGAAGAGAAGGCCTTTGCGCTCGGCGGCGGAATGATCCCTGTACAGAGATTCTGCGACTACCTGACAGGTGAGCTCTCGTCTTTGGACGGGAAAAGCACATCCGGCAGGCCGGAAGAGGAGCTCTGCGCATGCGGAGGGGTCCGAGCGGCCCTGCTGAATGAGCTTTTGCCCTCTGATATCGACGATGCCTTCTGCAGGGGCATGGCAGCTTTTGACCGGAAGATTCCCGGATTTGCCGGCGAGGATGCGTGGCTTTTGGGCCTGGAGGCAAGGACCTCCTCACCTGTCCGCATTCCGCGCGATGCGCATTTTCAATCCGCGGTGGGGGGACTTTACCCCTGCGGCGAAGGAGCCGGCTACGCGGGCGGCATTGTATCGGCCGCAACGGACGGCATGAAGGTCGCAGAGGAGATTATCCGGAGCTTTAAGCCGGGAGAGATCAAAGAGAAGTAACCGCAAAAAAAACAGGGATACCGCATATGGTATCCCTGTT
>CACZQP010000007.1 GCA_902783385.1 uncultured Lachnospiraceae bacterium | reverse complement strand
GTGATCCGGCGCAGCCAGGCACCCTGACCTGCTCACAAATCGGTCTTTTCCCCTGCTTCCGCTCCCGCAGTTCCGGGAGCCTTTGCTGACGTCACCTGGTAAGCTCTCGCCGTAAGGAGCTTTGAACCCACTCCGGGTTTGTAGAATGTCTCCGCGCGGTGCTGCCAGCTGTCGGCGAGCCGCAGGTACACTTCGCCGTTCTGATAGACGCGGTAGCCGACCGCAAGGACCCAGTGCCAGTGAAACAGGTCATTTGCAAGAAGCAGCACGCAGGGCTCGCCCGCGTCGATCGCTTCGCAGATCCCTTCCGTCCCGCGCACGCGCCGCGACCCGAACAGAAGTCCTCTTCTCTTTGCAAAGCCTGCTTCCAGGAACTTCTTAAACCGCGCGGCGAACCGGAATACCGGCCCGTTTTTTTCATACTTGTGGATCTCCTGGAAAAGCATCTCCCGCGCCACCCGGTCCGGCCGAAAGCCCAGCTGCTGCGACAATGCAAAGAGCGAAAGGTTAGTCGCGCAGACCGCGGCGCAGTGGTTTTTGGCCTCGTCCGCAAAATCCCCTGTCGCCACGAAGTTTATCTCGTCGATATTCAGTTTCTTTTCCCGGTAACCGGTCGCGTTCATGCGGCGGATATTCCGGAAGCCGTAATCGGCGTGAAGGTATTTTTTCATTTCAGATGCAAGTACAATGCCCTCTCTCGGATCTTACGTGTTATCTTACTTATTATCATACACCATATCCGGATTGTTCAGCAGTTTCGCTCTCCCATGTTCTTTGATTACATTCCAAAAAAGGGAGAATAGTAATTCTTCTGCATGGCACTCCTTTTCGCCCACACAAAAAGGAGACGGCCTTCGCCGCCTCCTCTGCATGGGCTATCATGGCAAGAAACGTATTTTGATCTACTTTGCTATCTCATCATCTTTTGACTATATCTTCATCCGGAACAATCACAATCCGCCTTCCAAGTGGATGCAAAACCTTTACAAGCGTACTAAGATTTGGTGATACCGTTCCTCTCTCAATTCTTGCTATTATGGGCTGTTTGACCCCGCTCATTTCCTCAAGCTGTTTCTGTGATATTCCCTTCTCCTGCCTGGCCTTAATTAACTCTCCGATTATGGCAACCCTAATATCGCTCTCTGCGTTTTCCTCGGGGGTAAACAATACCTGCCTGACATCTTCCCAGCTATCGCCGATAGCACTATTATTCTTCTTCATTGTCCATCCCCCTCTCCTGAAGCTCCAGGTATTCGCTCTTTGCCTTATCAATCTCTCTCTGTGGAGTTTTCTGAGTCTTCTTTGTAAACTGATGTAGTACAACGAAACTATCACCTTGCCAAGCCACAAAAAAGAAGCGATCTTTTATCGGCCTAATCTCCCATATATCACCCCAGATGTGCTTTACATATGGCTGCCCTAGTTGAGTTCCATATATGCTAAGGGCTTGAAAGTAGTCATTTATTTTATTGGCCTTTATTCGGCTATCTTTATCCTTGTTCCTCTGGAGCTTAATAATGTACTCCAGTGCTTGTTGACGGCCTTTTCGATCCTTGAAAAAGTAAATCTTATACATCCGCTCCCCCTTAAGGGGATAATAACTTTAAAGTTATTAAATGTCAACATTATAAATGGTCGCTCTCATGGCCTTCTGCATGAGTGAATTCTCATTCAGGTATTCAAGACCCTTCAGCGTAATCCTCGGATCTGAAATGGACAACGGCCCCGCCGAAGCGAGGCCTCCACAAACCGGAGTGCGGTTACCCGCTCCGACCGTACCCCGATTCTAACAGGAGCGAGAAAGGAAGTCATGAATGAGCCTTTACGACGACATGAAGACCTGAAAGGAACCTCTACGGCACTTAATGAAGGTTTTCATCGGCAATAGATAATGCCCGTTCCTGCAGAATGCCGGAATCTTCCAAACCCAAAACCCTTAGAGCACAAAAAAGAGATGCAGCACATCCAGCATCTCCTTTCTCTGATTGGTTTTGGCGTTTTAAGCCTTTAAAAAGCAGCTGGCGGGAATCGAACCCGTCTCTCCAGCTTGGGAAGCTAGCATTCTACCGATGAACTACAGCTGCATTGCGGAATACCGCATAGATATTATACCACAACAGGCCCGTTTCGCAAGAAAAAGCCGCCGGAAGAGGCTCAGTTCTTAAAGCTGTGGACCGGAGCCGGAATCCGCCCGCCGCGGTTTACGAACGCATCACAGGAAAATGCGTTCACGGGCATGATAGGCGCATGACCCAGGAGCCCGCCGAATTCCGCATGGTCTCCGGCCTTTTTCCCGGCGACGGGGATGATGCGCACTGCTGTCGTCTTCTGGTTGATCATGCCGATCGCCATCTCGTCTGCGATGATGCCGGAGATCGTCGTCGCCTTTGTATCTCCCGGCACTGCGATCATGTCAAGACCGACCGAGCAGACGCAGGTCATGGCTTCGAGTTTTTCGATGGAGAGCGCCCCTTTAAGGACGGCGTCGATCATGCCCTGGTCCTCGCTCACGGGGATAAAGGCGCCTGAAAGTCCGCCGACATAGGAGGACGCCATGATGCCGCCCTTCTTGACCTGGTCGTTGAGGAGCGCGAGCGCCGCTGTCGTTCCGGGTGCACCGGCGTACTCCAGCCCCATTTCACACAGGATATCCGCAACGGAGTCGCCGACCGCAGGCGTGGGGGCAAGGGACAGATCCACGATCCCGAACGGCACGTCAAGGCGGCGCGATGCCTCCCTGGCGACGAGCTGGCCCACGCGGGTGACCTTGAAGGCCGTCTTCTTGATCGTTTCACAGAGCGTCTCAAAATCCGCCCCGCGCACCTTTTCCAGCGCCGTCTTTACGACACCCGGGCCGCTGACGCCGATGTTGAGCACCGCGTCGCCCTCCGTCACGCCGTGGAACGCGCCCGCCATGAACGGATTGTCATCCGGCGCGTTGCAGAAGACCACGAGCTTGACACACCCGATGGAATCGTAATCCGCCGTCGCCTGTGCGGTCTCTTTGATCACATTGCCCAGAAGGCGCACCGCGTCCATGTTGATGCCGGTCTTCGTGGAGCCGACGTTCACGGAGGCGCACACGATATCCGTCTGTGAGAGCGCCTGCGGGAGTGAGCGGATGAGCAGCTCGTCCGCGGGCGTCATGGATTTCGACACGAGGGCGGAAAAGCCGCCGATGAAGTTCACGCCGACGTCCTTTGCGACACTGTCCAGTGTCTTTGCGACCTGCACGTAGTCCTCCGTCGTCCTGCACGCACTTCCTGCGATCAGGGAGATGGGCGTCACGGAGATCCGCTTGTTGACGATCGGGATACGGTAGTCGCGCGCGATCTCCTCTCCCACACTGACGAGGTCCTTTGCGGTGCGGTGGATCTTTTCGTAGATCTTGTTGCAGAGTGCGGGAAGGGACGGGTCTGCGCAGTCGAGGAGACTGATGCCCATCGTGATCGTGCGGACATCGAGGTTTTCCCTCTCGATCATTTCATTGGTTTCCCTGACTTCGGTAAAATTGATCATCCCTTTGATTCTCCTGAATTTGAAAACACTCAGATGCGGTGCATGCTGTCGAAGATCTCTTCCTTCTGGACCTTGATCTGCACGCCGATCTCCTCCGCGCCGAGCTTTTCCAGGCTGTCCGCCATTTCATGGAAGGGCTCCGAGAGCGCGCTGATGTCGACGATCATCATCATGTTGAAGATCCCGCCGACGATCGTCTGCGAAATATCCAGGATATTGACGCCGCGCTGTGCGAGGTAGGTGCAGACCTTTGCGATGATGCCGACGGTATCCTTCCCGACGACGGTAATGATTGCCTTGTTCATGATTTTCCTTTCTGCCTGTTTCGTTTCCGGCCGGATGATTGGCCGGTCCTGTTGCCCTGTTATTTGCGCGTCACCAGGAGATCAGCCGCGACGGCTCTGTACGCCCCGCGACAAAGAGCGGGAAGTCGGTGATGCCGCGGCCAACTCCGGCAGCGCTCCTGCCCTGGCCGTATGTGCCGCCCATCAGGTCCTCCGCGATGAGGGAGAGCCGCACGGTCTCGTAGGCGAGCTCCGGATAGTTGTTCTCCTTGCTCAGGTGCCCGAGGAACACCGCCCGCATGTGGCTGTTCATAACCCCCGCAAGGAGCGTTCCGCACGCATCGTTGGACAGATGCCCCCGTTCCCCGAGGATCCGCTGCTTCAGCGCATAGGGATAGGGACCGACCTGGAGCATGTTGACGTCGTGGTTTGCCTCCAGGAGCAGGACGTCCGCGTGGCGCAGGCACTCTGCCGTATAGTCATTGTAGCACCCCAGGTCCGTACAGATACAGACCTTCTGCGAGCCGTACCAGATGCGGTAGCCGACCGGCTCCGCCGCATCGTGCGACGTCGAAAAGGGCGAGACGGCAAGATCGCCGACCGTGAGCTTTTCGTCCGCCTTTACGACCTGGAACCGCGCCGGATCCACGCCGGAAAACTGCGACATGGCAAGCAGGCGCCCGATCGTCCCCTTCGTCGCAAAGACGGGGATGTCCGTTGACTTCATGATCATGGGGAGTCCCGAAATGTGATCCGTATGCTCGTGGGTGATGAAGATTCCGGACAGGTCCTTCAGGTCAAGGTCGATCGCGTGGAGCGAATCCGCCGTGCGCTTCCTGCTGATTCCCGTATCGACGAGGATGTGGGTCGATTCCGACCCCGTATAAATGCAATTGCCGCTGCTGCCGCTCGCAAAACTCTGAAACCGCACTGTCTTTTGCCGCCTCTTCTGCTTTCCTTTATGTCAGGCAGGAACTGTCCGTCTCCCGGATGAGGAGCCGGTCGATCCTGCGCCATGTCTCTTCATGTGTCCCGCCGTTGTCGATCACTGCGTCCGCATGGGCGCGGAAGGCCCTGTCGCTGAGCTGGCGCCGCATGATCTGCCGGATCTTTTCGTCGGAATAACCGCGCGATTCCTTAAGCCTTTCAGCACGCACCGCCCGCGGCGCGTACACGTACCAGAGCCTGTCGAGGATCGGGAGATACCCCGCCTCGATCAGCATGGCCGCCTCAATGAAGAGATAGCTCAGTCTGTCTGCCCTGCGCTCTTTTTCGATCTCCCGGCGGACATATTTTTCCACCTCCGGGTGGACAATGTCGTTTACCTTCCCGCGAAGCGTCTCATCCGCAAAGATGCGCGCCGCGAGCGCCGCATTGTCAAGCGTCCCGTCGTCGTTTAAGACTTCAGACGGATCCGAAAAGAGCTTCAGGATACGTCTGTAGCAGACTTTTCCCGGCCTTTCCAGGTCCTTTGCCGTCTCGTCCGTGCGGATGACCCGGCAGTTGCAGTTTTCTTCCAGATAGCGCAGGATGGAGGTCTTTCCGCAGCCCACGCCTCCCGTTACACCGATCACAAGCATCATTTCGTACCGTACCAGTCGCTGCCGTCCTCGACGTTGACTTCCAGCGTGACCTTGAGGTCCGCCGCATGCTTCATCTCGTTTTCCAGGATCTCCTTGACTCTCTTCTCTTCTCCCGGCGCCGTCTCGATGAGGAGCTCGTCGTGGATCTGGAGGATCATCTCCGACTTTAAGCCCTCGCGCCTGAGCGTCTCCCAGACGCGGATCATCGCGATCTTCATGATGTCCGCCGCAGTGCCTTGGAGCGGGGAGTTCATGGCCACGCGCTCGCCGAACTGGCGCTGCATGAAGTTGGACGACTTCAGCTCCGGAATCGGCCGGATGCGGCCGTAGAGCGTTGTGACGGCTCCTGTTTCCTTCGCGCCCGCAACGAGCGCGTCGAGGTAGGCCTTGACGCCCGGATAAGTCCTGAAATAGGCATCGATGTATTCCGCGGCCTCCTTGCGCGTGATCGATAGTCCCTGGGAGAGCCCGAACGAGCTGATGCCGTACACGATGCCGAAGTTGACCGCCTTTGCGTTGCTGCGCTGTGCAGGCGTCACCTCCTCAAACGGCGTGTGGAAGACCTTGGATGCCGTGATGCGGTGGATGTCCTCGTTTTCGCGGTAGGCCTCGATCAGGCCTTCGTCGCCCGACATGTGTGCAAGCAGGCGCAGCTCGATCTGCGAGTAGTCCGCATCGGTGAATCGCCATCCCTCGCGCGGCAGGAAGCACTTGCGGATCTTCTTGCCCAGCTCCGTCCGCATGGGAATATTCTGAAGGTTGGGGTCGCTCGCGGAAAGGCGCCCCGTCGCCGTCACGGTCTGGTGGAAGGATGCATGAATGCGCATATCCGGCGCGATGTAGGGATACAGTCCCTCCGCGTAGGTGGATTTGAGCTTCGTCAGTCCTCGGTATTCCAGGATATCCGCGACGAACGGATAGTCCGGCGCGAGCTTTTCCAGCACGTCGGCCGCCGTGGAATAGCCGGACTTTGTCTTCTTGCCGCCCGGCAGGTGCATCTTTTCAAAGAGGATCGCGCCGAGCTGCTTCGGGGACGCGATATTGAAGTCCGGATCGCCCGCCTCCTCGTGGATCCGTCTGTCCAGCTCTTCGATCCGGTCCGTGAGCTCCTCGCCGTAGTTCCGAAGGGCTGCGGGATCGACGCGGATCCCGAGCCGCTGCATGTCATAGAGGATATAGGCGACAGGCCGTTCGATGTCCACATAGAGCTGCCACATCTTCAGCTCGTTCAGTCGCCTGCGGAGCACGGGGCCCGCCTCCAGCAGTGCGCGTGCGATACGGCAGGCATAGGTCTCGACCGCCTCCTCGTCCGCCATATGTGCCTCACGAAAGCTCCGTTTGTTCAGGAGTTCCTTCTCCGTGATCTCCGTGCGGTCGAGGTAGTCGCGGCACAGATCCTCCGGCTGATAGCTGCCCGGAAGGGGATTCAGCAGGTATGCCGCAAGGTGACAGTCCACGATGCCGGCGAGCTTTATGCCGTCCGAAAACTCACTCTTTCCGATGCCGAGATAGGGGAACGCTTTCTTCAGGTTCCAGCTGTAGAGGAAAAAGCCGTCATCGCGGTCTTCATCCTGCGCCGCCCTCGCGCGAAGCTTTTGGAAAAAGTTTGCCGCAGTCGCCGCGTCCACGCTGTTGTGAAGGCCCTCTTTGATCTGGACAAAGCAGGTGCGGTCCTTTGTCGCGGCGGCAAAGCCGACGAGCTCCGCCGGGAGCCCGTACGCATCCGCGTCGATGAGCGGATACACCGCAGCCGCCTCCGCTTTTCCCATCTCCTCCAAAAGCTCCTCCAGGGACTTTTTTTCAAAGACGATGTCGTAGGAAAGCGCCTGCTCTCCCCCCGTCTTTGCCTCGCTTTCGAAGCGGCCGAGGAAGTTGCGGAAGCCCAGGCGCGAAAACAGCTCGTATGCCGCCGGTGTATAGAAGTTGCGGATCCTCGCCCTGTCTTTGTCCAGGGCGACCTCGCAGTCCGTTTTGATCGTGACAAGGAAAAGGCTTAAGTCCGCAAGCTCCCGATTTTCCTCGAGCGACTTTTTCAGCGCGGGCTTTGTGATCTCGTCCAGGTGCTCATAGACGCCCTCGACGCTCCCGTACTTCACGATGAGCTCCGTCGCGGTCTTCTCGCCGACCTTCGGGATACCGGGCACGTTGTCGGAGGCATCGCCCATCAGCGCCTTGACCTCGATGAACTGCCGGGGCGTCACCCGGTAGGCGTCTATGACATCCTGCGTGTGGTAATTCAGGATGGTCGTCTGGCCGCGCTGCGTCTTGGGGATGCGGATGAGGATCCTGTCAGTCGCGATCTGCAGAAGGTCGCGGTCCCCGGACACAAGCGTGACGTTCATACCGGCTGCCTCCGCCCTGTACGCAAGGGTTCCCAGGATATCGTCCGCCTCCAGGCCCGCCTGCTCCGCGACGCAGATGTCCATCGCCGTCAGGACTTCCTTGATGAGCGGAACCTGCGTGCGCAACTCCTCCGGCATGGGGGATCGCGTGCCCTTGTACGCCGCGTAGACCTCGTGCCTGAACGTCGGCGCGTGCACGTCGAATGCGACGGTCAGGTAATCCGGCTTTTCCTCCTCGAGGAGCCTGAACAGGATGCTCAGGAACCCATACACCGCGCCGGTGTGTACGCCGGCCGCGTTGGTGAGGTCCGGCATGCCGTAGAATGCCCGGTGCAGGATGCTGTGTCCGTCTATCAGAAGCAGTTTTTCCATTCGATTTCTCCTAGATCGTCAGGTAGCGCAGGATCACTATGACTGCCGCCGTGATCGCGGCGGCTTCAAGAAGATAGGCTGTCTTTGAGAGGAACGCCCGGTGCGCCTTTGCCTCGCGCGCTTTTTTTTCGATCCCGTTTAATTCGTTGCGCAGGTGGAAGTTCTCCCCGGTGTCGAGCTTTGCAAGGCCCCGGTCAATGAGCACGCGGATGGAGAGCTCCTCCGCGCAGGCGCTGCAGGATCTGCGGTGCGCAAGGAACGCATCGAGCATGTCGTCATCCAGCGAATCCTCGAGAAAAGCGGGGATGCAGGCGGTGAAGGTGGCGCAGTCCATGACTTCCTTCCCCTCGGCGGGACGGCTCCCCCTCCCGGACTTTTGTCCGCGGCCGGACAGGTTTTTCATCAGCGGGATTCTCATCACGTTTCAGGCTCTCCCGCCGCCGGCTGTCCGCACAGGGAAAGGAATTCCTCCTCGGAGATGACGGGGATCTGAAGCTCTGCCGCCTTTTTGTTCTTTGAGGAACCGGAGGTCTTGTCATTGTTGATGAGGTAATCTGTCTTTGACGTGACGCTCCCCGTCGTCTTGCCGCCTCTCTCGTCGATGTACGCCTTCAGCGCGTCGCGGTTTTCGAAGTGATGGACCGCGCCCGTTATGACAAAGGTCTTGCCGGCAATGGGGCTGTCCGACGTATCCGCGCGCTCCTGCTTCCGGATCGTAAGCTCTGCAAGGAGATCGTCCAGCATCTGTCGCTTTGCGGGATCTGCAAAGAATCCGTGTATCTGGGACGCAAGCACGGGACCGATCCCGTCGATCGAGGAGAGCTCCTCCTCGTCCGCACTGCGGATCCGGTCGAGGTCGTCATCAAAATGCCTGCTTAGAAGACGCGCGCCCGATACGCCGATCCCCGGGATACCGATGCCGCCAAGGACCCTCTCCGGCGTCGTGACACGGGATTTCTCGATCGCGGCGAGCAGATTGTCACAGGACTTCTCGCCGAAACCCTCCATCGTGATGATCCGGTCGCGGTACCGCGAAAGGCGGTAGATATCCGCAAAGGACCGAATGTAGCCCTCGCCGATGTATTTCTCCAGCGTCATCTCGGAGAGGCCCTCGATGTTCATGGCGTTGCGGCTGACAAAGAGCGAAAATGCCTTGAGCTGTTTCGCGGGGCATTCCTCGTTGGTGCAGTAGAGCGCCTCCGTGTCGTTTTCCTGCCGGATGACGGTCTTTCCGCCGCAGACGGGGCAGGTCTCCGGAATGGGTAGGCTGCCTGATCTTGTCAGGTTTTCCGCGATCTGCGGAATGATCATGTTTGCCTTATAGACAAGGATCCTGTCGCCGATGCCCAGCTGCAGGGATTTCACGATGCTGATGTTGTGGACGGAGGCGCGCTGTACGGTCGTCCCCTCCAGCTCCACGGGCTCAAAAATGGCGACCGGGTTGATGAGGCCGGTCCGCGACGCGCTCCATTCGACATCAAGGAGCGTCGTCTCCTGCGTCTCGTCCGCCCACTTGAAGGCGATCGCGTTGCGCGGGAATTTGCTGGTCGTGCCGAGCGATGCGCCGTAGGCGATATCGTCATATAAAAGCACGAGCCCGTCGGAGGGAACATCGTTTTCGGCGACCTGCCTTTCAAAGTCCCCGACGGC
Organism: uncultured Lachnospiraceae bacterium; assembly: GCA_902783385.1. Classification (GTDB taxonomy): domain Bacteria; phylum Bacillota; class Clostridia; order Lachnospirales; family Lachnospiraceae; genus CAG-791. Next base: position 2,993 of record CACZQP010000007.1, on the reverse strand, counting down.
TTCCGCGACGGTGGCGGAGGTCACCCGCACGTACGGAACGACGTCGAACCCGAGTCCTTTAAGGAAATCAAATTCCGCAGCCCGGCTGTTTTTTGCATCAAACCCGTCCGCCTCCACGAGCGAAAACGCGTAGAATCGCACGTGCCGCGACGCAGTGACGGCGCTGTTTAGCTGCCGCACGCTCCCGCTGCAGAGGTTCCTGGGATTCTTGTATCTTGATTCCGCCCCCTCTTCTTCACTCAGGGACGCGTTGATCTTTTCGAAATCGGAATAGCGGATCACCGCCTCCCCGCGGAGGATGAGTCTCCCCGCAAAGGGCACGGTGAGCGGAACATTTTCGAAGACCTTCGCATTTGCCGTTACGACCTCGCCGATCTCGCCGTTGCCGCGGGTGACGGCCTTTTCAAGGCTCCCGCCCTCGTAGGTCAGGACGATCGTGAGCCCGTCCATCTTCCAGGACAGAAGTCCTTCCCGGTCTCCCAGCCACACGGCGAGCTCCTCCCGCGATTTGGTCTTGTCCAGCGAGAGCATCGGGCGCTCATGGCGCTCCTTCGGCAGCTCCTTCACCGCTTCGTAGCCGACCTGCTGCGTCGGGGAGGAGGCGAGCACGATCCCGGTCTCCTTTTCCAGCGCGAGCAGTTCATCGTAGAGACGGTCGTACTCCAGGTTGCTGAGGATCTCACGGTCTTCGGCGTAATAGGCCTTTGACGCCTCCCTTAAGGTGCGGGAGAGCTCCTCCATGCGCTTTCTTTTTTCCGCTAACGTATCAGTCATGTGAACCTCTTGCCGGGGCCTGGCTTTCCTTCCTGCCCGTGCGGTAAGCCGCTTCGAAGAGCTTTTCCAGTTCGTCATTCGAGAGCGTGCGCTGCTCGCCGGGCCTTAAGTCCCCGAGACGAACCGTCAGCACGCGCACACGCTTGAGAAACCGGATCTCGTGTCCCACCGCTTTGCACATGCGGCGGATCTGGCGGTTCAGGCCCTGCGTCAGGATGATGGAGAACGTGTACTCCCCGAGTCTTCGCACCTTGCATGGGCGGGTCGTCGCGTCCAGTTCCTTCAGGTAGATGCCCTTCTCCATCCGGTGAAGTTCCGCGTCAGTGATCTTCCTGCGGACGCGGACGACATACTCCTTCTCGTGGTATGACGCGCCCTGCATCATGGCATGGATGAGGTCGCCGTCGTTCGTCATGAGCAGCAGGCCCTCGGAATCTTGGTCGAGCCGCCCCGCATAGGTGAGCCGCACGGGGTATTTGAACGCGTCCGAGAGCGTCTTTTCCGCATGCGGGTCTCTCGCCGTGCAGGTGACTCCCACCGGTTTATAATAGGCCACCACAACAGGACGCGCCGATGACTCGACGCGTTTTCCCCTGACCTTTACGGTGTCCCCTGTGTTTACTTTGTCTCCGGGCCGGGCAGCTGCCCCGTTGATGGTGACAAGGCCCTGCGCGATCAGCTCGTCCGCCTCACGTCTGGAGGAGACGCCGGATGCTGCGAGGTACTTGTTGATCCGGACAGCGCCCTCGCTCTTTTCTACATTTCCCAAATCGTTCGGATCGCCTCCTGCGCGATCAGGGGCTCACTGTGCTCCTTCAGGAAGCTGATGCGGCTCGCCGTGCCGCTGACCAGTGTGCCGAATTCGTTCATGGACAGGACGATGCGTTCAAAATCCGCGCCCTGCATGGTGTCTCTCTGAAGGATGAGGTAGTATTCCTCCCCGTCCCTGCTGACATAGAGTGAGGATCCGATCCCCTCCGCGAGCGGGATGGACTTCACGCAGCGGATGACCTCTCGCATGGAAGAAAAGGAAAACAGGTAGATACCCTGCTGCGGCTCCTGCGCAGCCGCCTCCGTATCCTCCTGTGTCTCCTGTCTGCCGACCGAGAGCGTAAGGGATACGGACTGGTCCGGCAGGATCGTAATGCGCATGGCCGTATAGTCGTCGGAGAGCGAAAAATTCTGCTCCCTGGCGGCCTCCAGAAGGACGTTGCGGATAAAGCGGATCGCCTTGTCCTTACGCTCAAACAGATCGTTTACCATAAGGCCGTTCTTCTGCAGGTCCTCTCTGGAAATGATGCAGTTGATGGTGTTGTCGTTCAGTCGCCGGAATTTCAAACTGACTGCTCCTTCCTGCGTTTTTCCTTAATCATGATACTATATAAACCGGCGCCGGACAAGAAAGCCCGGCGCCGATGCAGTATCCTCGTTTATTGGATGATCCTTTATCCCGCGAATGCCGCTTATGCGTTCTTTGCCTGGGACATGACCTCTTCCGCAAAATTCTCCTGCTTCTTCTCGATGCCTTCGCCGACTTCATAGCGGATGAACTTCTTGATTGCGAGCTTTCCGCCGTTTGCCTTTGCGACCTGCTGCAGGTACTCCGCGACACTCTGCTTGCCGTCTTCCGCCTTGACGTAGATCTGGTCGTTCAGGCAGATCTCCTTGAACTGCTTTTTAAGTCTGCCGACAAGCATCTTCTCGATGATCTCCTGGGGTTTTCTTCTCTCCTCCGGAAGCTCATCGTTCTCCTTTAACGCCTGCGCAAGAAGGATCTCCTTCTCATGTGCGCGCTCTTCCTCGGAGATCTCGTCCTCGGAGATGAAGCGCGGGGACATTGCAGCGACCTGCATCGCCACATTGTAGACCGCTTCCTTCACCGCGTCGTTCACGACATCGGCCTGCGCCTCGACGATGACGCCGATGCGGCCGCCGCCGTGCGTGTAGGTGGAGACGAAGCCTTCGCTCGCCGTAACCTGCTCGAACCTGCGGATGGAGAGCTTCTCGCTGATGACCGCGATCATCTCGACCAGCGCGTCATTCACGGACTTGGAAGGATCCTCCTCCCATTTCTCAGCAAGGAAAGCGTCCAGATCCTGCGCAGAGGTGTGCAGCGCCTGCTTCGCGACCTGCGCGACGTAGGTGCGGAACTTCTCGTTCTGTGCGACGAAGTCTGTCTCGGAATTGACCTCGCCGACCGCTGCCTTCTGATCATCCTC
>CACZQP010000006.1 GCA_902783385.1 uncultured Lachnospiraceae bacterium | reverse complement strand
CAGCTTTTTTTCTATGCCGTCGATAGAACCCACATAATACAGATCGTACCCTTCCTTCTTCAGGTAGGGGATCAGCGCGAGGTTCGGCGTGACATGGCCGGCGGTTCCGCCGCCGGTCAGCACGATTCTTTTTCTGTTTTTGTTTGTCTCACTCATATCGGTCCTGTGCGCAGTGCTTTTACAGCGCCGCAAACGCCTCCGCAAAGCTCTCCAGCGCCGGCATGTCCTCCGCGTGAAGTGAGCTCGTGATCGTCAGCATATCCTCCGATACCGTCATGTTCTTCATGGCGGACAGCTTCTCCATGATCTTTGCTCCCGCGGACGGCGCCCAGCTGCCGTTCTGCGCGACGGCGACCTTCCGGTCCCTGACCCCGAGCGCCGCCATGTCGTGCAGGAGCGTCTCGATCGGGACATAAATGCCGTTGTTGTAGGTGGGGGAAAAGATCACCAGCCTGCCGCAGCGGAAGATCTCCGCGATCAGCGTGGAGAGGTCGGTCTTCGATACGTCATAGACTGCGACCCGTGCGCCGGTCTTCTTTGCGATCAGCGCTGCGGCTGCATCCGCGGCCGACGCCGTGTGGCCGTACATGCTGCCGTAAACGACCACCGTGTCGTCCGGGTCCTCCGGCGTGTAGCTCGACCACTTGTCATACTTTCCGATGATCCCCGAAAGATCTCCTTCCCACACGGGACCGTGCAGGGAGCAGATCCGGCTGACGGAAAGGCCGCCCGCCTTCTTTAAAACCGCCTGCACCTGCGGACCGTATTTGCCCACGATGTTGGTGTAGTAACGGCGCGCCTCGGAGAGGAACTCTCCGCAGAAGGCCTCCGCATCCCTCACGATCCGGCTGTCGATCGCCCCGAACGTTCCGAAAGCGTCCGCGGAAAACAGCGTGCCGGAGACCTCGTCATACGCCATCATGACCTCCGGCCAGTGGACCATCGGCGCTGCAACAAACCGCAGCGTGTGTTTTCCGGTGCAGAGCGTATCGCCTTCCTTGATGACCATCGCATCCGCGGCCTTCTCCTTCAGCGTCGGGAAAAACTGGCCGATCAGCTGCAGCGCCTTGGCGGAAGAGACGAGCTTCGCCCCCGGAAAAGCAGTGAGGACGCTTTCGAGCAGCGCGCAGTGGTCCGGCTCCATATGGAGCACGATCACGTAGTCGAGGCCGTTTTCCCCCGCACATGTCTTCAGGTTCTCCATGAACTGATCGTCCACCGCCGCATCCGCCGTATCAAAGAGCACAGTCTTCTCGTCCTTCAGGATGTAGCTGTTGTACGACATCCCGTTGGGAAGCGGAAAAAGGTTCTCAAAGAGCGCGAGCCGCCTGTCGCTCCCGCCGATCCAAAACAGGTCCTCTGTAACCGGTTGAATATTGATCATATGTCATCCTTCCTTTTTTTCTCATGATGTCAGCTTCCGAAACGCCGCCGATTCCGTATCCGGTCCGGTTTGCGAACGGAAACACGTATCCTATATTATAGCAGTTTTTATCATGTGCGTGCTTATGGTATCATACATGGGGGTGAAAACATATGGCAGAATACAACGAATACGGCGTCAGGGAATACTTTGAAGGGCTTTCCGTACTGCGGCTGCTCTCCATGTTCTATATCATCATCCTGCACATCCTGCTGCAGGGCGGAATCCTGAAGGCGGGTTCCGGCCTCTCGCACGGTGCGGCATGGTTTCTGGAGATCGGCGCCTTCTGCGCCGTGAATATCTATGCGATCCTGAGCGGCTTCCTCTCGTATTCCGAAAGTGATGAGCCCTATCCGTACTACCGCTTTGTCACCCTGTGGTTCCAGGTGACATTCTACAACGTGATCCTCACCCTGCTCTTTTATCTGACGAATCGGGATGTCCTGGGCGGCAGGGAGGTCCTGAAGGCCTTTTTCCCCATCACCTTCAATGCCTACTGGTACTTTTCCGCATATGCGGGTGTCGTTCTCGTCGCGCCGCTCATCCATTATCTGGTCCGTACGCTCTCCGAGACCTCGCAGAAGATGTGCGCCCTCGCGGCAGTCCTCGTCTTTTCCGTGTTCGGTGCCATCTCGTCCCATGCGGGCGACCCGCTGGGGCTCCGCTACGGGTACTCCTTCCTGTGGCTCGCCGTCCTGTACTTCCTGGGCGCCGTAATGCGCAGCTGCCGGCTCTACGGCAGCCTCCAGAGGGGGCTCGCGGTCCTCGGGATCCTGATCTCGTGGGTCCTTTTGTTTGCCGCGCAGATCGCCCTTGAGACACACTTTACAGACCGGACGGACTCGTTCGCGCACGACGGATTCTATTTCTCGTACCTGTCGCCGGCGGTGCTTCTCATGGCCATCTTCTATGTCCTGTTGTTTGTGAATGTGCGGCTTCCCGACTCGCTGCAGCTCCTGGCGGACTCCTTTGCACCCTGTGCCTTCGGCGTCTACCTCCTGCATGCTCATCCGCTGACGCTCCGCTTCCTGATCGCGGATCACTTCGCGGGGATGGCAAATCTCCCGTTCCCCGTTCTCATCCTCGCCGTGCTGTTGATCGCCGCGCTGATCTTTATTCTGACGATCCTTGCGGATTACCTTCGGCGGATCCTGTTTGAGCGGCTTCGCGCGGAACGCATGTCCCGGCGGATCGAGTATTATGTGCGGGATCTGATCCGAATGCCCTTCCGCTGAGACTCCCCAGCGTACCGGCGCAGAGCGGGATCAGAGAGAAAAGATACATGTAAATATACTGGCTCTTTGTTTCCGATGCCAGGTGAAACAGGAACCCGCCGAGAAAATAGAGTGCGGGATACAGGAGAAGAGGGGATGCCTCTTCTCTTTTTCCGTTCGGAAACAGTCCGGAAAGCGCCGTAAACAGCGCGCCGGCAAGTATCATTAAGATCTCGATATTCATCCAGTTTTCAATCAGCTCATAGGCTCTTCCGCCCCGGTAGATGTTCTGAAGGACCGCGGAATAGGTCTGCTGGTCCGCGGCCGGCAGGGGGCCTGCCCAGACAGCGCCGCACAGCGGGTCACACCATGTCGAGATGATTTTCCTTCCGAAAAATCCTGCTGCCCGCGCGGGATCCTTTGCCATCTCAGACAACCGCTCCCGGATCTTATCCCTGCCGATTGCACCGGCCGCCGCCTCGTCAAAGCCGGCCGCCTCAAAGGTGTCATACTCAAAGCCGTTGTACCAGCCGCCCTCTCTTGCGCCCTCCGACTCCATGAGTCCCATGGCGATCACTGTGCTCATCGGCGCGCCGCTCCCGAAATCGATGCCGCTTTTGCTCCGGTAATACGTGTAGAGTCCCTGCTGCATCACAGGCGGAACAATAAGAAGCCCCGCGCACAGGAAAAGCGCGGCGCAGTGCAGCCCTGCTCGCCGCTTAGCCTGTTGTCCGCCGCGCAGAAATCTCAGGAAGCAGACAATTGCCAGCGCAATGGCGCCGATCATGTAGTTCGGTTTTAACAGCACGGAGATTCCGGTCAAAACGCAGCTGAGGATTCCTGCTGCCGCCCTCGCCCGGCGGGAAACTGCCGAATTTTGCTCCGTTTCCCGTTCCGCAGGGTCGCCAGCGGCAAAAAGCGCGCAGAGCGCGCCCGCCTCCAGGAAGAACAGCCCCGGAATCTGTCCGTACAAAAACAGGATGAAAAAGAACTGCGGCGCAAACAGGAACGAGAGCAGGATTGCATAATTTGCCGCCGCGCGGTTTTCGGGAAAGAGGTGCTCTGTGAGCTTCCACTGCAGGAAATGGATTCCCTCTGCGAGAAGCAGATTCACGCAGAAGAAAAAGCGGGGGTTCAGAGAGATCTTTCCGAGCAGCATCTCCCAGGTCAGCATACCCAGCTGGTATGGATACCAGCGCAGATACCTGCCCTCGGTCAGGCCCGTGTAGTCCCCCTCCGAAAACGGCACAACATACTTGTAGATCATGCCCGCATCGCCCCGGACAGAAGCATCCACATGAAAGATCAGGTAAAGGCCGGCTGCGGCAAACAGGATCGCGAGGGCCGCAAACAGGCGCTGCGGATTCAGCCGCCGCAGGAGCTTTCCCGCCGCAAAAACAGCGGCCGCGGCCACGGCAAGCACAAGAAAAAACATGGGCCCGTTTCGGTAGTAGACCGGTCTTTCATCAAAATCGAGCGTGATATAGACCTGAAAGACCAGGCACAACGCAAAGACCAGCGCCATTGCCGCGCCGGAAAGAATCCGTATGGTTTTTTCAAAAAAACTGCAGACAGGTCTCATCCGCCTTATCATATCACATCTGCAGTCCCTGCACTCCCATGTCGAAAGGCATGCTAAAATATAGAAAAGCATCGCAGGACATACCTCACGGAGGGCCTATGCAATATAGAAAAGACAGATACGGCAATAATATTTCCGCACTCGGTTTCGGCTGTATGCGCTTTACGAAAAGCGGCACATCGATCGACCTGGAAAAAGCGGAGCGCGAAATCATGACCGCGTACCGCGCGGGCGTAAACTACTACGATACCGCTTATATCTATCCGGGGAGCGAGGATGCGCTGGGAAAGATCCTTGCAAAAAACGGGATCCGCAGCAAGGTCAACGTCGCAACAAAGCTGCCGCAGTACCTGATCGGAAGCCGCGCCGCCATCGACCGCTACTTTGAGGAGCAGCTTTCCCGTCTGCAGACCGACTATATCGATTACTATCTGATGCACATGCTGACGGACCTCGCCGCATGGGAAAAGCTGTGTGCGCTTGGCATAAAGAACTGGATCGAGCAGCAGAAAGCGGCCGGCCGCATCCGCCAGATCGGCTTCTCCTTCCACGGCAACACCGCGATGTTTTTAAAGATCCTGAATGCCTATGACTGGGACTTCTGCCAGATTCAGTACAACTACATGGACGAAGTCTCACAGGCCGGTCGGGAAGGACTTAAGGCCGCAGCGGCCAAATGGATCCCGGTCATCATCATGGAGCCGCTCCGGGGCGGGAAGCTCGTGGACCTGCTGCCGAAAAAGGCAGCGGAAAAGATCGACAGTGCGCCGCACGGCTACTCGCGTGCAGAGCTCGCCTTCCGCTGGCTCTGGGACCAGCCCGAGGTGACCTGCGTCCTGTCCGGCATGAATTCCGTGGCAATGGTCGAAGAAAACTGCCGGATCGCCGCGGAAGCAGTGCCCGGCTCATTCACGGAAGAAGACCATGCCCTGATCCGGGAGGTACGTGAACTGATCAGCGAAAATGTCAAAGTCCCCTGCACCGGCTGCGGCTACTGCATGCCATGCCCGCAGGGCGTCGACATTCCCGGCGCTTTCCGCTGTTACAATGAAATGTATACGGAAAAGAAATCGACCGGACGCCATGAATTCATGCAGGTCATTGCGCTGCGCAAGGATCCGGCTTTCCCCTCCCGGTGTGTCGCCTGCGGCAGGTGCGAGAGCCATTGCCCGCAGCACATCCCGATCATCACAAAGCTTAAGGAAGCGGACAAAGCGCTGCGTCCCCTTCCCTACCGCATCGCACAGGGCATCGCGCGGTGGTATCTGTTCCGTAAGTGATGCGGCATCTGAGCAGCCGGCGGCCATGATATATTTCGGAAAGGGATTGCATTTTGTTGACGAATAACAATATCACCGAAAAGCTCTTCTTCCAGCTTCTTCCCATCCAGATCCTTGTCATCGCGATGGGCGCCCTGAATTCCATCGTCGACGGGGCAGTCGCCGGACAATATATCGACGCCGCGACGGTCGGCGTCATCGGGCTTTACTACACAATGGTGAATGTCTTAAATGCCATCGGCAACACCCTGCTCGGCGGAACGGCAGTCCTGTGCGGCCGCAGCATGGGCGCAGGCGATGTGGAAAAGACAAACGGCATCTTCTCCCTGAACATCTTTGTGACCTTCTGCATCGGCACCGCACTGACGCTTATCAGCTTCTGCTTTTCCGGCCCCATTGCTGATCTTCTCGGTGCCAGCAAAGAATTAAGACCCGCACTCGTTCTCTATATCATCGGATACGCGATTGGCATCCTCCCGCAGCTTTTGGCGCAGCAGCTGGCCTCGTTTCTCCAGCTGGAGCGTCAGAACAGACGCGGATATGTCGGGGTTGCCTCAATGATCTGCACGAACGTCGTCCTGGACCTGCTGCTTGTCGCAGTGTTTCGTCTGGGCATATTCGGACTTGCGCTCGCAACGTCTCTGAGCAGCTGGGTATACCTCATCATTCTCGGCCAGTATTATTTTACAAAACATGCCCAGCTGAATTTCCGTTTCCGTAGCATCGAAATAAAGATGCTCCATCAGATGATCCTGATCGGCGCGCCGGGCGCGCTCCTCGTGTTCTGCCTGGCGCTGCGCTCCCTGGTTCTGAACCGGATCCTGCTCACCTATACCGGAAATGACGGCCTCTCCGCCATGGCAGCCTACAACATGGTCTCCGGGCTGATCCTTTCCTACTCTCTGGGCGTCGGCGCGGTCGTGCGGATACTGACCAGCGTCTATGTCGGAGAACGAGACAGCGCCGGAATCAGGAGCCTGTTCCGCGTCGTCTTTACGAAGGGCATGGCCATCACGCTGGTGCTCACCGTCCTTATCGTGCTTTCATCCGGCGGGATCGCACAAGTCTTTTTCCCGGACACCGCAAGCAGCGTATACCGTCTGTCCAGACAGCTGCTGATGATCTACAGCGCCTCCATCCCCATGATCATCGTCTGCTGCTTCTGCACCAATTACCTGCAGGCCCGCGGACACCATCTGTTCGTAAATTTCCTGTCTGTATTCGACGGATTCATCTCCAATATCGTTCCCTCTCTGCTCCTTGCGCCTCTTATGGGCGCCCTGGGAATCTGGATCGCAGGGCCGATCGGCATCTTCCTGACAATGATCATGACCCCCTTGTACTGCGTGCTGTTCTGGCGCCGGAGACCTGCGTCCCTGGATGAATGGCTGTTTATTCAGCCCGGTTTTGATGTGGATGAACAGGACCGCCTTTCGATCGCCATCACAACGGATCAGGAGGTCGCAAATACTGCGGAAAAAGTGCAGGCATTCTGCAAAGAACACGGCATGAGCGAAAAGGCTGCTTACTACACGGCACTCTGCCTCGAGGAAATGACAGGGAACATCGTAAGCCACGGCTTTTATAAAGATCATAAGCGCCACTCCGTAGATGCGCGCATTATATACAGGGACGGCGGAGCGTTTCTGCGCATCAAGGACGACTGCATTCCCTTCAATCCGAAGGAGCGCGCAGAGATCACGGATCCCGCAGATCCGTTAAAAAACATCGGCATCCGCATGGTGATGCGGCTTGCCGATGAAGTGAGCTATCACAATATGCTCGGGCTGAATGTGCTGACGATGGAACTTCGGGAGCATCCGGGCTGAGCTTTATTTTTCCATTTATTTTTCCAGCATGATATTCAGGATCTCGATGTCGGTTGCTTTCATGCCATCCTTTCCCATGCGTCCGATACTCTCGATCGTCTCCTCGACGTCGTCCTTCACAAGGCCCTCGCCGGGACCGAAGGTCATCCGCCGCGTGCTCATCTGGTAACCTGTCAGCGCCGCCTCCACGGCGACGGAGATCTTTGCCGCGCAGGACGGCTTTGCCCCGTCGCAGACCATTCCGCCGATCGTCGCGATCGTATTCGTGATTGTCTGCGAGACCTCCTCGTAGGTCCCGCCCGCATAGCCGCTGCTGCCCAACATCCATGTGATCGCCGCGCCGGCGCCGCAGGCCGCGCTCACCGCGCCGCAGTACGCGGAGAGACTCCCGATGTATTTTTTCTGGTGAATCGCCACAAAATTTGAGACGATGAGCGCCCTGAGGAGCTTCTCATGGCTGACGCCGTAATCCTCCGCGTAGGCTATGAGCGGGAGCGTCGCGGTAATGCCCTGGTTTCCGCTTCCCGAGTTGATCACGACCGGCAGCGGACATCCGCTCATGCGCGCATCGCTCCCCGCCGCAGCATAGGCCTTGGCCTTGAGCTTTGTCGCAATCCTTTCATTGCTTCTGGTTCCCAGGAGGGTCCTTCCGACCTGCGCCCCGTAGGGATTCTCCAATCCCTCCTGCGAGATCGCCCGGTTGCAGGTCAGCTGGTTCTCCAGCACGTCGCGCACATCCGCAAGGTCACAGGTTTCCGCAAATTCCAGAATGCTGCGGACATTCAAAAGCTTTTTGTCTTCATCCTCCGCCTGCTGGGTCACGTCCTCCTCGTCGCACTGCACGCCGCCCTCGAAGACGGTTTCCCCGTTCCTCGTAATCCGTGTGATATTGCTGTGGTAGTCTTTGATCTCCACGGAAACGGTGTCGCTCCCCGCCGCCGCCTCTAAAAGGATATACAGGTTCGCGACGCCCTCCTTCAGCCTGCTTTCGCAGAAATCCGTCTGCAGGAGACGCTTTGTTTCCTCGATATCTTCGGACTTTACGCTCTCCAGGACGGCGAGCTTTAAGTCCTTGTCGCCGCCGACGATGCCAAGGACCGCAGCTGCGTCAATGCCCTTCATGCCGCCGGAGTTGGGGACCGTAACGCCCTTGACGTTTTTTACGATATTCCCGCTGCACCACACCGTGCAGCGCTCCGGCATCTTCCCGAGCTCTGCGCGCGCCGTCGCTCCCGCATAAGCGATCGCGATCGGTTCCGTGCAGCCGAGCGCCGGCACCAGTTCCTTTTTCAGGATCCGCACATACGCGTCATAATAT
>CACZQP010000005.1 GCA_902783385.1 uncultured Lachnospiraceae bacterium | reverse complement strand
TGACGATCTCTTTAAAGCCCGCACAGCCGGAGTCCTGCATCAGCTCGTACAGGACGGACTCCGTCGTGGTAAGCACGGCGCCGGCATCCCTCAGACGAATGAGCGATGTCTCGTGATCCGCCGTGTGACGGCTCGCGCAGCAGTCCGTAAGGACAAATACGCGGTATCCCTCTTCCAGCAGCTGGAGCGCCGTCTGCTGCACACAGATATGTGTTTCGATCCCCATCAGGATCACGTCCCTGCGTCCCGTCTGCGACAGCGCCTCCCGGAATTCGGGCGTGCGCATGCAGCTGAACGTATTCTTTTCAATATAATCGTGCGTGCCGAGCGCCTCCGACACGACCGGTGTCGTCCCGCCGAGTCCTTTGGTATACTGCTGTGTGACGATTACCGGCACACCCAGGATCCGCAGGCCGCGGACTGCCTTCACAATCGCGGCTTCCGTTTCCGCCCGCTCTTCCACCGCCGGTGCAAGCCGATCCTGGAAATCGATCAGCACCGCTGCCGCATCTTCCTTTTTCGTCATATATCCGTTCACTTTCCGTCTCCTCCGTTTATGCGATATTTTTCAGGATAAATTCGATGGACGTCTCCCGCGCCGTCCGATTGTCCGGAAACTCAAACCCGTGTCCCGCTCCCTTCAGCACCAGGAGAGACGCATTTTCGTAAAGACCCATGGCTCGCTCGGAAATAAAGAGCGGCACGATCTCGTCGCAGTCTCCGTGAATGATCTGCACCGGCCCGCGGAATGCGCCGATCATCGCGTAGGGATCCATGTCATAAACATCCGCATAATATGCCCTGCCGACCTCCTTGCCGTACAGCTCGCCGCAGCTCTTCGTATCCGGCACGCCGTCCGGGAAAAAGCGCCGCGCCTTGTCCGGGATGCCGAGCCCCGGATACCACAGGATCAGACCCCTGACCTTTTCCGGATACTTTGCGCCCGTCAGCGCCGCGACGAGTCCTCCCTGGCTCTCGCCCATCAGAAAAATGGCGTTTTCATCAATATAAGGAAGCTCCGCCATCACCCGGAGCACACATTCCATATCCGCGCACTCGGTCACGACAGACATTTCCATCATATCGCCGTCGCTGAGGGACTCCGGCCCGCCGCCGCAGAAGTCGAACATGAAGCAGCAGATATCCCGGTCTGCAAAGCCCTGCCCGTGATGCATGAGCTCCCGGTAGTTGCTCCCGAAACCGTGCGCGAAAACCGCGAGCGGATAACGCCGGCCGTCTTCTCCGGCCCCTTCCGGCAGCCACATCCTGCCTCGGATCATCTGTCCCTTTCCGTTCCTGAACTCCAGGTCCTTCGTCATCCTCTGCTCCCTTCAAATCTGTTATAATTTCAAAAAGATACCTGTCATATCGATATATTTTACCATGTACCCGGAGCCTTTCGAAACAGCATCCGGCGCCGCCTTCCGCGGCGGCAAAATGAAGGAGCGTCCGAATATGAACCACGAAGAATACCGCATCGAACACGATTCCCTGGGAGAAATGCGCGTCCCGGCGGAGCGCCTCTACGGCGCCCAGACTCAGCGGAGCCTGCTGAATTTTCCCATCGGGAATGAGCGGATGCCCGCGGAGATCATCTCCGCCTTTGCAATCCTGAAAAAAGCCTGCGCCCTGACCAACGAAGAGCTCTCCATCCTTCCTTCGGAGAAGGCATCGCTGATCTGCGAGGTCTGCGACGAGATCCTCTCCGGCGGCCTTGGCCGCGAGTTCCCGCTGTCCGTCTGGCAGACCGGCAGCGGCACGCAGACCAATATGAACGTCAACGAGGTCATCGCGGGCCGCGGCAATCAGATCGCCGGCAAAGAGCTCCTCCATCCCAACGATGACGTCAACTGCTCGCAGAGCTCCAACGACACCTTTCCGACGGCCATGCATATCGCCGCGGCATGCAGTCTGCATGAACACCTTCTGCCGCAGATCGACGAAACGGCAAAAGTTCTGCGGGAGCTGGAGGAGAAAAACAAAGATGTGATCAAAATCGGCCGCACGCACCTGATGGATGCGGTGCCGCTCACCTTTGCGCAGGAGATCTTCGGATGGCGCGGCATGCTGGAAAGCTCCCGAAGCCAGATCGAAACAGCCTGTGAAGCGCTTTATCCGCTCGCGATCGGCGGCACGGCCGTCGGAACGGGGCTCAACGCTCCGGAAGGCTTTGCAGCACGGACGGCGGCGCGGATCTCTGAGCTGACCTCGCTCCCCTTCGTCAGCGAGGAAAACAAATTCCACGCGCTCACGTCACGCGATGCGCTCGTATTTGCCCACGGCGCGCTAAAAGGACTTGCAGCCAACATGATGAAGATCGCCAACGACGTGCGTCTTCTTGCGAGCGGACCGCGCTGCGGCCTCGGCGAAATCACGATCCCGGAGAATGAGCCCGGCTCGTCCATCATGCCGGGCAAGGTCAATCCCACACAGTGCGAGTCCGTTACCATGGTTGCGGTACAGGTCATGGGGAACGACGCGGCGATCGGTTTTGCGGCGTCGCAGGGGAACTTTGAGCTCAATGTTTTCCTCCCGGTCATCATCTTTAACTTCCTGCAGTCCGCGCGGCTCCTTGCCGACTCACTCTCATCCTTCCGCCAGCGCTGCCTTGCCGGGATCCGGCCAAACCGCGCGGTCATGGAGCAGAATCTCTCAAAATCGCTGATGCTGGTCACGAGCCTGAGCCCCGTCATCGGCTACGAAAACGCTGCAAAAATCGCACAGCATGCGCATAAAGAAGGCCTGACACTGAAACAGGCCGCGCTCGCCTCCGGACTGATCGATGAAAAGACGTTCGACGAGGCAGCGGATCCGAAGAAGATGCTTTAATCTTGTATTTTCTTCCGCGCAGTAGTACGCTTTTATACTGTAGTTAGTTATATATAACCATTAGGGTGACCGCTGCGTTTTTCCGCAGCGCTCATCAGGAAGAAATATTATGCCATGTATCTGGAAGTCAGAGATCTGAAAAAAAGCTACGGTGCGGGCGGCGTGCGGACTGACGTGCTGAGGGGCGTTTCCTTTTCCGTCGCACAGGGACATATGTGCGTGATCCAGGGAAGCAGCGGCTCCGGGAAATCAACGCTTCTTAACTGTATCGGCGGCATCGATACCGCAGACGCCGGATCGATCCGCGTCGGAGACGAGGAGATCGTCCATCTTTCTCCGCGCAGTCTTCTGGAATACCGGAGGCGCGAGCTCGGCTTTGTTTTCCAGTTCTACAATCTGATTCCAAACCTGACCGTGCGGGAGAATATCCAGGTGTGCGAATACCTGACGGATACTCCCCTCGACATGCAGGACCTGCTCCTGACGCTCGGGCTTTTATCCCACGCAGACAAGTTTCCCTCGCAGCTTTCCGGCGGCCAGCAGCAGCGCTGCGCCATCGCACGGGCGCTGATCAAGAATCCCCGCCTGCTGCTGTGTGACGAGCCGACCGGCGCGCTCGATTCCGCGACCTCCCGCGAGATCCTCTGTCTCCTGGAAGCCGTCAACGAAAGATACGGCACCACCATGCTCCTCGTCACGCACAACGACAGCATCCGGCGCATGGTGGACCAGGTCATCTTCCTGAAGGACGGCGAGATCGCCCGGGATTACTATAATGAGGAAAAGATTCCCGCCGCACAGCTGGAGGATCTGTAATGCAGCGTCTCCTGTTCCGCAGAATTCCCCGCTCCCTGCGCAGCGGCCTTCTCTCCTATGCCGCTCTGGGGCTGCTGATAGGACTGTGCGTCTTCATTATCGTCAGCATCATCGCCGCCGGCATCACTGTCATTGAAGGCACGGAAAAGGCTGCGCGGGAAAACGCTGTGGAGGACGGGCACTTTTCCGTATTCGAGCCCCTTTCGCAGGAAGAATTATCCCGCATTTCCCGTCAGGGCATTGCGGTCGAGCCGCAGTTTTATCTTGATTTTACACTCAGTGACGGCAGCATGCTCCGCATCTTCGAGAACCGCCGGCAGACGGATCTCTTCAGTCCGGACACCGGACGGATCGCCGAAAGGGAAGGAGAGATCGCCCTTGAAAAGAAATACTGCGAAAAACATGGAATCCAGGCCGGAGACATCCTGAAGATCGGCCCGTACAGCTTTACCGTCTGCGCTGTCGGATCGACGCCCGACTATGACTGCGTGCTCAAGGAGCTCTCCGACACTGCCGCGGATTCCATGGCCTTCGGAACCGCTTTTGTGACAAAAGAGGCCTATCTTCAATTGCTCAACTCCGGAGAAAGTACGCATGCGCAGGAATATGTCTATGCCTACAGATATACAGATCGCTCCCTGAGCACAGCGGAAAAGGAGGTAAGAGACCGGACCCTGAAAGATGCACTGAAGGAGCTTTCCTGCTCCGGCGGTGAAGCCTTTCTTCACCTGCCTCTCTCCGCGCTCCTGTTTCTCGGCAGCGAAGTCCCGAATCTGACCTCGTTTGTCCCCGCTGCGCAAAACGCAAGGATCATGGCGGCCGCTGACGATGTCGCCATCAATGTCCGCTCCTGCTATGCCGCCGGCGTGATCCTGCTGATCCTGCTCAGCTATATCATTTCCGTCTTCGTCATTCACCAGATCGACCGGGAAAAGCAGGTCATCGGCGCGCTTTACGCGCTTGGCGTCTCAACGCGGGACCTGCTCCTGCATTATATCCTGCTGCCTGTCTTTGTGACGCTCCTGTGCGGAACAACGGGACTGATCATCGGGATATCTCCCATCGGCGTACAGACACAGATGCTGGACAGCACCGGCTACTACTCGATCCCGGAGCTGCCCGTTGTCTTAAGTCCCGCGCTTGTCTTATACGGGGTCGTGATGCCGCCGCTCGTGGCAGCGCTCGTCAATTATCTCGTCATCCGCAGGAAGCTCTCACGGCCTGCCCTTCAGATGCTGCGTGGCCAGGAGACAGTGGAAGACGTGGTGCCGCTGCGCATCCGCAGGCTTCCCTTCCTGAGACTCTTCCGGATACGGCAGCTGCTTCGCGAGCTTCGGAGTGAGCTTGCGATACTCTTCGGCGTTTTCATCGCTCTTCTTGTGCTTATGATCGGTCTCGACTGCTACACCTACTGCGAGAGCGTCCGCGTGCACTTTATTGAAGACACGCGCTATGAATATATGTATACGTTCAAATACCCCCTCTCGGATCCCCCGCCGCAGAGTCACACCGCCTTTGCAAAGACGCTCAGCAAGGATTTCGGCACGTATTCCTTTGACGTGACGGTGCTGGGGCTCGGCGCGGATGATCCGTACTTCGGCGTACCAAAGCTCTCCGGCAAAGACAGCGCCGTCGTGTCCTCTGCCTTTGCGATCAAATACCGGCTTTCGCGGGGTGACACCTTTACCCTGAAGGACCGGGAGACCGACAGTGTCTATTCCTTCCGTATCGCAGACATTGTCCGCTATTCCCCCGCATTCACCGTCTTCCTTGACATCCGCAGCGCACAGGAGCTTTTCGGCGAAAGCGATGACTACTACAATGTTCTATACGCGGACGCCCCGGTGCAGATCCCCGCGAACCGGCTCTATGCGACGACAACCCGCGCCGACATTGAAAAAGCGGCCTCGGTGTTTATTGACTTCATGATGCCTCTCGTGCGGACGCTCACACTGATCTCCGCACTTATGCTCGTCATTGTGATCTTCCTGATGATGAAGGTCATGCTCGACAGGTCCGCATACCACATCAGCGTCGTAAAGCTCTTCGGTTTCCGCGACCGGGAGATCCGGCGGATGTATCTTGACGGCAACCTCTTCGTCATCCTAATCTCTGCCGCCATATGCATTCCTCTGTCAAAGCAGATCATGGACATCATCTTCCCGTACTTCGTGGAGAATGTCGCCTGCGGTGAGAATCTGTCATTCACGCCTGCCATGTACGCGGCGGTATTCGCGCTGATCCTGATCTCTTTTTTCCTCTCGGAGTTTCTGCTTCTTTCCGGAATACGCCGCACAAAGGCCGGGGATATTCTCAAAAACAGGGAATAGCATGTACCTGCCCAGTAGTGCTAAAATATGGGACATGAACAAAACTGCCCCTGTGCAGCTTCTGAGAGAATATGGGTCAGAGCTTATGCGGAAGGAGAGAAAACCCATGAAGAATATCAATGTCGGAATCCTCGGCATCGGAAACGTGGCGCGCGGCACCTATCAGACACTGGAACTAAACCGCAGCAAAATCGAGCAGGCAACGGGCGCCTCCATTCAGATCACAAAGATCTTAAATCGCCGCCCGGAGCTTGACCGCGGTGTCAATATCCCGAAAGAGATCTATGTCACAGATGTAAACGAGATCCTGGACGATTCTTCGATCGATATCGTCGTCGAGCTGATCGGCGGCATCGAGCCTGCAACGGAATATATGGCGCGCGCCTTAAAGGCCGGCAAACATGTCGTTACCGCAAATAAGGCAGCCATTGCAGCAAATGGAAAAATGCTTCAGGCACTGGCGCAGGAAAACAATGTCCTGCTGCGCTTTGAGGGAAGCGTCGGCGGCGGCATTCCCATCATTAACGCCATCACGACATCTCTCCTGTCAAACGAATTCGACGAGATCCTCGGCATCCTGAACGGGACAACCAACTACATCCTGACAAAGATGTCCGACGAGGGAAAGGATTATGCGGAGGTCCTTGCGGACGCCCAGAAGAAAGGCCTTGCGGAAGCGGATCCTACCGCCGATGTGGAAGGGATCGACGCCGCAAACAAGCTCTCGATCCTGATGTCGCTCATCTTCGGCGTGGATATTCCGCCGCAGGAGATTCCCACACAGGGGATCTCCAAGCTCTCCTCCTATGACATCAATTACGCGACAGAATTCGGCTACCGCGTGAAGCTCCTTGCCTCCGCAAAAAAGCAGGACGGTTCCGTCTCATGCAACGTACAGCCGACCCTCGTACCCTTCAGCCATCCGATCGCGGCAGTCAGCAACGAGTTTAATGCAATCTACATCACCGGCAACGTAGCGGATGACCTCATGTTCTACGGCCGCGGTGCCGGGCCGCTTCCTACCGGCAGTGCCGTCATGGGCGACATTATCGGGATCGCTCGCCTCATTGAAAAAGAATCCGCCTACGATATGCAGCCGCTTCTTCGCTATGACGCGCCGCTCCGCTGCGCCGGCGAAGGCTCAAACCAGTACTATATCCGTGTGACCGTTCCGGATCGCCCGGGCGTCCTCGGCAGCATCTCTTCCACGTTCGGCAAATACAGCGTCGGCATCAAATCCATGGTGCAGCGTGCGGAGGGCGACGGGGAGAATTCACACGTCCCGCTGATCTTCATCGTCTATCAGACGGAGCGCTCCGTGCTGGATCAGGCACTGCGCGAGCTGCTGGACAACGCATTTGTGGACTCCGTCGATTCTGTGATGCGGGTGCAGCGCTAAGCTGCTGCAGCGGAATCTCCCGCTCCGCAGAAAACGCAGTCTACTGCCCCGTCAGCATACATATGTACTCCGCGCGACGCTCCCGCTCCGCAAAAAACACTGCCTAACCCCGGCAGCATACATATGCACTCCGCGCGACGCTCCCGCTCCGCAAAAAACGCAGCGGTACGTAATGCCGCAAAGTACGCGGCATAAGTACCGGCGTTTTTTGAGGCGCGCTTCGGCATATGTATGCTGACGGGGGTTTTCTAGGCTGAAGGGTCGCAGGACATGTGCTGCGACTTGCGGCGGACGCCCGGTAAGGCGCGAGCAT
>CACZQP010000004.1 GCA_902783385.1 uncultured Lachnospiraceae bacterium | reverse complement strand
CCCTAATCTTTAGGGACCCGCTGTAATCGTGGCCTCTGCCTTTTCTTTTTAACGCTGGTAGAAGGTCCGCCCATATGTCTCATAGGCCTCCAGGATCCAGCGGTTTTTCTTGATCGTCTCCGCATCGTTCACCGGGCCAAGGAAGCTGCCTGTGAACATATAGCCGCCGCCCGGCGCGAAGGTATCAAATGTTCGTTTGATGGAGTCTTTCACCGTTTGCTCGGATACATTGGGATCAAGGAGCTCATCCCTCGCGTTCCAGCATCCTTCCAGAATCAGGCTGTTGCCGTATCGTTTTTTAATTCCGACAAGGTCGTTGCTGGTCTGCGCCGGATTCCACGACACGATTCCGAGGTCGAACCAATCCTCAATGAAATCTTCGCAGCGGCCGCAGTTGTGGATATCCACGCCACAGCCGCGCTCCTTTGCCAGTTGAGTCTGAACTGCATAAAAGGGCTTGAGCAGGTCGCGGAACATATCCAGAGAGATAAACGGATTGCGCCATGTCGCGGTGTCGTCCACCAGAGCAAACATATCTGGCTTATAAAGATCGACGCATCGGGCATTGACCTCGTAAATGAAGCCGTTGAGATAGTCGAACAGCGCCTTGACCTCGTCCGGTTCCTCAAACATGGCGCACAAGCCCTCGGTGAATCCCATGAGCGACATCAAAAGCTGGAAGAGGCCGCAGTTGAGATCGTACATTACTGCTGTTTCATTGCGATCGATCCCGGCCAGCTGTTCCTTTGCTTCCGTTTCAAAGTCGATTTCAGAAATGTCGGGTAGCCTGATGACCTTTCGCCAGTCTCTGATATCCTTCAAAACAAAATCATACGACTGGGGGATTTTTGCTCCCCCGGCGCTTTCCACGGGCACATAGGTCACGCCCCAGCAGTCCTTTGCCACGGTGCCGGGGGCATGGTGCGCCCAAAACAAACTGGGTGCGACCATTGTGACAGGACCTTTCCCCGATTTGGAAATGAACACCGTATAACGCGGGATCCAGTCGGGTTGTTCACCCCGCAGCAGCTTGAAATAGTTTTCTTTCTCAGTCACAGAGCGAATCCTCCAATGCAAGGTCCTCCGCCAGCAGGAGAAATACGGACCCGACCCACGAAGAGAACGGATGCCCCACGGACATAGCGCTCGCCTCCCGGGCGATTTCGTTCCCCAGCGCCGGCTCGACCCGGTAGGGATGAATGCCGAGCGCAAGTCCCTGATGCAGCAGCGCGTTCAGGTACCGGACACAAAGCTCCCTCGCCTCAGTCTCATAGCCGGCGTCTCGCATCCCCTTGATCAAAAACAGCTCTGTGGGTGCAATGACCGCGCCTCTTGTAAATGCGCGCATAACGACCTTGTCGCTCTTCAAATGCTCGGAGGCAACGCCGTAGTCGGTCATGTACTCCTCCGGATCGGTCAGCCGCTTCACCAGCGTGCTTCTGATCTCCTCCGGCAGCCGCTTTCCCAGCATGATCGGCTGGAGCTGGACGATCGAACCGCACTTGTAAAAGGTCTTTTCCCTGGGAAGGTATTCAAGGAACTGCTCGCCGTCCCATAGTGTCTGGATCAGATAATCCAGAACATAATGTGCGCGCCGGAACCAGTATTCTTCCTTTTCCCCGTCTCCCAGCCGCCCGGCCAGACGAGCGCATGCCTCACAGTTGAACACGGTGTAGGCCAACAAATCCGGCGAAATCACAGGCAGTCCCCGGTTGTAGGCGGTCGATTCATCGTAGCCGGATTCATCCGGATGATAAAATGCGGGATAACCAGTCCGGGCATGATCATGGTAGATAAACCACCAGTCAACGTAGCGGGACAGCTTGTCATACATACACTGATAATCGGACGCCGTCAGTGCAGAGAGGTCAAATCCGTCCAGGATCTGCACAACGCCGTATCCCTGGATCGGCGGCTTTGTCGTCAGGAAAGTAACCTGTCCCAGGTCGCTCACATGATCCGGAATCCCGCCGATATCGTTCTGATAGTCGAAAAACGCCAACAGGAGCCGCCATGCTTCTCTGGTGTTTTTCTTCATTGCGATCGCATGAAACACCTGCTGCCAGCCGAATGCGCGGTTCATATACAGCTTATGCATGTAGACGAGCGGTTCATACAGGCTGCCGCGCGGTCCGAGATAGGAATGCCAGACCATATACATGGCCTTTTCCGCCATGGCTTTGTACGGAAGCGGGACCGATCCGTAGTTTTCGCAGAAACGGTCAAACTCCGCCTGCTTCTCCGCCGCAACGGTGTCGAAGGCAGCATAGGGCGCATTTCGGACACAGACAGAATCGTATTCCATGATCGCAAGTTCCGCCACTTTGCTTTCCGGCTCCGGCTTGATCTGTATCCGGCATGGTTCGTCTGACAGGTTTTCTGACATTGTGCCGCTGATGCAGGAGAATCCGATCTTCCCGATGCGCTGAAAGCACAGCTCCACGTCGCCGCTTGGCAAAACGCAGCCGCTCTCCGACGGATCGAATCGGAATTGGAAGTCCAGCGCAGGCCCGGTGCTTCTCACGCGCATCACGGAGGGATCAGCTTCGTAAGTGAATTCAACCATCCCCTGTGCGGACGACAGTGTCAGTCTGGACGCTGTGCAGGAATAGATAAACGGAAGCAAAGCGCCTTCCTGTGTCAGTGCAATACGAATCAGGTTTGGCCTGTCGAGGATCGCGCTTTTGCCGCGGCACACATTCAGATAGAGTTGCTTGTCGTTCAGGTCCTGGTAGATCGACAGGAACGCGCCCGCCGCGGTAAACGGCAGCCGTTCCAGATTAAACTGTTGATTTGTTCCGAACATATCAATCACCATCAGCCGTTGTCCGGATACAGCGTCTGCAAACGCTGCACGCAGGCCTTCGGCTTCCTTTCGTAGTATGGGTGCCGTTTTACTCCTCCGGCAAATCATTCAGCAGATCGGACAGGATAAAGAATACGATCCCGCCAAGTGCTGCGGCGCTTCCAGGCCCCTGTTCCTCCGCGCCGGAAGGAATCCCCTCACGCAGACAGCGATCGAGCCAACGTTTCGCAGCCTTTCGGGCCGGTGCCGTTTTGCCGCATCGCAGCAGTCCAATTGTGAACAGGAGTTCAGCCGCCGCGCAGGGAGCGCCGTCAGTGAACGGCGTCCGGGACACTTCGAGCCGTTCGGCCAGCTTCTCCGTGATCTCCTGCGGCAATCGCTTCCCCAGAAGGATCGGAATGCAGGCAGGCACGGGCGCCGTTTCGATCTGTTTCCGCCCGTCCGCAGCCATGCTGACGAAACCTTCGCCGTCCCACAGCAGCGCAAGCAGCTTTTCCGTCAGAGCATCCGCCTCGGCGAGATGGAGTCTGGCAGCTTCCGGGTCGCCGAGGCGCTCTGCCAAATGTCCGCATGCCTCCATGCAGAGAATCAGGAAGGTTTGAAGATCCGGCGTCTGGAGCGGAACGCCGCAGAACATTGAGGCGGTGTCGAACAGAGTTTCCCCGGCGTGGTTGTGATAAGCAAGTCCGTTGCTGCCAAAGCGGTATTCCTTCCACCATGCCACCCAGCGGCACAGCGGCGCATACAATCGTCTGCACTGCGCAGCGTCCACAGCTTCCGCGCCGATCCGATCCATCATCCACAGGAGCGCCAGGCCTTGCACAGGGGACTTCGGCACGGCATAATCTATGCGCCTGTCATCCGCTGTTCCGGGGACTGTGCCGCTGGGATCCTGCAGTGCAAAGAAGCTGAACAACAGGTCGAAGGCCAACGTCTGATCCCGCCGGAAAGCCATTGCACCGAAGCTCTGCAGCCATGCGCTTGCGCGTTGATCCTCTCCGCAGCGCGACATATAGAGCGCCGCTTCTTTCAGCCGCCAAAGTGGCCTGAGCTCGCTGATCCAGACAAGATATCCGGCCTGCCGCCAGATATCCTCAAAGCCATATACGGGCGGCGGGAGCATCCGGAGCCAGCGCGCGAAACGCTGCTGATTCTCCGCGACGCACACGGAAAAATCCGTCAGATTTTTCTTTTCAACGTATTCCGTGTTCCAGAAGAGATAACCCTCCATCTCGCCCGCTTCCGGCGTCCAAAGAATCGTCGTCGGTGTCGCGCACATCTTCGGGCCGATCCAAGTATTATCATGGCTTTGCCGGCCTTTGATCACTTCAAACAGAAATTCGCCCATGCTGGTAAAGCCGACCTCAACCGAACCGTCCAGCCGGTCGACAAACAGCTCATGCATGAAAAACTCTATGAAAAACGCGGCGCCCAGGCCATTCGTGCTTCGAAAGCGAAGCACGTCGTCCTCCGACTCGAAGCAAATCTCCATCGTCCCATGTTCCGTGTGGATCGTGAGCAGTCCCGGGACCGCCTCATACTGATAGGCGATCGCCTCCCCGCCCCAGGTCGGGGCAAATCGAATCAGGTTTCGGCGGACGCCGGTAGGGTCGTCCCTCGACACGCTGATGCACAGGGACGGCGGCTCGCCCTGAGCGCTTAGATCGAGCAGCATCAGCCTCGCGTAACGATTTGAAAAGACAACCGTTCGAAGGTCGAGCGCATTTGCAGGCATCATCATAATATTTCACCGCTTCCTTCCGCATAGATGCAAGAGGCCATGGCATAGCCATGGCCTCTTAGGTTCTTCATCTTCCGATATCGAGGGCAGCCGTTCTTGCTTCCATGTTCGCGTCGGAGATCGTTCTGGGCTGCACGCAGTCTCCCACGGGATAGAAGTATGTCGCGCAATCGTGGAGCGCAATGGTCTCCGCCGTCAGCGCCTTCTGTCCGACCGCGTAAATGACCGTGTCCGCCGCAAAGTACCGTTCGCCGTCCGGTGTAGAGCACAGAACGCCGTGTTCATCGATCTTCTCCGCCTTTGTGGAGAAGTGCGTCGGGATGCCCTCCTCTCGCAGCTTTGTCGTCACACAGTCGCCGTGCAGGAAATTGAGGCCGGGATTGAAGGCCGGCGCCATTTCCACCACCTCTGCCTTCTTTCCGAGGGAGTTGAGATAGATCGCCAGCTCCATGCCGACCAGGCCGCCGCCCAGGATGACGGCGCTCTTGCCCACGATATCAGGATTGATATACGCATCGTCCGCACAGCAAACGTTGCCGCCGTCGATTCCAGGGATGTTCGGCTTGAACGCCCGGGCGCCGAGTGCCGCCACGATTGCGTCCGCCTTCACGCTTCTGGCATATTCCGGCGTGACCTCCGTGTTCAGGCGCACATCGATCGCTGCGCTCGCGATGCGGCGTTCCTGCTGGGCGATGTACTCCGCAAGGTGTTTTTTGAAGGGAACGTTTTCCTCACAGCGGATATGCCCGCCAAGCCGGCCGGTCTTCTCGCACAGGATGACCTTGTGTCCCTCCGCCGCCGCGGTCAGAGCCGCCTGCATGCCGGCCACGCCGCCGCCGACGACCAGGACCTTTTTCGGCGCGGCCTTTTCCGGCAGGCGCGCAAAGGCCCGCTCACGGTTGGTCAGCGGATTCAGCGCGCA
Source organism: uncultured Lachnospiraceae bacterium (assembly GCA_902783385.1). Classification (GTDB taxonomy): domain Bacteria; phylum Bacillota; class Clostridia; order Lachnospirales; family Lachnospiraceae; genus CAG-791. The sequence continues at coordinate 7,602 of CACZQP010000004.1, read as the reverse complement.
CCAGAACGAACCGCGGTTTTTGAGCGTGGAGAAGCAGGTCATGCAGCGCATGCACTTGATAATATCCTCGCTTCTGCCCTCCCGCGCCTTGTTGGGCAGTTCCGGATCGCAGATCAGGCCTCTGGCGATCTCGACGATATCCGCCTGCCCGGATGCGAGGATCTCCTCCATCATGGCGGGGTCGTCCAGCGCGCCGACGGTAGCGATGGGGGTATTGGTGATATGCTTTTTCACCTCGGCGGCATATTTGACGTTCACCCCGTCCTCCTTGAACATGCTGGGATGGGTGTTAGGGAAGGTGCGGTAACCCTCCTCCAGGCCGATGCCGCAGCCGACTGAGCAGTGGATGATATCAGCATGGCCCACAAGCTGCTTCGCAAAGGCTACGCCGTCTTCGATCGTATAACCGCCGGGGATGGCCTCCGTTGCGCTGAATCGCACCTCCACAGGGAACCCTCTGCCGCAGCTTTTGTGGATTGCATCGCAAACCTCCACGGTGAGCCGCGCGCGGTTCTCCACACTGCCTCCCCATTGATCTGTTCGACGGTTGATGATTGGGGACATGAATTCATTGAGCAGCCAGGCATGACCGGCATGGACCGTGACCATTCCAAATCCCAGTTCCTGTACGCGCTTGGCTGCGGCGGCGAACTTTTCAATCACCTCATAGATGATCTCCTCCGGCATCTCCTGGATCTCATTGCCGTTGTGGATGCATGGCGACGGACCATATATGATTTTGGAACCTTCACAGACGCCCGGCGTATCCAGCCCCGGAGTTGCATTCATACCGGAATGCTGCAGTTCGATGGACGCCACCGCTCCGTGGCGCCGAATCGCATCGGCGACTTTTGCCAGGGAGTGAACCGAATGACGGCAATCCAAGCTCAGCTGAAACATATGGCGTTTGCCATATTTACTGTCGACAATCGCCTCGCCCAGCGTCACGGCAGCCGCTCCGCCCTTGGCTTTTTGCTCATAATAGGGTGCAACGTCCTCGGCGAAGTTTCCTTCTATTGTCGCGTCGGGATGGCCGGTCGGCGCGGCGAAGATCCTGTTTTTGAACATCGTGTTTCCGATGATGATCGGTTCGAACAAATGCGGATATTCCATGAAAACGGCCTCACTTTCTTTCGTCAACCTTTACGTTGATAACTCTCCTTGTGAACGGGGCAATCAGCAGAAACATGATGATGCAGATAACCACGAGCGTAAAAATCGAATACCTGCCGAGAAACTGCTGTGATTTCACCCCCATCGCATTTATGCGGGTCTTCGGTATGGAGTAATCCTCCATACCGTCACAGATGTATGATTCCATGACGGAGATCAGCGTTTCGTCTGTCTCTTCATACTGCGCCACCGCAGGCAGGCCATAGCCGCCGTTGAGCATATGGACAGAGGCCGCCAGGACAAAGCTGTCCTCCGGCTGTATGGGGCGGTCGTTATATGTCAGGCGCGCAATCCGCTCCCCGGGCTGCGCGCTCGGATTGTAGGACAGTCTAAAGCCTGAAATCTGTGGAAACGCGTCGTGGGCTGAGGCGTCGGCAATGTATTCTCCCGTCTCATCCGTCACGACATGGGACAGCGCACTCTCCAGGATCAGCGTCAGCTCCTGCCCCTTCACGCGGCAGACTGCCACAGGCCGATCCTCGCGCAGGCAAGCGCGCAGGTCGTCCTGCGTGATTTCGCCCGGCGGCAGATTCCCGATGAGATCGCCGCCGTTGACGATGGCAATGTCCGCAGACAAATATTTCCGCAGGGCGTCCGCTTCGGCGTCCCCCAGCGTGCACTGCTGATAGCGCGCATTTCTGTCGCTCGTCGCCGTCAGAAGCCAGGGAACCGTTCCAACGGGTTCGGACGCCAGCGCGGGACCCATCAGGCAGACAGCCGCAGCAACGGCGGCAAGGATCAACCTCAACGTCCGCTTACAGCCCATTGATTTCCCGCACGTTATGGCAGGCCACGACATGACCGGGGGTAATCTCCTCCAGTTCCGGCATCGCCTCGCGGCATTTCGGTGTCACATAGGGGCAGCGGGCCGCAAAGCGGCACTCGTTTTTCGGTTCGATCGGCGATGTAAGCTCACCCTGGAGAACGACTCTCTTTTTCTCATGGTCGATGTTCGCCACGGGAATGGCCGACAGCAGACCCTTGGTGTACGGATGCAGCGGTGCCTTAAACAGTTCTTTTGCTCTGCACTTTTCCACCATGACGCCGATATACATGACCAGAATATCTGTAGAGATGTGCCGAACGACAGACAGATCGTGCGTCACGAAAATGTAGGTCAGATTGCGCGCCTCCTGCAGATCCTGCAGCAGATTCAGGATCTGTGCCTGAATCGACACGTCGAGCGCCGAGACGGGTTCATCGCACACAATGAACTCCGGGTCGAGTGAAAGCGCCCGGGCCACGCCGATGCGCTGCCTTCTCCCGCCGTCCAGCTCATGCGGGTAGGAATCCGCAAATCGTCTGGAAAGGCCTACCATGTCCATCAGTTCGTAGACGCGGGACTGCCGTTCCTCCTTGTTGTACATGCGGAAAGTCTTCAGCGGGTCGGCGATCAGTTCAGAGACCTTTTTTCTGGGGTTAAGGGAGGAGTAAGGATCCTGAAAGATGATCTGCATGCTTTTACGCAGCTCAACGTTCTCATTTTTCGAGATATTTGTAATGTCCTTCCCGTTGTAAATGATTTTTCCGTCTGTCTGATCAATCAGTTTCAGAACAACGCGGCCAAGGGTCGACTTGCCGCAGCCGCTCTCGCCGACGACGCCCAGCGTTTCGCCCTTATTGATGGAAAAGCTGACGTCGTCCACTGCGTGAAGCATTCCGCCCGGCGTCTTGAAGTATTTCTTCAAATGTTCAACTCGTAAAAGCTCGCCCATCTATATCTCCCCTTTTACTACGCGGTGGCATCTGACCTTATGCCCCGGCTCGATCTCCACCAGCTCCTGGATCAATTCCGAGCATGCTTCGCAGGCGCGGTCACAGCGCTCATGGAATTTACAGCCTCTGGGCAACGCGGCCGGATCGGGCATCAGTCCCGGAATTGGATGAAGCCGATCCTCGTCCTTGTCCAGTGAGGGAATGGACCCGAACAGTCCCAGCGTATACGGGTGCTTCGGATTGTGGAAGATCCGTTCCAGCGTTCCGATCTCGATGATCTCGCCGGCGTACATGATCGCCACATCGTCGCAGTTTTCCGCCACAATGCCCAGATCGTGCGTGATCAGCAGCATCGAGGTGCCGAAGCGGTTTCGGAGATCCGCCATCATTTCCAACACCTGCGCCTGGATCGTGACGTCCAGCGCCGTGGTCGGCTCATCCGCGATCAGAAAACTCGGATTGCAGGCCAAAGCGATGGCAATCACAACGCGCTGCTTCATACCGCCGGAGAACTGATGCGGATACTCGCCGCTCCGTTCAGCCCGGATCCCTACCATTTCCAGCATTTGCAGGCTTTTCTTTTCCGCTTCAGCGTCGGAGCATTTTTCGTGGAGACGGATGACCTCCGCGATTTGCTCTCCCACCGGCAGAATCGGATTCAACGCGGTCATGGGGTCCTGGAAGATCATTGAGATTTCCTTGCCCCGGACCTTGCGCATCTCGTCCTCGCTGAGCTTTAGCAGATCGCGGCCCTTGTAGATGATCTCTCCGCTCAGAAAACGTCCCTGCGGCTTCTGGATCAGGTTCAGGATGCCCAGCGCCGTCGTCGTTTTTCCTGCTCCGGTCTCACCGACGAGACCCATGGTTTTTCCCTTTTCGATCGTCAGGTCAACGCCGTTGACCGCTGCGATGTCCTGCTTATGGGAGACAAAATGGATGGACAGATTGCGAATTTCAAGTAAGCTCACTTCGCACCCTCCTTCCTCAGTCTCTCATCTTCGGATCGAGCGCGTCACGAAGCGCGTCGCCGAACAGGTTGAAGCCGAAAATCGTCAGCGCGATAAAGAGCGCCGGGAACAAAACGATCGGCCAGAAATCGCGGATATACGTCTTTCCGACGGCCAGGATGGAGCCCCACTCCGGCGTGGGCGGCTGAACGCCCAGCCCGATGAAGCTCAGGCCGGAGATCGCGCCGATGCTGCCGCCGATACCCATGGAGGCGTTGATGGCCAGCGGCGCAATGGTATTTGGAAGGATATGGACGAAGATGATGCGGGCGTCGCGCGAGCCTGTCGCCTTTGCTGCCTCCACAAATTCATTCCCTCGAATGGAGAGGACTGTGGAGCGCATTATGCGCGCGCCGCCGGCAATGTTGCCGATTGCGATGGCCAGCATGGTATTGAACGGCCCGGAGCCGAGGGCGGACGAGATGGCGATGGCCAGCAGCAGGCCGGGGATCGCCTGGATGATGTCCAGAAAACGGGTGATGATCAGGTCAGTCTTGCCGCCGAAGTATCCGGCGCAGGAACCGAGAACCAGCCCGGCGACTGTAGAGATGACGGCGGAGCCGAGCGCAATGAGCAGAGAATACCGTCCACCGTAAAGCAGTCTGCACCACAAATCGCGGCCGAAATCATCCGTTCCCATGATGTGCTCCATGTTCGGAAGGATGAATTTGCTGGCGAGAGACTGCTCATACGGATCCCACTTCGTAAAGATGGGCGCACCCGCGCACAGAATGATGAGCACAAAGCAGATGCAGGTTCCGATCATTCCCGTCTTGTTCCGAAGCATGCGCTGGATGAACTCGCTTCCGCCGCCCTTATGCCTCGCCATATCGGCGAGCGCATTTTCGATCGCCTCGTTTCTCTTTTTTCTCTTTAACATTCAATCCACCCCCTCGTCGACTGTGCGCTTCTTTTTCTTCTTATTCGTGTTGATGAACTGTGCCTTGATGCGCGGATCGATCGCCATATAGGCCAGATCAACGAGCAGGTTCACACAGCACACGATGAAGGCAATCAACAGCACGCTGCCGTTGATGATCGGATAATCGCGCGACAAAATCCCGGAATAGAGATAGGTTCCGAGGCCCTTGATGTTAAAGATATTCTCCGTGATGACCGAGCCGGCCATGACGACCGCCACCGACGTGCCGATAACTGTAACGATGGGTATCAGGCAGTTTTTCAGAGCATGCTTGCGGCGGATGACCTTCTCGCTGAGGCCTTTGGAGCGTGCCGTGCGGATATAATCCTGCCGAATTACCTCAAGCATGTTCGTGCGGGTTTGCCTTGTGACGATACTGAGCGTCGGGATGGAGTTGGTCAGCAACGGCAGAATCCACGCCTTGAAAGAACCAAGTCCCGCGATCGGCACCCAGCGCAGCTTGACGCCGAAATACAGTACGCCGAGAATCGCAAGCACATATCCCGGCGTGGCCGCCAAAACCAGCGTAAGAGCGGTCAGAACGTAATCCGTCGCGCTGTACTGCTTCACTGCGGCGATCACGCCGGTTGGGATGCCGATCAGCGCAAGCGCCGCGACGCTGATCAGTCCGATCGTTGCGGTGATCGGAACCCGGGTGGCGAATTCCCTGGCAACGGGAATGTTGGAGAAATAGGATTTCCCGAAATCAAATTTCGATATGATATTCCAGATGTACGTGAACAATTGGCCAAAATAGCCCTTGTCCAGGTGGAGCTCAGCCGCTTTCGCGGCATAACGCTCCGGCGTATAGCCCGTACCGAGGATTGTGATCACGGGGTCGCCGGGCGTCAGGTATGTGATGGTAAAGACGATGATCAGCACGCCGAACATAACGGGGATCATCCAAAGGATTCGCTTAATGATATATTTTGCCAAATCTTTCACATCCCCTCGCCTTTGCAGGCATGTATTTATGACGTATAGCAAAAGCGGGGACATGGCAGGGAAAGCCATGCCCCGCTTTCATTTGTTGCCTAGCGCTTTACCGGGGAAATCACTTGCCCCAGGTGGACTTCAGACCCAGGATCTGGAGCTGGTAGGCAACGCCCATGGTGATCGGGTCGACGATTTCAGGCGTCAGGAGTTCGCTGTTGTAACCGAAGGCCATCGTGTACTCGCAGATCGGCACCATCAGCACTTCGTCATGGACATACTGCTGCATCTCCTTTTCAATCTCGACCTGTCTCTCGAAGGAATTGAGCGGATTCTCCAGATCGTCGAACATTGCCTGGTATTTGTCGTCGACGATATAAGTCCAGGAGACGCCCTGCTCCCACGCGCTTTCCTGGCAGGATATATACATGTTGTACTGCGGCGCGCCGCCGGAATTGTACTTCATCATCATGTCGTTGTTGCCCTGGACGAGCCAGTTGGCAATTGCGGCGGACACGTCGGCGTACTGAAGGTCGACATTGATGCCCATGTTTGTCAGATAGTATGTGATGCTCTGACCGTAGGCCTTGTACTTCGGTGTATCCATGCATGTGCCGTGGATCGTCAGTTCGCCGGGGCCATAGCCCGCCTTCTCGAGATATTCCTTGGCCTTCTCCGGGCTGTACTCCCAGGAGCCGGCGTCAAAATAGAAGGGAGAATCCGACGGGACGAAGGAGTTTGCCGGCTTGTAAAGATCGGTCATGACAGCCTGACCGAGTTCCGGCCAGTTCACGCCGTAAGCGATGGCGGTACGCAGATCCTTGTTGAACCAGATATCGTTGTCGCGGTAGCCGAAGTTGAGGAAAATGCAGGCACCGGTGGAGTCCAGATAGACGTTGAACTTTCTGGAATCATCCTTGTCGGCCATGTAGCGGGCATAGTCTGCCGGCAGGATCTCGCAGAGGTCGAGGTTGCCCAACTCAAGCTCCATATACAGCGAAGCGGCATCGGCATAATAGGTGATCTCGTATTTGTCGATGTAATACTCGTCAGCGCTGCGCTTCCAGTAATCGTCGCGGAGCTCCAGGGTAATGTGGTCGTCATAGGCGTAATCCACAACTTTGTAGGGGCCGCTGGTGACGGGATAATACCACTTCTCGGAATCGTAGCTGCCGACCTCATCTGCAAAGGACTTGCAGTTCAGGTGGATGACGGTCTCTGTAATGGAGCGGTTCGGCGTTGTGCAGTAGAAGGCGACCGTGAATTCGTCGCGGATCTCGGTCTTGTCCCAGTCGATGTTCATGCTGGTCAGATAGTTCGAGCCGCGCTCATAGTGATTGTAGTAAGAGAAGTACAGATCTTCCGAGGTCGCTTTCTGCCCGTTGTTGAAGATGACGCCGTCATGGAGCTTCATGATGAAGTAGTTTCCGTCCCAATACCAGTCGTCAAGGCAGTCAGACACGACCTGTTTCGTATAGGGATCAATTCTGAAAACAGCGTCGTAGACCGCGCGGCAGGCGGTATGGCATTCCATCGGAGTCAGGCCCTCGAGGAAGCCGCCAAGGTGACCCGTCAGGCCAAGCCGGAACGTAATCTTCTCATCGCCGGATTTAGCGTCGCCGCCATCTTTTGGCTTTGCAGCGCCGCCGCCGCATGCGGTCAGGGAGAAGACTAACAGCAGGACCAAAAGTATGCTTACGAATGCTTTTGTCTTTTTCATTTTGACCTTCCTTTCTTGAGACACGTCATATGTCAGTTTCATGGCAAACTCGTTTGAATTCGCCACTTTGATAATAACATGTTGCGATAAGGCTGTCAATAGTGTGATCGTGCCCGTGCACGCAATTTATT
>CACZQP010000003.1 GCA_902783385.1 uncultured Lachnospiraceae bacterium | reverse complement strand
CACGTAACGAGGTTCCGACGGGTTGCTTTCGATCTTCTCCCGAAGTCTTCTGATATGCACGTCCACCGTGCGGACATCGCCCGGGTAGCCCTCGCCCCAGATCAGCTGCATCAGGCGCTCTCTCCCGTAGACCTTGCCCGGATGCGTGACCAGCATCTCCAGCATCTCGAACTCCTTTGTCGTGAGGTTGATCTCCTTCCCCATGATGTAGAGCCGGCGGTTGTCCGTATCCATCTTGAGACCCCCGCTGACGATGATGCGGTCATCCGCGGCCGCGCTCTGCGCCGCCCTTGCCGCACGCCGAAGGATCGCCTTGATGCGGGCCTTGACCTCGAGGATATTGAACGGCTTGGTCACATAGTCATCGGCGCCGTACTCGAGACCGAGGATCTTGTCCATGTCCTCTCCCTTGGCCGTGAGCATGATGACCGGCACATCGGAGAACTCCCTGAGCTGCTGCAGGACTTCGGTCCCCGAAAGCCTGGGGAGCATGACATCGAGCAGCACCGCGTCGTATTTTGCAGTCCGCAGCTTTTCCAGCGCTTCCTCCCCGTCATAGGCGGCGTCCACGTCATACCCGTCCTGCACGAGGGAATACTTAAGGCCCTTGACGATGAGCTTCTCGTCATCGACGACCAGGATCTTCTTTGCCATATTCTTTTCCTTCCAAAAAACACCACCGCAGGAAGGTCCCGAACAGGTACCCGAAATGATGTGCGCTAGCGCACAGTGACCGAATCCCTCAGCTTTTCAAGACTCTTTTCGCCGATGCCGCTGACCCCCAGAAGGTCCTCCACACGGGAAAAGCCGCCGCATTCCTCGCGATACGCTATGATCTGCTGCGCTTTGATCTCCCCGATGCCGGACAGCGTCATCAGCTCTTCTTTTCCTGCAGTATTCAGATTAATACGTCCGTCCCTGCTGCCGCCCGGGGTGAAAGTCTGTACCGGAAACGATGTATGTCCCGCATCCGCCGCGGCTGCCTCTTCCGAAGTCGGGATCCGCAGCATGTCCGCATCCGACAGGACCGCCGCCTGGTTCAGACTGTAAGCCGCCGCATCCCCCTTAAGTCCTCCGGCGGCCTCAATGGCCTCATATACCCTCGCGCCCTCAGTAAGAAAAACGACGCCCTCCCGCTCTACAGCGCCGCACACATAGACACAGATCGTCCCTGCGTCCGCGTCGGCCGTATGCGCATTATTCTCAGGTATTGCTGTTTCCTGCACTGCGGCGGATCCGTCAGGCGCCGGCTCTTTGATGTGTTCCGTGATCACCGCGCCTTCTGTTTTCCCCAAATCGCCGCACGCCATGGCAGTAATATTGACGGCAAGCACCAAAGCTGCGAGACAGACTGCCCGAAAGCGCCCGTTCCGCAGCAGTTTTCTGATTTGCATAAACCACATGGTCTCTCCCTTCCGCATCGCGAATGTGCCCGTTTTATGCACAAAAACACGATTTCTCCGCTTCCGGAGAGCTTCCTCCATGTGACAGTTTCATTTTACTTCCTCTTCAAAAAGGACGCAACTGTTGTATAATACCCTCATGGAAATGCGCATTCTTTTTTTCGGATATCTCATCGGAATCAATCTGCTGGCCTTTTTTACCATGGGGCTCGACAAACAGAAGGCAATCCGGCACGCCTTCCGCATCCCGGAGGCGGTCCTGTTCCTGTTTTCCATCATCGGCGGAAGCCTGGGGACGCTGGCAGGGATGTTTGTATTTCATCACAAGACCAGGAAACTGAAGTTTCTGATCGGAATCCCTGTCATCCTGCTGCTGCAGTCGGCCGCAGCCGCCGCCCTCATCAGCAGCGCAAGAGACATCGTCTTCTACTGAAAGGGCCAGGCACCGCATGATCGCACTCGAAATCAACAACATCGCATCATTCATGTCCCGCCTCCTTTCCGGAGAGATGTTCGACTCCTTCCTGCTGGAGGAGGCTGTGATCCGCATGTCCGTCACCTGGACGCTCGACGGCCATCTCAATGAAAAAAACAGCGCGGAAGACGGATCCGCTTCTGTCCGCAGCTTAAGAGAACTTGTCCCCTGGAGGGACGTCCGTCCGCACTGCTACGGTCTCATCCGCGGAAAAGTCATGCCGCACGCGTTCCGCTTTGTCCTGCACGCAGGCGACGAGATGAAGGCGGCGCTCCTTTCGAATGCGGACGGGAGCGAGGGCGCATCATTTCTCCGCGCCATGCTCTTCAACGTTCTCTACGACGGCGAAACGCTCCGTGTCGTCACCGGCATTTCCTACAATGCATTCACCGTCGACAAGAGCCCGGAGGGTATCTGGGATGCAATGGTCCGCCGCTTTCTTGAGCAGGCGGACATTTCATATACGGAATTGTGATATGATTGCAAAGATCCTTGAAACATGCAGTAAAAAGATAAGGAGAAAAAAATGAGACATCTGCTGAGTCCCGAAGACTTTACCGTACAGGAGCTGGATCAGCTCTTCGATCTGGCGGCCGACATCGAAAGCAACATGGGCAGGTATGCGCATGTGTGTGACGGCCGGATCCTGGCCACCTGTTTCTATGAGCCGAGCACGCGCACCAGGCTCTCCTTTGAATCCGCCATGCACCGCCTCGGCGGAAGCGTCCTCGGCTTTGCCGACGCATCGAATTCCTCCGCCTCCAAGGGCGAGTCTGTCGCGGATACGATCCGGGTCGTCTCCTGCTATTCCGACATCTGTGCCATCCGCCACCCGAAGGAGGGTGCGGCGGCCGTCGCGGCGCAGTTTTCACGCATTCCGGTCATCAATGCCGGCGACGGCGGACACCAGCACCCGACACAGACGCTCACGGACCTCCTCACGATCCGCTCCCTGAAGGGACGGCTTTCGGAGCTCTCCATCGGCCTGTGCGGCGACCTGAAGTTCGGGCGCACCGTACACTCTCTCATTCACGCGATGAGCCGATACGCGAATATCCGCTTCTACTTCATCTCCCCGCCGGAGCTGCGCGTCCCGGACTACATCACGGACAAGCTCCGGGAGATGAACATTCCTTTCGAGGAAGTCATCCGCCTCGAAGACGTCCTCGGCGATCTGGACCTGCTCTACATGACACGTGTCCAGAAGGAGCGGTTCTTCAATGAGGAGGACTACATCCGCCTGAAGGATTTCTACATCCTGGACGAGGAAAAGATGCGCCTTGCGCGGGAGGATATGCAGATCCTGCATCCGCTGCCCCGCGTGAACGAGATCTCCGTCGAGCTGGACAAGGATCCCCGCGCCGCCTACTTCCGGCAGGTGCAGTACGGCGTCTATGTGCGCATGGCATTAATTATGACACTCCTGTCATTAAAAGCAGAGTAAACAGGTTCCGTAGAATCAGGAGGATACGGTATGCTGAATGTAGGAAAAATCGAAGAAGGATTTGTACTGGATCACATCAAGGCCGGCAGGAGTCTCTCCATCTATCACTACCTCGGACTCGACCGGCTCGACTGCCCCGTCGCCATCATCAAGAACGCGCGAAGTGATGTCATGGGCAAGAAGGACATCCTGAAGGTCGAGTGCTCCATCGACGCGCTGGACCTCGACGTACTGGCCTTCCTGGATCACGATATCACCGTCAACGTGATCAAGAACGGCGAGATCGTGGAGAAGAAGACGCTCCCGCTCCCCAAGGAGATCCGCGGAGTCATTCACTGCAGCAATCCCCGCTGCATCACCTCGGTCGAGCGCGGCCTTCCGCATATCTTCTACCTTGCAGATGAGGAGAAGGGCACTTACCGCTGCAGATACTGCGACGAGCGCTTTCACGAGACGGACGCGTCCGTCAAGTATTAAGTCATGCCGCAGATTCCTTCCGTGACGGCTTTTGCGCTTCATGCGGCTGCCGGGAAAAGGATCATCATCGATCTGCGCGATCCCGAAGACTTTCTTCACGGCGCCATTCCGGGCGCCGTGAATTTTCCGCTGTCCGAAGACGCCTCCGGATCTCTTGTCTTGCGCGTCCGGGAGCTTCTCCTGAAATCGGCAGAGCCGGATACTCCCGTCATCCTGTACTGCCGGTTCGGGATCCTGAGCCGGGATGCGGCGGCGGCGCTTTGCGATGCGGGCATAAATGCCTTTCATCTGGAGGGCGGCTACGGCGTCTGGGCGCTGGAGGAAATCCGGCGCGCGGCGCAGGATTCGGAACGTCTTGCGGCCATCGAAAAAAGTCTCACGAAGCAGTTCCATACGCCTCTCTTTTCCCGATTTGCGAAGGCGATCGTACAGTACGATCTCCTCGCACCGGGGGATAAGGTTGCCGTCTGCATCTCGGGCGGCAAGGATTCAATGCTGATGGCAAAGCTCTTCCAGCAGCTGAAGCGGCACGACAAGTTTCCGTTCGAGCTCGCCTTTTTATGCATGGACCCGGGCTACAGCGCAGAAAACCGCAGGATCATCGAGAGCAATGCGGCGCTTCTTAACATCCCCATCACCTTCGTCAGCTCAAACATTTTCGATGCCGTGGAGCACGTGGAGAAATCTCCCTGCTACCTGTGCGCGCGGATGCGCCGCGGCTACCTGTACCGCTACGCACAGGAGCTCGGCTGCAACAAGATCGCACTGGGACACCACTTTGACGATGTGATCGAGACGGTGCTCATGGGCATGCTCTACGCCGGGCAGTTCCAGGCCATGATGCCGAAGCTGAAAAGCACAAACTTTCCGGGTATGGAACTCATCCGCCCGATGTACCTCATCCGGGAGGCGGACATTCTCCGGTTCCGCGACGAGAATGACCTGCATTTCATCCGCTGCGCCTGCCACTTTACGGACACCTGCTCCACCGTCCGCGGGGACGGCGACTCCCGCTCCAAGCGGATCGAGACGAAAAACCTGATCGCGCAGCTGAAAAAGACGAACCCGCAGGTCGAAAAGAATCTCCTGCGGGCTACGGAAAATGTCGTATTGAATAAGGTTCTGGGATACAAGCTGCACGGCGAGGCGCACAGCTTCCTCGAAGATTATTAAACTCCTGCCGCCGGCCTTCTACTTCAGCAGGTCAAATTGCTCCTTTAATGCGCCCCTGAGCTCCGCCTGCTCCTCGGGCTTTAACGGATCCGTCGCGTTTTCCTGCGTGAGGACCGTCCCCTGATGGTCCCCGACGATCTTCCCCTCTTTTACGAAAAACACATGCGGGCTGTACAGGTGAAGCCGCCCCTCCTTGTCGGTCGGAAGAAGCGCGCCGAAGTGCTCCACGAACAGATCGTAGTCATCGATGTCCAGGTTGCTTCGCCACTCCGGATTCCTGCGCAGATCAAGATACCCGATCTTCATGCCGGCGGCCTTCGCCTCCTCCACCAGGTACGGAATCATCGCGTTGCACCACGAGCAGCTCTCATAGCCCGTATAGAGCACAAAAGTATTCTTCTTTTCCATTTCCTGGGCGATGTCTCTGACGGTCATATCAAGGAACAGGTCCTTCGTATCGATCCCCTCCAGCATCGCGTAACCGCTCATGTCCGCCGCTTTATATTTCTTTTCCGAAAGGCCGGTGCTTTTCCCGCAGCCTGTGAGTGCGACGGCGATCAGAATCCCCAGCGCTGCAAATGCTGCAATCCTTCTTCCGATTCTTCCGGGTTTTGTGTTCTTCATGTTTCTTTCCCCCAATGCGGTGTTTGCATTCTGCTTTGCAAATATTCTATAACAATCGCGGCCGCGCGAAAACTCCCGGCCTGCTGTTACCAGCCCAGCGCCCTGCCGTCCCGCCTCGGATCCGCCGCGCCGAGGAGCGTCCCCTCCTTCGTCCGCATGCAGGCCTGGACGCAGGGAAAAGTAAACCAGACTTCACCGGTCTCCAGCTCGTGCCCCATGGCTTCCAGCTCCTTCTTGACCGATTCGTCCACTCTGTCTTCCAGGATCAGCACGCCGTAGTCATCGTGCATCCGCACAGCGTCGACCGCCTCCTGAATTTGCATTCCGTGATCGATCACCTTTGAAATGGTCTGTGCGACGCCGGTAATGATCCTCGTCGTCCCCGGCGCGCCCAGGGCAAGGAACGGCTCGCCATCCTTTAAGACCAGTGTCGGGCTCATGGAGCTGAGCGGGCGCTTTCCGCCTTCGATCACATTGGGGCTCTCCGGGTCCACGGAAAAATCAAACAGCGTATCATTGAGCAGGATCCCGGTCCCTTCCGCCACCAGTCCGGAAGCAAATGTCGCATCCACGGTCTTGGTCACGGCGACCATGTTTCCCTTCTCGTCTATGATGGAATAATGCGTCGTGGATGCGGATTCAAACGGCATCGGCTCCCCCGCCTCAAATGTCCCGGCCCTCTCCGGGTCGATGCGCTCTGCCTGCTGCCTTGCGTACTCCTTGCTCAGGATCCCCTCGACCGGGACGTCGACAAACAGCGGATCGCCCATATAGGCCGCGCGATCTGCAAATCCCAGCTTCATGGCCTCCGACATCAGGTGGAAATACTCCGCCGATTCGGGGTCCATCGCGGCGACGTCAAAGTTTTCCAGGATATTCAGGATCTCCAGAATGATTGTTCCGCCGGAAGAGGGCAGCGCGGACGAATAAACGTCATACCCCCGGTAGCTGCCGCGGACCGGCTCCGTAACATGGATCTCGTAATCGGCAAAATCCTGCATGGTCAGATTCCCGCCGTATTTCTGCACCGTGTCGACGATCTTCTGCGCGATCTCGCCGCGGTAGAATACTTCTTCCCCATCCCGGGCGATCAGCTTCAGGGTATTTGCCAGATCCTCATTCCGGATCACGTCGCCGGGCTCATACGGCATTTCCCACTCCGGATCCAGATAGATTGCCGCCGTTGAGGGAAACGCGGAGATTGCCCCGTACGCATCCTTGATATCCCGGCTGGTAATACCGGAAACCTCAAACCCGTTTTCCGCCATCTCGATCGCCGGCTGCATGACACTCTCCCGGTCCATGGTCCCATAAGTTTCCAGCGCATATAAAAGGCCCTTCACTTCTCCGGGCACTGCGACGGCCTTCGCACCGATCTTGTTTTCCTGGTCCTTCACGCTCCCGTCCGGCAGGATGGTCCACTGATCGAGGGAGGCTGCCGCGGCTGCCTTGTCCCTGAAATCAATAAAGACGACCTCGCCGGTCTCTCCGAAGCGGACGATCATGAAGCCGCCCCCGCCGATGCCGGAGGACTGCTGTTCGCTGACGCCCAGCGCAAAGCCGATGGCCACCGCCGCGTCGATCGCATTGCCGCCCTGCTTCATGATGTCGATTCCGATCTGCGCCGCATCCTCTCTTCCGGCCGCGATCACGCCGTGCTCGCCCACGGCATCTCTTCCGCCGGTCACTACGGTCTCACCGCCGATAAAAACCGCCGGCTCTTCTTCTGCCGGCGGAACCTCCGGAACCTCCTCGATTGTTTCCGTTTCCGGAGCGGGCACGGATACCGGAGCCTGCACGGATTCCCGAGCGGGCGCGGATACCGGAGCTGGCGCGGATTCCGGAGCTGGCGCGGGCGCATCATTCCCTGTTTCCCTGCCGCATCCGAAAGACAGCAGCGCTGCCGCAAGAATCATTGCCAGAAACCGATATCCCGTTCCAGTTTTCATCTTTCCTTCCTCTCCCGTTTTGTCTGGTTATCTGTCTTAAGCGACAGACTCAGTGTTTCTGAAAAGACAGATTGTCTCGATATTATCCGTGTGCGGGAATTCGTCCACACAGCAGCCCCGCACCGGCCGGTAACCCGCGGCCAGGATCGCCGGCAGGTCCCGCGCAAGGCTCTTTGGCTTACAGGAGATGTAGAGGATATCGCGCACGCCGTAAGAAAGGATCCGCGGAAGCGCCTTCGGGTGCACGCCGTCGCGCGGCGGATCCAGGATGATCGCGTCCGGCTTCTCCGGGATCGTGTCGAGGACCTTCAGCACATCGCCAGCGATGAAACGGCAGTTATCGATGCCGTTCGCCGCCGCGTTCTCCCGCGCCGCTTCCACCGCTTCCTCCACGATCTCCACGCCGATGACCTTCTCCGCTGCGGGTGCCATCAGCTGCGTGATCGTGCCGGTCCCGCAGTAAAGGTCATAGAGTGTCCGATATTTTATGACGTTTGTGTCGTTTATCTTGTCCGTGAGGACCGCAGCGTCCGCTATCTCCCGTTCCGCTTCCCCGGCCGTCTCCAGAAGATATCGCCGCGCCGTGTCATACAACACCTCCGCGCCGTAGCTGTTCGTCTGGAAGAACGAAAAGGGAGTGACCTGAAAGGTCAGACCAAGAAGTGTCTCACAAAACCGGTCTTTCCCGTAGAGGACAGTGGTCCCCTCATCCCGGATGATATCCGCCACTGCGTTGTTTCGCGTATGCAGGATCCCGACGATCTCCCCGTCGAGTGAAAGCTCCCGAAGCGCGTTCACAAACGCGGACAAAAGCGATGCCTCGTCCGATGGTCCGTCAACTAGAGAGACAGGCATCTCCCCATAGTCCGCCGTCACAAGATCCACGAGGATCTCCCCTGTGTGGAGCGCCTTGCGCACCATCAGGTGGCGAAGATAGCCGCTGCGCCGCTTTTTATGATAGTGCTTAAGTCCCCGCTCCGAAAAGAAGTCGAGCGTTGCGCGGAGGATGCTGCGATAGTCTGCGTCGACGATCCTGCAGCCGTCCGCCGTCACGATATCGTAAAAGCTCCCCTTTTTATGGAGCCCTAAGGCAAGCGGTCCGTCCTTGTACGCATCGCCGAAGGAGAACTCCATCTTGTTCCGGTATTCGAGATCCCTGGGCGATCGCCGGATGCCCTCGAACCAGCTATCCAGGTCCCTGGAGGCGGCGAGCTTCTCCGCTTCCACATATTTCTCCGCATCCGCGATCCCCTGCAGGATAAGCTCCCTGACCTGCGTCTCCTTGATCCGGAGTTCCTCCTCATACGGCACATCCAGGTACCTGCAGCCGCCGCAGCTTCCGAAATGCGGGCACACAGCGCCCCCTGCCTGCTGTCCGCTCATGCCTGCGTTTTCTCCGGCGCGGCGCCGGACACAGGCCGGACAGCCGGATCCGGCGCGCCTGCGTGCGCCTTCCCGTCCGTCAGACTCTCGTCCTCCGCATAGTCATCCATGAAATCATCGTCGAACTCGTCGTCGTATCCGTCGTAGTACACCGGCGCAAAGAACCGGTAAACCGCATAGACGGCCGCGACGATCGACGCCAGAATCCCCAGGATGAGCAGAATCTTCATCATGATATCTCCGGCCCCTTTCTTTCCCGATTGCATCATTCCCCCCTGTCCTTCTCAGATCTTCTGAAGTCTCGCAAATGCCGCGTACATGATCTTCTGTCCGGCATCGTCGAACATAACGGTGACCTTGTAGTCGCGCGGTCCCTCCTCCAGGCCAAGGACCGTACCCTCTCCGTATTTGATATGGCGCACCCTGTCGCCCACGCCGTATTCCGGTCTTTCTCCTGCGGCCGCCGGCATACCCTTTTGCATGTCGGACAGAGATTTCGCAATAAAAGGCTTTCGTTCCTCCGCGGTATGGGGCCTCACATAGGTCGCCTTGAGGCGTCTTCTTTCGGGCTGCCTCTCCCCGAACGCATCGGCGTCCGACCGGCTCCGGAAGGACGTCTCGCGATAGTTCGATGCGCTTTCCGCATATCCTCCCGCGGTGAGTTTCGGCGGGTCATCGATGAGTTCCGCGGGGATTTCCCGAACGAACCGGCTGACCGGCGCGTAGTTTATTTCGCCACGGAGCAT
Source organism: uncultured Lachnospiraceae bacterium (assembly GCA_902783385.1). Lineage (GTDB taxonomy): Bacteria > Bacillota > Clostridia > Lachnospirales > Lachnospiraceae > CAG-791. Next base: position 26,120 of record CACZQP010000003.1, on the reverse strand, counting down.
ACGCGACATTGCGCTCGTCATCGTCAGCTCGTCCTGCGCCCGCGTAATGCCGACATAGGCAAGGCGCCTCTCCTCCTCCACTTCGTCTTCGTCCGCAGCGTCGATGGCCTGCCTGCCGGGGAAGAGTCCCTCCTCCATGCCGGCGAGATAGACCTGCGGAAACTCCAGGCCCTTTGCGCTGTGCAGCGTCATGAGCAACACGCGGTCGCTCCCCTCCGGGGAGTCGTCCAGCTCATCGATATCCGCGATCAGCGCAACTTCCTGCAGAAAATCCGTAAGTGTCTGCCGGCTGTCCTTTTCCAGATCATCCCCGCTGATCCCGGCGCTGCCGATCTCCGGGGATTCTTCCCCGCCCGTCTCGGCAAAGGCGACTGCCTTGGAAATCAGCTCGTCCACGTTCCGCAGACGCTCCTCCGCATTCTCGTCGTCGCTCTCGCGCAGATACTCCTCGTAGTCCGTCTGCAGAATGATCTCGCGGATCAGCGCATCCAGAGAATGCTCTGCGGCATAGCCGCGCAGATTCTGAATCAGCTCCGTAAAAGGCCGGATCTTTTTTGCCGCACCGCCGATGGACGGCACCGCATCCGCGCGTTCCAGCGCCGCGAAAAAGGAGATCCCCTCCTGCGATGCGTACTGTGCGATCCTTGCCGTACTGGTAGCGCCGATCCCGCGCTTCGGGACGTTCAGGATCCGCTGCACGGCAAGGTCATCCGTCGCATTGTCGATGGTTTTCAGGTACGCGATAAGATCCCTGATCTCGCGCCGCTCATAGAAATTCGTTCCCCCCACGATGTCATAGGGGACCGCCTGCAGCATGAGCTGTTCTTCCAGAAGACGCGACTGTGCATTGGTGCGGTAAAGAACCGCAAAGTCCCGGTAATGAAGGTGCCTGTCGGCGCGCATCCTGCGAAGAATGTCCTGCGCGATGAACGCAGCCTCCTCCGGCGCCGTGCTAAAGCTCCGGAAATGGAGCTTTGCCCCTCCGCCCCTGTCCGTCCAGAGCTTCTTGTCCTTCCGGCCGATGTTGTTGCGGATCACCGCGTTTGCCGCATCCAGGACGTTCTGCGTCGAGCGATAGTTCTGCTCCAGGCGCACTACGAAGGCGTCCGGATAGACCTTCTCAAAATCCAGAATGTTCCGGATGTTTGCGCCGCGGAATTTGTAAATGGACTGGTCGTCATCGCCGACGACACACAGATTTCTCCTCGTCCCGGCGAGGAGCCTCACCAGCTCGAACTGCGCCGTATTGGTGTCCTGATACTCATCCACACAGATGTAATGAAATCTCTCCCGGTAGCCTTCGCAGACCTCGCTGTCCGCCCTTAAAAGCTCCACGGTCTTTACGAGGAGGTCGTCAAAGTCCATGGCATTGTTTTTCAGGAGAAGCTTCTGGTATTCGTCGTACGCATCCGCAAAAAGTCGCGTGCGGTAATCTGCCGCCTCCTTCTCGCGATAGATGCGCGGCGTCATCAGCTCGTTCTTTGCGGAGGAGATCGCGTTCAAAATCATGCGCGGCGGATAATCCTTCGGATCGATGCCGAGGTTTTTGCAGACCTGCTTCATCAGGTTCTTCTGGTCGTCCGTATCATAGATCGTAAAGGAGGAGCTGTAGAACCCGCCGCAGCCCGGATACTCGTCCGCGGAAACATAGAGCCTGTCGATGTACCTGCGCAGCATGCGCACGCACATGGAGTGAAAGGTCGAGATCCAGACGGCGCCGGCCGAAAAGCCGATCAGCTTATCCACGCGCTCCCGCATCTCCCCGGCAGCCTTGTTGGTAAAGGTGATGGCAAGAATGTTCCAGGCATTTACACTCATCTCCTCCAGCAGGTACGCGATGCGGTGTGTGACGACGCGCGTCTTTCCGCTCCCAGCGCCCGCGAGGATCAGGAGGGGGCCCTCTGTGTGGAAGACCGCCTCCCTCTGTCTGTCGTTTAGTGTGTCATATATACTCATGTGCTGCTGATATTCCTCTGTTCTTCCTGTGCTGTTTTTGCCTCCCGCAGAAGCGCCGCGGCATTTGCGAGCGCCTCTTTGTTCGCCTCTCCCCCGCCGAGGAGCCTCGCCAGCTCCTCAAGGCTCTCCTCCCCGCGGATCCGCGCCACATGCGTCCGGGTGCGGCCGGCACTCTCTTCCTTGTCGATCCTGAAATGCGCATCCGCCATGGCGGCGATCTGCGGCAGGTGTGTGATGCAGATGACCTGTCCCTCCGCGGACAGCCTGTGGAGATGCACCGCGATCTTCCATGCGGTCTGTCCGCTGATCCCGCTGTCGATCTCGTCAAAAATGAAGGTGCGGACATCCTGGCGCCCGGCCAGGACGGTCCTGAGTGCCAGCATGATCCGGGACAGCTCTCCGCCGCTCGCGATCTGTTTCAGCGGGCGGGGCGCTTCGCCCTCATTTAAGGAGACCATGAATTCCACTTTGTCCCATCCCGCAGGCGTGATCTTTTCCTCCGGTAGGACATGGATCGCAAACTCGACATGGTTAAAAGAGAGTTTGTGCAGGATCTCCTCGAGTTTTCCGGACAAAACCTCCGCCTTCTCCCTTCGCAGCTGTGTGAGTTCCTCCGCCGTCTTTTTCGCCGTCTCCTCTGCCGCCGTAAGTCTTTCTCTCAGGGATGCGCGCGATGCTTCATAATCGGAAAGCGCGGTAAGGCGCTCCTTTTTTTCCTCGAGAAGCGCAAGAATATCCTCGATCGGAACGTTTGCGGGATAGGGTGCCGCAGCGCAGTATTTCTCCTTGATGCGGTAGATGGTCTGCAGCCGCTCCTCGATGCCGCGCAGCTCTTCCTCGTCGAATGTAAGGTCCGCCGCGTAGTCGCTCAGGGCGCGGCCGGCATCCGAAAGAAGCATGTCGATCTGTCCGGAGATCTCCCAGATATCCGAGAGCGCGGGATCGAGATCCTTCACTGTGCGCAGCTCCTGCTGCGCGCGCGTGACCAGGTCCGCCGCCCCGTTATCCTGCACGAGCAGGCCCTCCGCTTCCGCCACGGCCCTGCGGATCTTTCCCGCGTTCCCGAGGATCCGGAAGCGTTCCTCCAGCCTCGCATCCTCGCCGGGTATCAGCGCCGCGTCCTCGATCTCCCCGATTTCGTAGCGCAAAAGCTCTTCCTCGCGGCGGCGCTGCGATTCATCCAGATCATCTGTCTCCCAGGCGCTCTGCAGCTCCCGCAGCTGACTGCAGCACTCCTGCATGCGTTTAAGAAGCTTTTTCCCGGGATCCCCCATATAAATATCCAGGGCCTCTCTCTGACGCACGCTTTCCAAAAGCGCGCCGTTTTCCCGCTGCCCGTGAACCTCCAGCAGCAGGTCCGAGATCGTTTTCAGCTGACGGAGCGTCACAGACTCCCCGCAGGCATAGCAGATGTTCCTGCCCGGATAGATCCTGCGCTTTACCAGGATCTGTCCGTCCTCGTCAGGCTGCAGGTCCATGTCCGAGAGAATCTTTTCCTGTTCTTGCGTGTCCGCCGTGAATGTGAGCTCAATCAGCGCGTACTCCGCACCGCTCCGAATCAGGTTTTTGTCCGCCTTGACGCCGAGTGCGAGCAAAACCGCGCCCAGAAGGACCGATTTCCCCGCGCCGGTTTCGCCGGTCAGAATATTGAGCCCACGCTCAAAGAGGATCTCCTCCTCCTCGATCAGGGCCAGGTTTTTGACATACAGACGATGCAGCATAGTCAGTTGTGAAGCATCTCCTCCAGATTTCGCATGACTTCCGGAATAAACTCCTCCGACTTCACTGCTGCCATGATCGTATCGTCACCCGCGATGCATCCGAGGATATGCTCGACATGGAGTTCATCGAGCGCCGCGGCGACCGCCATGGCCATTCCGGACACGGTCTTGATCACAAGAAGGTTCTGCGCGTTCTCCATGGAGACGAACCCGGCCCTCAGGACACGGATGTATTTTTCCTCCATGTGCGGATTGTTGCTCTTCATGATGACATACTTCTGGCCGCCCGAAGGTGTGGCGACCTTCGTCAGGTTCAGCTCGCGGATATCCCGGGAAACTGTCGCCTGCGTCACGCGGTAGCCCGCCTGCCTGAGGAGCTCCGCAAGCTCCTCCTGCGTCCCGATACTGCCGCTGTCGATCATCTTCAGAATCTTTTCCTGTCTGTCACGTTTCATTTTTTGCTCCTGTCTTATTGAACCTATCGCCCATATCCGCGGGCAGTTCTCAGATATCTGTCATTTTTCGATGCAGCGTTTCCAGAAAGCTTCTGTCTCCGAGCCTGACCAGTCGCACCTTTGCCTCGGATTCGCGGATCACGATGCTGTCCCCGGCCTCCATTTCGCAGTACGCGGCTCCGTCAAAGACCGCCTCCGCCCTCGTGCAGACAGCGCGCCGTGCGTCCTCCGCAAGCTCGATCCGGATCTCGCGTTCCGCGGAGATGACAATGCTCCGGTTGCCCAGCGTATGGGAGCAGATCGGCGTGATCAGGATCATCCTCGCCGTCGGTTCGATGATCGGCCCGCCGGCGGAGAGGTTGTAGGCGGTAGAGCCTGTCGGCGTGGAAATGATGATGCCGTCCGCCTGTATGGTATTCAGGAAGTGGCCGCCGATGTAAAGCCTGTAGGAAAGCATGCGCATCTTACCCATCCGCGTGATGACGATGTCGTTCAGGGCATCCTCCTGGCGATCTCCCATGCTGCCGCAGAGCATCATGCGCTCTTCCACCTCGTAGTCCCCGGAGGCGGTCCTTTGAAGCGCCTCCTCCATGCCCGATCTGTCCGTCTCCGTGAGGTAGCCGAGCGTCCCCAGGTTGATCCCCAGGATCGGCAGGGGCCTGCGCCGCAGATCCCTGACGGCGCGGAGCACGGTACCGTCTCCGCCGAGCACAACCACGCACTCGTCCTCGGCCCGCAGGAGAGATTCGTCGATCTGGTCCTCCGTCTCCTTGACGATCACGCGCACGTTTCTGCCTTCCCGCCGCAGGATTTCCTCCGCGCGGCGCGTGAAGACGCCGTCCGGATCCTTGAGCTGATTGACGATCAACAGAAAATTATCCAAGATTCCCGTGTGCCTCCTTTACCGTATTTTGTATATCCGTCTTAAGATCCTCACCCGCCGAACGGCTCAGATACAATAGATACTCGATATTGCCCTCCGGCCCGCGGATCGGCGAAAAATCAAGTCCCAGGACCCTGAACCCGTTCTCATGCGCGGCTCGCATCACTTCTCCGATGACTTCCTCATGTACCGCAGGGTCCCGCACCACGCCTTTCTTTCCCACCTTTTCACGGCCCGCTTCGAACTGGGGCTTTATCAGGCAGACCATTTCCGCGTTCTCAGTCAGGATCGCCGCGGCGGCCGGAAAGATTTTGTCCAGCGATATAAAGGAGACATCCGCAGACACAAATTCCGGGAGAGGACCCTCCCCGATAGCTGCCCTGTCCATATACCGGAAGTTCGTCTTCTCCATGCAGACGACCCGCGGGTCCATGCGTAGCGAGTAAGCAAGCTGTCCATAGCCCACGTCGATGGAATACACCCTTGCGGCGCCGTTTTGCAGCATGCAGTCCGTAAAGCCGCCGGTCGACGCACCGATATCCATGCAGACCTTTCCGGCAAGGCTGATCGGGAAGACCTGCAGCGCCTTCTCAAGCTTTAATCCGCCTCTGCTCACATAGGGGAGCGCATTTCCGCGCAGCTCGATCTCCGCCTTTTCGGCGTCGAACATGCTGCCCGGCTTGTCCTCCTTCTGGCCGTTTACGTAGACATTCCCCTCCATGATGGAGATCCTTGCCCTGGCGCGCGAAGGAGAAAGGCCCCTGTCAACAAGAAGGACGTCCAGTCGCTCTTTCATGGCTTCTCCATCTGCGCCAGCGCATCCAGGATCCGCGACGAAACGCCTTCGGCATCCATGGAAAGCGCCTCGTAAAGCTCCGCGGGTTTTCCGTGTTCGATAAAACGGTCCGGGACGCCGATGCACAGGATCCTCGACTTTGCACCCTCGTCCTGCAGGAGCTTACATACATGCTCTCCGAAGCCGCCGCTCACCGCGTTGTCCTCCATCGTCACAACCAGACGGTGCGCACCGGCATACGCCTTGAGGCGCCCCGCATCGAGCGGCTTTGCAAAGCGCGCATTGACAAGGCTGCACGCGTGCCCGTGTTCCTTCAGGATCCGGCGGACCTGTTCCGCCGTCTTCACCATTCCGCCGATCGCAAAAAGGAGCACTTCTTTCTCCTCGTAAATCATCTCCGGACATCCCGCCTCGATCGGCGCGCGGAATTCCTCCAGCCCGTCGTAGGCTTCGCCTCTGGGGTACCGGATCGCCACGGGGCTCTCCAGTGTCAGCGCGAACTTCATCATGTCGGAGAACTCCCACTTGTTCTTCGGTGCCATGACCGTCATGTTGGGGAGCGCAAGCAGATACGACAGGTCAAATACGCCTTGGTGCGTCTCTCCGTCCGCTCCGACGATGCCGGCGCGGTCAATCGCGAAGACGACCGGAAGCTTCTGCAGGCAGACATCATGCAGGATCTGGTCGTAGGCGCGCTGCAGGAACGTCGAGTACACTGCAAAGACAGGCCGCATGCCTCCGGCGGCGAGTCCTGCGGCGAACGTGACCGCATGCTGCTCCGCGATGCCGACGTCAAAGAAACGCTCCGGGTAAATGTTGCGGAAGCGCTTTAAGCCCACGCCGTCCGCCATGGCCGCCGTAATGGCGACGACATCCGGATTGCGCGCGCCGAGTTTTACCATCACTGTGGAAAAGATATCCGAATAGCCGGCTTTTCCCCCGTTCCCGGCGGGAAGGCCCGTCGCGATGTCAAAGGGCGATGCGCCGTGAAACCTCGCGGGATGACGCTCCGCCGGCTCATAGCCCTTTCCCTTCTTTGTGACGACGTGCAAAAGAACGGCCTTGCGGATGCGCTTTGCCGCACGCAGTGCGCGCCGCAGCTGCGGAATGTTATGGCCGTCGACGGGGCCCAGATATGTGATCCCCATCTCCTCAAAAAACATCCCGGGCACCATGATCGACTTCAGCGTGTTCTTCGCCCTGCGGATCCCCGTCACCGCCTTCGGGCTCTTGCCGTTTAGGGAGTAGTAGATTTTGTCGCGCAGGTTGAGATACCCCTCCGAGGTCCGGATGTCCGCGAGGTAGTTGGAAATACCGCCGACATTTTCCGAGATCGACATGTTGTTGTCGTTTAAAACGATTATGAAATTCGAGTCCAGCTTGGAGGCGTTGTTGAGCGCCTCATATGCCATACCGCCCGTGATCGAGCCGTCCCCGATCACCGCGACGATCGTCTCGGTCCCGCCGCGGAGCTGTCTTGCCTGCACCAGACCCAGCGCCGCGGAGATCGACGTGGAGCTGTGGCCCGTGTCGAACACGTCGCAGGGACTCTCGGAGCGCTTCGGGAATCCGCTCAGTCCCTTGTATGTGCGCAGAGTTTTAAACGCCTCCCGCCGCCCCGTCAGGATCTTGTGCGTATAGGACTGGTGCCCCACATCCCATACGATCTTGTCCTCCGGGAAGTGAAGCGTCAGGTGCAGCGCCATCGTCAGCTCGACCGTGCCGAGATTGCTTCCCAGATGTCCGCCGTTTTTGCTGATCGTCTCCACAAGATACTCCCGTATCTCCTGCGCCAGCTGTTCGTGATACTCCTTCGGGATCTTCCGTATGTCGTTCGGTTCGTTGATCTGCTCTAACAGCATATTCTCCGCCTCTGCTTTGTCCGTTTTCTCAGCTGTTTCTGTCGATGAGTGCCCGGAGGAGTTCCGTAAGGAACGCGTTTTCTCTGCCGAGGGATTTGACGGCCGAAAAAGCGTGCTCCGTAAGCTCCTCTACGCGCTCCCTGGATGCCGCAAGTCCGTACAGCCGGACATAGGTGATCTTGCCGTCCTTCTCGTCCGAACCGGTCTGCTTCCCCAAAACCGCGCTGTCTCCCGTCACGTCAAGGATGTCGTCCCGGATCTGGAAGGCCAGGCCGATATCCCTTCCTATTTCGCCAAGGTGCGCGATATCTTCCTCCGGCGCGCCTGAAAGGACCGCACCGATCTGCAGGCCGCTTTCGATCATGCAGGCCGTTTTATGCAGATGAATATAGTTCAGGAGTGCTCCCTCATCTTCCGGCTTTGCTCCGCCTGCCGCGCCGTCTTCCGCCATCAGGTCTGCGCACTGTCCGCCGACCATGCCGTAGATTCCGGCATTGCGCGCAAGGATCTTCAGCGCCCTCACGACGCGCGTCATTTCTTCCTCGTTCTGCGCCGCATCAAACGCCGAAAGGGCCGTTTCGTAGGCATAGTTCAAAAGACCGTCCCCTGCAAGCACGGCCATGCCCTCGCCGTAGACCCTGTGCGTCGTCGGCTTTCCCCTGCGGTAATCGTCATTGTCCATCGCTGGAAGGTCATCATGCACCAGCGAATAGGTATGGATCATTTCCAGCGCGGCGATAAAAGGTGCCGCCAGCTCCTTCCTCCCGCCGTACATCGCACATGTCTCCGCGATAAAGAGCGGCCGCAGGCGCTTTCCGCCCGCATCCACGCTGTAATTCATCGCCTCGATCACACGCGAGGCCTCCCCCTCCTGTGCAGGGAGATATGCCTTTATGGTCTCTTCGACAGCCGCCGTCTTTTCCGCGAGCTGTCGTGCGAATTCTTCCTTCGTCATCCCTTTATCTCCGGTCACTCCTTCGTCATGTCATCCGCTTCAAACTCCGTGAGAGTGCCGTCGCCGCTCAGCTTCATGACTTTCTTTTCCACGCGGTCGATCGCGCCGCTTACGCCCTGCACGAGCTTCATTCCTTCTTCGTAACAGGAAAATGCCTCTTCAAGCGGGATGTCATCTCTCTGCATGTTCTTAAGGATCTCTTCCAGCTTTTCAAAGGATCCCTCGATGCTGATTTCTTCGTTCTTTTTCATATGCTAGCTTTCCTCCGCAAGAAGTCCGATCTTCTCCACTCTCGCGTCCGCTTCTCCGTCGCGCAGGCGGATGCGGATCCTATCGCCCTTCTTAAGCTGCCGCGCGCTTACAACTGCGCTCCCCGCGGCATCCGACACGTAGCTGTACCCGCCGGAGAGCCTGTGGAGAGGCGAATACTGCGCAAGGCGCGCCGCAAAAAGCTGCAGCGTATGACGCCTGTCAAGGAGCAGTGCCGACATGACATCCGTCAGCTTCTCCTCGAGCTGGGCGGCCCGCATCCTTTGGTCCCTGATGCGCGATGCCGGCGAAAAGGCGGTAAGCCGCTCCCTGAAAAGCGCGGCGCGCTCCGCATCGCGCCGGATAACGCGGCGCATCTCCGATGCCAGGGAATCCTTGAATCCCGATATTTCCCTCATCAGGGTGCCATACTCAAATACGGCGAGCTCCGCAGCCGCTGACGGTGTAGGCGCCCTGAGGTCCGCTACATAGTCTGTGATCACTGTGTCCGTCTCGTGGCCCACAGCGGAGATTACCGGCGTGCGCGCGTCAAAGACCGCCTGCGCGAGTTCCTCCTCGTTGAAGGCCCACAGGTCCTCCAGCGAACCGCCTCCGCGGCCGATGATGATCACGTCGACGCCCGCGCGTTCAAGCGCCCGGATTCCCGCCGCGACGCTGGACGCTGCGCCCTGTCCCTGCACCTGGGCAGGGTACAGCAGGATCTGCAGGTAGGGATCTCTCCTGAGCGAAACACTGATGATATCGCGCACGGCAGCTCCGGTCGGCGCAGTCACGACACCCAGCGTCCGGATGTACTTCGGAATGGGCTGCTTGTAGCGCTCGTCGAACATTCCCTGCTCTTCGAGCTTCTTCTTGAGCTGTTCATAGCGCTCGTTGAGAGCCCCGACGCCGTCCCGGGTGATCTTTGCCGCATAGAGCTGGTACTTCCCGTCCCGCTCATAGACGTCGACCGTCCCCTGGACAACGACCTCGTCGCCCTCCTTCATCTGGAATAAAAGACCCCGGCGGCGGCTTGCGAACATTACGCAGGACAGCGTCCCCGAGGCATCTTTCAGCGTGAAATAAATATGGCCGGACGTATGGTACTTGCAGTTGGAAACTTCGCCGCGCACAAGCACGGCCTGCAGCAGGAAATCCTGCGAAAACATGTTTTTGATGTAGGCGTTAATCTGTCCGACGGAATACACATTATGCATTTTCCGCGCCACGCCCCCTCACATATCTCGCAAGGATACCATTCACAAACGATGCCGCATTCTCCTGACCGTATTTTCTGGACAGCTCCACGGCCTCGCTGATGGCGACGCCTGTGGGAATCTCCTCATCGTAATCCAGCTCGTACACCGCAAGTCTCAGGAGTGTTTTTTCGACCTTTCCCACGCGCGAAAGCTTCCAGCCTTCTATACTGTCCTCCAGCTTCCTGTCGATCTCCGGAAGTTTCTCCAGGATGTCCTCCAGACGCGCCGTGATATAGGCTCTGTCGTCCTGCGTGACCGTGAGATCGCCGCTTTTAAAAAACATCTCCGCCTGCTCCTGCATTTCCCCCGGCTCATAGAAGTCGGCCCGGAACAGGAGCTTGAATATCTGTTCTCTTTGTCCTCGTCTCTTCATCTGCTGGTTCCCGGCCGTCCCATTACATCTCGATACCGGCTATGCGGATATTCACATCCGAGCAGGTCAGGCCCGTCATGTTCTCGACGGAGGTCTTGACTTTTGTCTGAATGCTGTTGCTGGTCGCCGGAATATTGTAGCCGTACTTGAGCATGACCGTCAGGTCGATGCGCACGATGTTTTCCTTGATCTCGACCTTTACGCCCTTGCCCTTCTTGCCGCCGACGAACGACATGATCTCGTCGCCGCCCATGGAGGCTACGCCCTCGACATCGGAGGCTGCAATGGAGGCGATCATCGCGACCACGTCATCTGCGATCCGGATCGTCCCGATATTCGGTTCCGTCTCCGTCGCTACCAGTATGTTTTCCTTCTGATTTTCCATGGCTTTTCCGCTCCTGATCCAGTTTTGTCCGCAGGGCGCTCAGCCCCGCTCCGTACCATCATATTATTGTATCAAATTTGCATGTTTTTGCATAGAATATGCATCATCCGCGGGAGAACTCCTCCAGCATCAGCCCCTTGTTCCTGTCGAGGACCATCTGGACCGACCACGGATTTACAAATAAAAGCAGCGGGTTGCCCTTCATATCCCTGACGCGCTTCATATCGGAGGTCCCGACGATCTTCTGCACATCGTCAATGCCGCCCGTTACCCAGCGGATGTGCTCGTACGGCAGCACCTCCAGCGCGATCTCCACGTTGTATTCGCTCTGCAGGCGGAACTTTAGGACATCCAGCTGAAGCATGCCGACCACGCCGGTGATGATCTCCTCCATGCCCGTATTGTATTCCTGGAAGATCTGGATGGCGCCCTCCTGCGCGATCTGCGTGATGCCCTTGACGAACTGGTCGCGCTTCATGGTATCCACCTGCCGCACGCGGGCAAAATGCTCCGGCGCAAAGGTCGGGATTCCCTCATAGCGGAACTTCAGCGAGGGCGCGCAGAGCGTGTCGCCGATCGAATACAGGCCCGGATCGAACACGCCGATGATGTCGCCGGCGTAGGCCTCCTCGATCACCTTTCTGTCGCTCGCCATCAGCTGCTGCGGCTGGGAGAGCCGCTGAATTCTGCCGCTCTGGACATGCCGCACTTCCTTCTCCGCGTCATATTTGCCGGAGCAGATGCGCATGAAGGCGATGCGGTCCCGGTGCGCCTTGTTCATATTTGCCTGGATCTTGAATACGAACGCGGAAAAATCCGTCTCCGCGGGATCCACCGGCCCGATGTCCGAGACGCGCGGCGTCGGCGGAAGCGCCATCTCCAGGAAGTGCTTCAGGAAAACCTCCACGCCGAAATTCATGAGCGCCGACCCGAAAAAGACCGGTGTGAGCTGTCCCGCCTGGACCTTTTCAATGTCAAATTCACTGCTTGCCCCGTCGATCAGCTCGATCTCCTCCGACAGCTTCTCGTACGGCGCCTCCCCGATCTCCGCGGCCAGTGCAGATGACGCATCGCTTCCCGGGGAAAAGGCGTCGCTCCCCGCGATGACCTTCTCGTCGCCCTCCTTCGTGCCCTTCTCCGTGCCGGAATAAAGGATGATCTCCTGCGCCCGTCTGTCATAGACGCCCTTAAAGCCCTTCCCCGATCCGACCGGCCAGTTCATGGGGCAGGTATCGATGCCGAGGTTCTTCTCGATACCGTCGAGCAGGTCGAAGGTGTCCATCGCCTCCCTGTCCAGCTTGTTGATGAATGTAAAGATCGGGATATGCCGCATGGTGCAGACCTTAAAGAGCTTTTTGGTCTGCGCTTCGACGCCCTTGGACGCGTCGATCACCATCACGGCGGAATCCGCCGCCATGAGCGTACGGTACGTGTCCTCCGAAAAGTCCTGGTGTCCGGGCGTATCCAGGATGTTGATGCAGCAGTCCGCATACTCGAACTGCAGGACCGAGCTGGTGACGGAGATACCCCTCTGTTTTTCGATCTCCATCCAGTCGGATACGGCGTGCCTTGCGGTCGCTTTTCCCTTGACGCTCCCCGCCAGGTTGATTGCGCCGCCGTAAAGCAGGAACTTCTCCGTGAGCGTCGTCTTTCCCGCATCGGGATGCGAAATGATGGCAAATGTGCGTCTCTTTGCGATTTCTTCTCTGATACTCATTTTCTTTTTCCGTAAACGCAGAAATGACAAGCACGCTGTGCGCGCTTGTCATCTGCCCTCCGGAGCGGCGCGGAGCACCGCCCGCCCCGGTCACTCATTCTCAGCGGTTCTTCGGTGCGTCCTTGATGGAGAAGGAAACTCTTCCCATGCGGTCCTTGCCGAGGCAGACCGCGCGGACCTTGTCGCCCAGCGTCAGCACGTCTTCGACATGCTCGATGCGGCGCGGCGCAATCTTCGAAATATGCACCATCGCTTCCTTGCCCGGCGCAAACTCCAGGAATGCGCCGAACTCCTTGATGCTGACCACGACGCCTTCCAGCACCTGGCCTTCCTCGAAGTCCGTCACGATGATATTGATCATGCGCGCAGCCTCTTCCATCATCTTCGGGTCGCTTCCGCAGATCGAGACGCTGCCGTCGTCCTCGATGTCGATCTGGACGCCCGTGCGCTTGATGATCTCGTTGATGGTCTTGCCTCTCTGGCCGACCACATCGCCGATCTTCTCGGGATCGATCTGGATGAACTGGATCTTCGGCGCGTAAGGGCCGACCTCCGGGCGGGGCTCCGCGATCGCGTCGTGCATGACACCGTCCATGATAAACTCGCGGGCCTGTCTGCAGCGGGCGATTGCACCCTCCACGATCGCTCTCGTGAGGCCGTGGATCTTGATATCCATCTGGATCGCCGTGATGCCCTTCTTCGTTCCGGTGACCTTGAAGTCCATATCGCCGAAGAAGTCCTCAAGACCCTGGATGTCTGTCAGAAGGACGAAGTCATCGTCTGTGTCGCCCGTCACAAGTCCGCAGGAGATGCCTGCCACCGGTGCCTTGATCGGAACGCCCGCTGCCATCAGGGACATGCAGGACGCGCAGGTGGAAGCCATGGAGGTCGAGCCGTTGGACTCGAACGTCTCCGAAACGCTGCGGATCGCATACGGGAATTCGTCGATCGAAGGAAGAACCGGGATCAGCGCCTTCTCCGCGAGCGCGCCGTGTCCGATCTCTCTTCTGCCCGGGCCTCTTGAGACCTTCGTCTCGCCGACGGAATAAGCCGGGAAATTATACTGGTGCACGTAGCGCTTCTCCGTGATGTTCGGATCAAGGCCTTCGATCCTCTGTGCATCGGAGAGCGGCGCCAGCGTGACGACGTTGCAGATCTGCGTCTGTCCGCGGGTGAACATCGCGCTGCCGTGCACGCGCGGGATGATATCCACCTCCGCGGCGAGCGGACGGATCTGGTCCAGCGCGCGGCCGTCCGGGCGCTTGTGATCCTTCAGGATCATCTTCCGCACCGTCTTCTTCTGGTACTGATAAATGGCTTCACCGAGAAGAGAGAGATACTCTTCGTTGTCGGCAAATGCCTCTTTGCATTTCTCAGTCAGCGCCGCGATATTGGCGTCGCGGGTCTGCTTGTCGTCCGTGAAGACTGCAGTCTCCATCTCCTCCGGCGGCACGATCTTCTTGATCTCCTCAAAGAGCTCCTCCGGAATCGCGCAGCTGACATATTCGCGCTTCTTCTTGCCGACTTCCGCCGCGATCCGGTTAATGAAAGCGATGATCTCCTTGTTGATCGCGTCTGCCTTGTAGATGTACTCGATCATGTCCGCTTCCGGGATCTCGTTTGCCCCGGCCTCGATCATGATGACCTTGTCCGCCGTCGATGCGACCGTCAGCTGAAGGTCGCCGTTATCCCACTGCTCCTGGCCGGGATTGACGATCATCTCGCCGTTCACAAGTCCGATCTGCGTCGTCGCGCAGGGGCCGTCGAACGGGATGTCGGAGATCGCCGTCGCGACGGAGGCGCCGATCATGGCGACCAGCTCCGGGCGGCATGCCGGATCCACGCTCATCGTCATGCACTCGAGCGTGACGTCATTGCGCATGTCCTTCGGAAACAGGGGACGCATCGGGCGGTCGATCACGCGGCTCGTCAGGACCGCGTTCTCGGAGGGTCTTCCCTCCCTCTTCATGAATCCGCCGGGAATCTTGCCGACCGCATAATACTTCTCGCTGTACTCAACGCTCAGCGGGAAGAAGTCGATCCCGTCGCGCGGCGCTGCGGACTCCGTCGCCGTGCACAAAACGGTCGTTTCGCCGTAGTGCATGAACGCGCAGCCGCCTGCCTGTCCGCCGACCCTGCCGATGTCGATCGACAGCGTCCTGCCCCCCAGTTCCATCTGATAATTCTTGTACATTTCCTCTTCCTTTCCTTCGTCAGGGCACCCGCCGGAACCTGTTTTGCGGCGCCCCGCGGCAAATCACGAATATGCCGCTGCTTCTCTCCGGGATGTCCGTTCAGGACATCCTGCCTTACATAACAACGAACGAGACGGTCGCGTCCGGAGCTTTGTCCGATCGTTACCGTCTCGTTATTCCCCTTGGAAATATTACTTTCTGATACCCAGTTTTTCGATCAGTGCGCGATATCCCTCGATGTCCGTCTTCTTCAGGTAGTTCAGCAGACCTCTTCTTCTGCCGACCATCTTCAGAAGGCCGCGGCCGGAATGGTGATCCTTCGGATTCTTCTTGATGTGCTCCGTCAGCTCGCGGATGCGCTCCGTCAGGACTGCGATCTGGACTTCCGGTGAACCGGTGTCGCCCTCTTTGCGGCCGTATGCTCCGATCAGCTCTGTCTTCTTTTCCTTGGAAATCATGGTTTTCTCCTTTTCTCCCCCTCGGGGTGTACGCCGGATACCCAGGGGAAGACCTTTCCTTCGGAGATGACTCTGTCCCCCGCGTATCGGTATATTGATGCTCCGTGCCCTTCAATCGGCACAGACAATGTTGAATTTTATCACATGTCCGCGGCTCTGTAAAGCATGAAAAGTCTCTGACGATTCTCTACAGGACCGGGAGCACGCGCACCACTCTGGTAACGGTGCGGTAGCCGACCGCCTTGATGCAGATACCGCTCCTTGCGCTCGCCGCGTTGACGATCTGGCCGTTGCCGATGTAGATGCCGACGTGGTCGATATACCCGCCCGTCGAGTAGAACACCAGGTCGCCGGGCAGCGCATCGCCCAGGCTGATCGACGTGCCGGCATTTGCCTGCGCCGCCGCGACACGAGGCAGATAGACGCCGTAGGTCGCGTAGATCGTCTGTACAAAGCCGGAGCAGTCAGCGCCGCGCGTCAGGCTCGTGCCGCCCCATACATAGGGATTACCGATAAACTGCTGCGCATAGTTGCAGATCTCGCCGCGGATGCTGGAGACGCCGCTGCCATAGATCAGCTCGCTGATCGACATCGCCGTGCGCAGATACTTTTCCACCGTTACATAGTCCGCATTGACATAGGCGATATTGTTGTCCAGGTTGATCTTGACCCAGTTGCCGAGCGCCTCTTCCACGTCCAGCTCTTCGCCGTCAGCAACCGCCGTCAGGACTCCGCCGTTTTCATCGGGGTCCATGCGGACCGTGAGGTTTCCGTCCTGCACATGTACCGTCGCCTTTGTCTGGATGGCCTTCTCCGCAAGAAGTCTGGCGTCCGCGCCCGTCGCGAGATATTCCGACTTCACATAGCCCTCCACCTCGCCTGACGTGACATAAGACCATTCCCCTTCTTCGGAGACGATGTCACAGACGGCATTGGATGGAAGCCTGCCCACAAGGGAACCCTTCTGGTTCGGCTCCTTGCGGATATTCAGCGTGTCGGATACGTTCGCGATTCCGATATTGGAATACTCCGAAAAGATCTCGTCCTGCTCCTTCGCCTTCGCGAGATAGTCACTTTCGCTCTTGTTCGAGTCGTAGAGCGACATGATGCCGTTCGGGTTCAGGACATCCGCCGGAATATTCTTGTCGTCCTCCGTCAGCGTCTCGTAGGAATACTTTTTCTGTGCGCCGACTTTTTCGTCATCGGGGATCGCCTCGGCCGCCTTTGTCAGTGCGCTGCTACCCTTCAGCCCAACGAGCGAAGCGGCAAACAGCACGAACAGTGCGGCGCGGATCCTTCCGGTGTTTCTTCTTCTTTTCATCGGTGTCTTTTTCATCATAGTCTTCAAAATATATTACACAATTATTACGCCTGCTAGGGTTACATTATATTAAAACCGGCGTATGCTGTCAATGCTTTGTCTGTTTTTGAGCTGGATTGATTCATTTTTGCAAGATTTCCTGCATTTATCTATTTGTTCCTGCAAAATAGTCTCTTCCGGCCTGCAGGTCCGCCTGCACGACGCTGCGCAGCATCGCCGTATCCTTCCAGTTCTGCTCCGCGCGACGGAACGCGAGGATCTCCACATCCGCCGTCTTCCCGTAAAGGTCCCCGGAGCAGTCGTACAGATAGGTCTCGACCGACACCTGTGACGCGCCGCCGTCCACCGTCGGCCGCACGCCGATATTCGTGATTCCGCAGTATCCTGCGCCCTCGATGGTCACGCGGGAATAGTATACGCCAAAAGGGGGCAGGCACTTCTCCGGCGGCGGAAGGATATTGATGGTCGGAAACCCGAGGCTGCTGCCGAGATGTCGTCCGTGAACGATCTCCCCGCTGATCAGGTAGTTCCGGCCGAGGCGCTTTGCCGCCTCTTCCATCTCCCCCTGCTCGATGAGCTCACGGATCCAGGTGGAGCTGATGTCCCTTCCTTCATATTCCACTTTGTCTATGACCGCCGCTTCATATCCGTACTGTTTCGCGCGGTCAGCAAGCAGCGCAAAGTTTCCCTTCCCCTTGTCTCCGAAGGAGAGATCCGCGCCGGCAGCGATAAACCGGGCCTTCAGCATGCGCACGAGATATTCCGAAATGAACGCCTCCGGCGGGACCGAGGCCGTCTTTGCATTGAACGGATACTCCACCAGCAGGTCTATGCCGCAGGCTTCCAGGACTTTTCTTTTCTCTTCCCGCGTCAAGAGCTGTTTTGCCCGGCCGCCCGAAAAAAACGCCTCCGGAGATGGGTCGAACGTAAACACCGCCGTCAGCAGCTCCTGCCCCCGGCCGCGCATCTTTTCCCGATATGCCGTCAGCGCATCGAACAGTTTCCGGTGCCCCAGGTGCGCGCCGTCAAATTTTCCGATGCCGACCGCCGTCGGCAGCTCCGTCTGAAATGTTGTCGTCTTCTCTATGATCTTCATGAAATAAACATCTTCTCCGGTATCAGGTCCCCGCTGCGGCGGTCCGCTGCATACACGGCATAAAAACGTCTGTCCGCATCGTACATTCTGTAGTGTTCCGCCCCTTCTGCGGGAAGAACATCCTGCAGCAGCGCAGCCGGAATCCTGTTTCCGTTTTTCAAAAGTATGAGCGCCGCTCCATCCGCGATAAGCTCCGGCGCATCCGCAAAAAAGCTGTCTGTCGGCCGGATCAGTTTTTGGACCCCGTCCGGATCCGTCTTCATTACGGTTTCGATCTCCCCGAGCGTGTGCGCCTCATCGATGGTGCAGCTCCCCACGCGAAGCCGTGTAAGGTGCTCCATAGCGCCGCCGGTGCCGAGCGCATCGCCGATGTCGCTGCACAGTGTCCGGATATAGGTCCCCTTCCCGCAGTGCACCTGCATCGTAAAGCGCGGCAGGTCGATCCCTGTGATCCGGATCGAAAACACCTGCACCGGGCGGGGCGCTCTCTCGATGGTCTTCCCCTCTCTTGCGATTTCATAGAGGCGCTTTCCGCCGACCTTTACGGCCGAATACATCGGAGCGGTCTGCAGAATGCTGCCCGTGAATTTCTCCGCGGTCTGCGAAAGAAGCTCCAAAATCGACAGCGCAGACGCCTGTGCCTGTTCCGCAAGGCGCCGGGCGACCTCATCGTCCGGGATTTCCTTAAGGACCGTGCCGCTCATGTCCTGCGTATCTGTCCGGACGCCAAGGCGGCAGACCGCTTCGTAGACCTTGTCATGGTCCATGAGCATCTGCACCAGTTTTGTCCCGTTTCCCAAACAAACAGGAAGCACTCCGACCGCATCCGGGTCAAGCGTTCCTGTATGTCCGATTTTTTTCATATGAAGGATGCCGCGGAGCTTTGCCACAACATCGGACGAAGTGAATCCGGCTTCCTTATTTATGATAATCAGTCCGTTATACGATCCCAAGCTGCAGCGCCACTTTCTCTTCCACCATTCGCAGCATCCCCTCGGGGTCCGCACCGCTGTAGCTGCAGCCGGATGCCCTGACATGCCCGCCGCCGTCAAAATCCTGCGCGATCGCGGCAACGTCGACCTTTCCGCCGGAGCGGAGCGAAAGCCGCCAGAAACCGGCGCTCTGCTCATGCATGAAGACTGCGCAGTCCACGCCCTCTGTCAGGATCAGTTCCGAAGAGATCCCGTCGATGTCTTCCTTTCTCGCGCCGAGCGATTTCATTGCGGCGGAATCGATGACGCTAGTGATGAGCCTGCCGTCAAGACGGAGTGCGGCTTCCGACAGAGCCCGTCCCATGAGCTTTTGCTGCACATAGGTCTTTTCGAAAAAGACCTCCTGAACGACCCGGGAAAAATCAAACCCGTGCTCCAGAAGAAGGGCGGCGATCTGAAGCGTCCTCCCGGAGGTATTGGAGTACCGGAAAACACCGGTGTCCGTCACCATGCCGACGTACAGAGCCTGTGCGATATCCCTGTCCACAAAGGACGGATCCATCGTCTCATATAGGAGCTCGCAGGTACTGCTTCTTTCAGGATCAATGAAGGCGACGTCCCCGTCGCCGGGATTTGAGATGTGGTGATCGATATTAATTCTCCTGCGCGCAAGGTCATAGAGTCTCTCAGCCTTGCCCAGCCGGCCCTTCCCGGTATCCAGCAGGATGAACGCATCATATGCGATGTCTTCCTTCGCGGTTTCTCCGCGGATGAACTGCTGCCCTGGGATATTCTTTTTCAGGCTCTCCGGGAAATTCTCCAGATATACGTCGATCCGGGGGCGTGCGCCTGTCGCGCCGGACATTGCCCTGTCCAGATACATCGCTAGCGCAAGGCACGCGCCGACCGCATCGCCGTCCGGCTTCTCGTGCCCGCTGATGGCGATCGTCCTGCTTCCAAGCACTTCAGACAGTATCTTCATCCGTTCCCTCTTCGGTGCGCGCCGCTCTCGCGGCATCGTCTGCCGCTGTCACCTCGTCGATGCGCCGTGACATTTCCACGCCGTAAGCAATGGAATCATCGAGATAGAATGTGATCTCCGGTGTATTCCGCAGATTGACGCGCCGCGCCAGCTCGCTCCTCACAAAGCCTGCCGCGCTGCGAAGACCCGTGATCGTGTCCTTCCCCGCCTCGGGCGTCCCGTAGACGGACACCCACGCCTTGCAGGTCTTTAAGTCCGGCGCGACTTCCACCGCGACGACACTGGTCAGCGGGCTGATCCTCGGATCCTTCATTCCGCTTCTGATGATCTCCGACAGGGCGCGCTGCACCTCGTCATTGATTCTTCTGTTTTTTACACTGTTCTTCCGCATTCCGTCCTGTCCTGTTGTCCGGGCGTTCCCCGCCCGAACCGGTCAAAAATATTTATGTTCTGGGGACCTCTACCAGCTCGTAGGCCTCTGCGATGTCGCCGACCTGCATCTGGTCAAATCCCTCAAAGACGAGACCGCACTCGTAGCCTTCCCTGACTTCCTTCACATCGTCCTTGAAGCGCTTTAAGGAAGCGAGCGCACCCTCGTAGATCTGCTCCTCCCCGCGGCGGATCCGGATCTTGCAATCGCGCCGGAAGATCCCGTCCGTGACATAGGATCCGGCAATATTGCCGACCGCGGATGCCTTGAAGATCTGGCGCACCTCTGCATGGCCGATGATCTTCTCCTCGTAGACAGGCGCGAGCATGCCCTTTAACGCCGCCTCCACATCGTCGATCGCCTGATAGATCACCTTATAGAGTCTGATGTCGACCTTCTCCCTGTCCGCCATCGCCTTTGCGAGCGCATCCGGCGTCACATTGAAGCCGATGATGACCGCGTTCGAAGCGGAAGCAAGCGTCACGTCGGACTCGTTGATCGCGCCGACGCCGGCGTGAATCACCTTGACGACGACCTCCTCGTTGGAAAGCTTCAAGAGACTCTGCTTTAAGGCCTCTGCGCTTCCCTGCACGTCCGCCTTCAGAATCAGGTTGAATTCCTTGAGGTTTCCTTCCTTCATCTGGTTGAACAGATCGTCCAGGCTCATGCGCATCCTGGTCTCCTCGATCAGGTCCGCCTTGTGCTGCGTCTTGTATGTCATCGCATAGGAGCGGGCGGTCTTCTCGTCATCATGTGCGACGATCGTCTCGCCTGCGCCCGGCACATCCGAAAGACCAAGGACCTCGACCGGCTGCGAAGGCTTTGCCTCTTTGACCCTTCTGCCCTTGTCGTCCACCATGGCGCGGACTCTGCCGAAGCCCTCGCCCGCCGAAATATAATCGCCGACATGGAGCGTGCCCTTCTGGATCAGCACGTTCGCGACCGGACCTCTGCCCTTGTCGAGCTTGGCCTCCAGAACCAGGCCTCTTGCGTTGCGCTTTGCGTTGGCCTTCAGCTCCAGGATGTCCGCCGTCAGAAGGATTGTCTCGAGCAGGTCCTCGATGCCCTCGCCGGTCTTTGCCGACACGGGAACAAATTCCGTCGTTCCGCCGAAGTCTGTGGAGACGAGACCGTACTCCGTCATCTCCTGCTTGACGCGGTTGACGTTTGCGTCGGGCTTGTCGATCTTGTTTACCGCGACGATGATCTCGACGCCTGCCGCTTTTGCGTGGTTGATTGCCTCGACCGTCTGGGGCATGACGCCGTCATCCGCCGCAACAACAAGAACCGCGATATCCGTGGAGCTCGCGCCGCGCATACGCATGGCGGTGAACGCCTCGTGTCCCGGCGTATCCAGGAAGGTGATCGAGCGGCCGCCTACGGAGACGGTGTAGGCGCCGATATGCTGCGTGATGCCGCCTGCCTCCTTGTCCGTGACGCTCGTGGAGCGGATCTTGTCAAGGAGCGATGTCTTGCCGTGATCGACGTGTCCCATGACACAGATGACCGGCGCACGCTCCGTCATGTCTTCCGGCGCGTCCTCCTCCTCGCGAAGGAGTTCCTCGATGACGTCGACCTTTTCCTCCTTCTCGCAGAGGATCTCGTACTCGAGCGCGATCGCCTCCGCCTCTTCATAAGTCAGCTCACTGTTGACCGTCATCACCTGTCCCTGCAGGAACAGCTTCTTGATGATCTCCGCGGGCTGCATGCGCATCTTCTCCGCAAGCTCGCGGATCGTCAGCTTCTCAGGCACGGAAATGACCTTGATCTGCTCTTCGACCTTCTCTTCGGGTTTCTTTTCCGGCTTGATAAAGCGTCCCGGCCGGTTCTTGCCCCTGCGATCGTTTTCCTCGTTAAACGGCTGGTCTTTCCTGCGCTTATCCTTGTCCTGGGGTCCTTTTCTCTTATTGCCGCCGGCATTGTCTCCGCCGCGGCCGGGCGCATTCTGCTGGAAATCTCCGCGTCTTCCGCCGCGGCCTGTGTCACCGGCACCCGGACGGTTTCTGTCCTGTGATGCCGGGCCTCTCCCCGGTCCGCCAAACCCGCGGCCGGGACCGCCCTGTCCGGGGCGCTGCTGCGATGCGGGACCCCTCTGGGCAGGACGCTGGCCCTGACCCTGGCCTCTTCCGGCATCTCTTCGCAGGGTGACCTGGACCTGCGGCTGCTGAGCCGGGCGCTCCGTCTTTGCTTCGGGTGCTGCCTTGGGCGCTGCTGCAGGAGCGGGAGCTGCCGGGGCAGCCGCCTGCTCGGGAGTCTTGGGTGCAATTTCCGGCGCCGCTGTCTGCGCTTGTTCTGCAGGCGCTGTCTTTACAGTCTCCGGCGCCGGTGCGGGTGCCGGCTGCGGCTTCGGCTGCACGGGCTCCGGCTTGTGATAGTCTACCTCCATGCGGGAAGGTACCGTCGTCGGCTTGATCGGACGATAGGCTTTCTGCGCCTCCATCCTTCCGCGGTTGTCTCTCCCCTGCGTGATCTCGGTCCGGCTCGGCCGGCGCTGCGCCCCGCCTCTGCGGTCCACATCATTGTTCGTCACAATGATGATCTTGCGCTTTTTGACCACCGGCTTCACGGCCGCTTTTTCTGCAGGCTTTGCGGCTTCCGGTGCGGCAGCTGCCTCCTTTTCCGGCTCTGCCTTTTTCTCAGCGGGCTTTTTCTGCGCGCCGAATCTGGACGCGACAAGCTTCACAGCATCGTCCTCCACGCTGCTGTTGGCTGTCTTGGCTTCGATTCCGTTCTCATTCAGGAAACCGATGAGTACTTTGCGATCGACGCCGTACATCTTTTCCAATTCGCTGATCTTTGTCTTTGCCATGAAACCTTCTTTCTGCATGCCTGCAATTATCCGTTTATTCCTGATCCGCGATCTTCCGGATCGCAGATGCAAATCCTTCGTCCGTAATGACTGCACAGGAGCGCTCCGCTTCCCCGAGCGCCTTGCCGATGCTCTCTTTTGTTCCGCACGCGATGCAGGGGATCCCCGCTCTTTTTGCCCTGTCGAAAACTTCCTGTACCGTCCGAGAGAGATTCCCCTCCGGCGCAAGGAAGAGCTTTGCCCTGCCGGAAACGATGGCCTTCTCCGAGAGGAAGCTCCCGCTCTTTACATAGCCCGCGCGTTTCGCAAGTCCGAGCATGTGAAGGACCTTCTCGCCGTTCACTTTGCGGCACCGCCTTCTGCGGCTTTGCAGACCTCCTGTATCGCGATTTCGGCGGAGAGCGCCTCATACGCCGCCTGCGGGATCGTCTGCTTCAATGCCCTTGTCAGGGCATTCTTTTTCTGCGCCTTCGCAAGACAGGACACACTGCGGCAAAGATAAGCGCCGCGCCCCGGGAGTTTTCCCGTGGGATCGATGACCGGCATTTTGTCTTCCCCCGCCACGATCCGGACAAGCTCTCCCTTGTCCCTGCGCGCACCGCATCCTATGCACTGTCTCTGCGGAACACTCTTCATTCTGCTGCGGCTTCCTCCGCAGAGGCCTCCTGCTCCGGCGCCGGCTCAGCGGTCTCGTCCGGAACCTCTTCCTCGACGATCTCCGCACCGTCCTGCAGGTAGTCTTCAATATTCACGGGGTTTCCGTCTGCATCGACATAATTCCCGTTCTCGTCCACGAAGATCTCGACCGTATCCGGGATCTCCTCGGTATCCTGGTAATCGTCGGCATCCAGATAATCCTCATAGCGGAAGCCGGGCGCATCCTTCGCCTGCGTCTCGCTCTTGATGTCGATCTTATAGCCCGTCAGCTTTGCCGCAAGGCGCGCGTTCTGACCCTCCTTGCCGATCGCGAGGGACAGCTGGTAATCCGGCACGACGACCTTTGCGCTCTTCTCCTCCGGATCCGCGAACACCGCGACGATCTTTGCGGGAGACAGCGCATTCTGGATGAAGTTTCCGGGATTTTCGTCCCAGTTGACGATATCGATCTTCTCGCCTCGCAGCTCCTCCACGATGTTGTTGACGCGCGTGCCGTTGAGACCGACGCATGCGCCGACCGGATCCACATTGCCGTCATTCGACCACACCGCGATCTTCGTGCGGCTTCCCGCCTCGCGCGCGATGCTGCGGATTTCGACGACGCCCTCCCGGATCTCCGAAACCTCTTCCTCAAACAGGCACTTCACCAGCTCCGGGTGTGTGCGGCTGACGAAGATGCGCGGTCCGCGCGGCGTGTTGCGCACCTCGAGGACATAGACCTTCACGCGGTCATTGTGCCGCAGGTACTCGCCCGGCACCTGTTCCTTCTCCCCGAGCAGACCGTCTGCCTTGCCCAGGTTGATGCTGATGTTGCGTCCCACGCTCCGCTGTACGACACCGGTGACAACATGCTGCTGCTTATCGGAGAAATAATCGTAGACGATGTTCCTTTCTTCTTCACGGATCTTCTGAAGAATCACGTTCTTTGCGGTCTGCGTCGCAATGCGGCCGAAGGACTGGCTGTCGATGTCGACCTTGACGGTCCCGCCGACCTGCGCCTCCGGATCGATCCGCTGTGCATCGGAAAGTGCGATCTCCGTCGCCTTGTCCATCACATCGTCCTGCTCCGGAACGACCTCCTTCTCCGCGTAGAGACTGTATTCACAGGTCTCGCGGTCCATGACCACTTTCACATTCTCAGCTTTGCCGAAGCTGCTGCGGCAGGCATTCATCAGCGCGTTCTCGATCGCGTCGAATAAAGTATCCGCGCTGATATTCTTTTCCTTTTCCAGCGCTTCCATTGCCGCCTTGAGTTCTGTGTTCATCGTCTGTCCCTTTCTCCTTCCTTCACAAAAAGCAATCGAGTAAACCATTTCAGAAGATTTACAAAAGCAATAGCTTACAAAATCAGCTGCAGGCGGATTACCGCGATGTCCTCCCGCTTAAGGATCAACATCTTCGGCTCTTCTTCCGTCTCGATCGTCACAGTCTCCTTATCGAACGCCCGGAGGATCCCGGCGATCTCTTTCACGCCCTTGCCACCGATATCTTTGTAGCCCTTCAGCTCCACCGGCTCGCCGATGCTTGCGGCAAGGTGCCTGTCCTTCGTCAGCTTCCTGCCAAGCCCCGGGCTCGATACGATCAAAGTATAGGCGTCCGGAATAAAATCCTCCGCATCCAGCGCATCCGATAAGGCGCGGCTCACCGCTTCACAGTCATTGATCGTGACGCCGCCCTCTTTGTCGATGTAGACGCTGAGGTTCCAGTCGCCGGCATTTTTCGCATACTCGACGTCGTAGATGAACGCGCCGTTTTCCTTTGCGATCGGTTCCGCCAGCGCTTCCGTCCGCTCCTCAATCCGTGTTTTTGCTCCAGCCATACCTGCTTCCCCGAGGCGTCTGCCCGCGCAGATGCCGTTACATAAACAAAAGTGGACTCGCGAGTCCACTTTCCACTACCATAACCGTAGTTACTCTATCATAAGAAAAGACAAAAAGCAACAGGAGGTTCGCACGTTTTCCTATGCTACAATAGTAATAAACGCACACCCTGATAAGAGGCACATTCCGACAAAGGAGTTTCCATGACACAGAAGACAGACCATAAAGCAAAGGCGGCAGCCACAGGAAAAACGAACAAAATGCGCCCGCTCTCCAATACGGTGACCCGGCGTCTCATCCGCGCCGCGATAGATGCCCGCAAGGCAGCGTATGCGCCTTACTCCGAATACACGGTAGGGGCTGCGCTCCTTTCTGCGGACGGCACCGTCATCACCGGCTGCAACGTGGAAAACGCGAGCTACGGCGCGACCTGCTGTGCGGAGCGAAACGCACTGTTCCATGCCGTCGCAGAGGGACACCGGTCCTTCCGCGCCATTGCGATCGCCGCCGGAAAATCCGGCGAGGACGCGGAGGAATATGCATCGCCGTGCGGCATCTGCCGCCAGGCGCTCAGGGAGTTTACGGATCCGAAGGCATTTCAGATCATCCTGGTCAAGACCGCCGACGAATACCGAACTGTAACCCTCGAAAAACTCCTGCCCTACTCGTTCGGCCCGGAATGGCTCGACTGATCGGATGGGCAGGCTCTGCCGCCCATCCTGCGCGATGCGCACATCTCGCGGCAGAGCCGCTTCGATGTACATTGGCCGTATCGCGCAAAACAAACGCCCCGGATAAATCCGGGGCGT
>CACZQP010000002.1 GCA_902783385.1 uncultured Lachnospiraceae bacterium | reverse complement strand
CGTCCAGCCACATCTCGGGTGTCGCATTTGCAGGCGCGATCTCACGGTAATCGATGACCGTGACATCCTTCGTCTTGGCATCATAGATGATCATGAAGCCGCCGCCGCCCAGGCCGGAGGTGTAGGGCTCCGCAACGCCCAGCGTGTAGGATGTTGCGATCGCCGCGTCAACAGCGTTGCCGCCTGCCTTGAGAATATCGAGGCCGGCCTTGGATGCGTACCAGCTGGAAGATGCCACCGCACCCTTCGTGCCTGTCGCGTCGCGGTCCGTGCGGATAGGCTGCAGGTCTTCGCCGTAAGGAAGCCATACCTCTTCCTCGGCTGCCGCCTCTTCCGCGGGAGCTTCCTCTGCCTTTGCCTCCTCAACGGGAGCCTCTTCCGCCTTTGCTTCTTCTGCAGGAGCTGCCTCTTCCGCCGATGCCTCAGGCGCAGGAGCGGGTGCTTCCGCAGACGCTTCGGCAGCAGGTGCCGCCGGAGCTGCAGGAGCTGCAGGTGCCGCCGGAGCTGCTGCGCAGGCTGCCAGTGACATTGCCATGATGGCTGCCAGCATGACTGATAACCACTTCTTCATACGTTTCCCTCCTTTTTTGAAAATGCTGCAACTACATGTTTATTGTACACATATTTACACCCCAAATACAGACGGGGAGTTTTCTTATGTTTTTTTCAGGCGGTAGAGCTGCTTCGGCCGGCCGACCTTTCCGTAGGAATTGAGCTGCTGCGCGATATCCTCCCGCAGCATGTACTGAAGATAGCGGTACACCGTCTGATGCGCGATTCCGATCCCGTCCGCGATCTCGTTGACCGTCTGGTAATCTTCCCGGCTCTTCATATAATTGAGCAAAAGATCATAGGTGTTCTGTGAGATGCCCTTTTCAAGCGGGGTAAGGAGCTGCTCACTCTCAAGCAGCCGCAGATGCAGCCGGATCCTGCTGACGATGTCCGGCGCCTTGATCGGCTTCAGCGCAAAGTCACTTGCGCCGGCGTCGAGAAACGCGTCCGCGACATCCTGACTCTCATCGATCGTGAAGACAATAATCGGAATCTTTGGGCTGAGCGCGCGCAGCATCCTGACGCCCTCGACGCCGTTGATGTGAGGCATGTGGTAATCGATCAGGATGATGTCGGGCTTTTTTTCCCTGAACAGTTCGATCCCCTCTTCCACGCCTCCTGCGGAAAAGGAACTCCACCCCTGCAGACGGAACAGCGCATCGAGCGCGAAACGGATCTGCCGGTCATCATCGATTGTCAGGATCACTGTCTCTCTGGTCATTCCTCACTCTCCCGGAAGTACTGCTGCCTTATATTCTATTTTACCATTCCTTCAGGCATTGCAGTATCCCACGGAATAAAAATCGTAAAAGTCGTTCCTTTTCCCTCGCAGGAATCCAGAAGGATCTGTCCGCCGGATGTCTCGACGACCTTTTTTACAAATGCCAGTCCCAGTCCGCTGCTTCCCCATTCCGATGCGCCCCTCTCCCAGATGCGCTCTCTTTTTGCCTTCGGGATCCCTTTCCCGTTGTCCGCAATTCTGAAAACGACCTGCTCCTGTGCGGAGTGGTCATCGCCCTTCCTCTCACGCGTCACCCGCACCCTGATGTGCGGCTCCTGTCCTTCGGGGATCGCTTTTGCGGCATTCTGCAGAAGGTTTACCAGCGCTCTCGCGAACTGGATCCTGTTCACGCTGATGACCGCGTCGGGGCAAGTGTTATCCACCTCGACAAACTGCACATATTCGGTGACGGACACCTGTGCCAGCACGATGTCCAGGATCGCCTTCGTCGTCAGCGCGGCCCGCCGGTCCGGATAGAGAATCTCGGAAATCATCGAGCTCATGTTTTCGACCGCCTGCTCCATGTGGTCCAGATAGTCGAGATCCTTCTCCCGCTGCTCCATCCCGTGTTCCATCTTGATCAGCCCGACCATGGTCTGCACGGCGGTGAGCGGGGATTTTAGGTCGTGCACCAGGTACTGGATCTCGCGGTTCGTCCTGTTCTGCATCTCCAGGATCTGCGCGCGGGTCTGTATCTCCTGGTTCCGCTCCTTGAGATCCGCGAGCTGGTGAAGCACATTTTCTTCCCGCAGCTGCAGCAGCACAAATACGGAAAAGGTCAGGAACAGGGCCATGCCCGCGGCGCCCGTGATATTCATCAGGCTCTCGCATTCCAGAATCCCCGCCAGCTCCTTGATCAGCATCGACGTCTCGCCGCGTCCGACGGGAAACTGCGACATGACCGGCATGATATCCATAAACTGCATCGCCGTGAGGACAAGCGCCACCAGGACAGCCTTCTTTGCCCTGGATATATAGCGGAAGTTGAGCCGGCTGAAGAGAATGACGAACAACGACACGAGAAGCGCCGGAATTCCGAAATCGTAGCGGATGCCGTAGATCTTCTCGATCGCGTAATAAATGATGCGGAGAATCACCAATGCGAGCGCCGCATTCAGGAAACCGCGGAGCTTTCCGGAAATGCGGAACTCGACGGATTCACTGACGAAAAAGGTTCCGACGTAGTGCGGCAGCGCGCGCACCGCGTTGAGCGACACGAGCCGCAGCGCCGCATTCAGAAGATCGGTCTCCCGCACGGGACTTCCGTCCGCGAGAGAGGAATACACCCCGAATGTCTGGATGTTGAAGAAGCTCGGCATCAGGAACGTCACGGCAAGCGCGGCAAGGCCTACGAGCATCTCCCTTTTGTTTACGACGATGGTCCCCTTCATCTCTGATCCCCCGTCCCGCTCTTCTCCAGACTGCGCAGGATGTAATGCACCATCTGCAGGTGCTGCCGGACGCGGATGCTGAGCGGCTTTGTCCTGTCCGTCTCCACCGTGACGGACGGGATCATAAGGCTCTGCGTCACCGTGCGGTTTATGCTGCCGGCCGGGGGCGCGCCGTAAATGCTGATACCGTCCCAGGCGGAGAGTCCCGCCTGTTCATCGCCGCTCTCCACATCGAGTACGACATCGAGCGCCAGGTCGCCGAAGAGGGTGAGGTCCTCGAAGATCAGCGCGTCATGCAGGTCATCCGAGAGCGTTCCCATATTTTCGACCACCCGGTTGTGCGCCTCGTGAAGGTCGATCAGGATATCCGGCTCCTTGTCCGCAATGTCCGCAAACACCGCCGCTGCGATCCGCTCCGCGTCTGTCCCGCCCGGATCCCCCGGGAAGTTTCTGTTGATATCTCTGTCCGATCGCGTCTTCCGCCGGCAGTTCGCAGCGCCGTAGGCATTGATCGGCGCAGCGATATACACCGTGCCGATGTCAAAGCTCTCCTGCCTCAGGTAACCGGCCGCGATCCAGCCTGCGATCTCATCACCGTGGATGCCGCCGACAAGATAAACCTTTTTTCCGTCTTCCCTGCCCCGGATGCAGGTCACGGTGATCTCTTCCTCCGTCCCTTCAAGGAGCCGGTAAACTTCCGCCTCCTTTGCCGCCGCAGACACCGGGCAGGCAGGAAGAAGAAATGCAGCCGCAAGCACCGGAATCAAAACAGAAAGCGCCGCTGCGGCAGCTCGTTTCTTTTCGCGGATCCTTCCCGCAAAAAGAAGCGCGATCGCAGCGGCCGACGCGATGAGACCCGGCATGCGCGGAACTGCCGTCCGGTGATAGATGCTGCCCTCGCCGATCGGCGTGAGGGCGGGCGGGTCAAACGCAAGCCCGTAATCCGCCGTCAGCTGCTTGATGTTCAGGACGTGCAGCACCGGGATCCCAGCCGCACTGTAGATCTCCATAAGCCCGCTCTTTTCGTCGGATGCAGCGACCGTGCCCGCGGGAACGACGCCGGCCTTCAGCGTATCCTCCCGAAGACCGAGTGTGGAGATGTTGCCGCCGATCCCGGCAAACAGGTCCGGCATCCGCCCCGTCTCGTAGATCCGCCTGCGCGCCGCTATGTTCTCCGCAAAATCCCGGATCCGCAGGACCTTAAAACCGCTCGCGTCAAGGCGCGCGTAGACCTCGTCCCGCAGCTCCGGCAGCATTTCTTCGCCGACATCGAAATCGCCGCCCATGGAAAAAGCCGCCGGCGCGGTCCTGATCAGTCCCTCCTCCAGAAGATGGAGAACCATATCCGGAAAGGTCATCTCCGGCTGGTTTGCGCCGTACATGGAGGAGCCGGCGGACGCGATATAGGTGAGGCGAACGTCCATTGTCTCGCAGGCGCAGATCAGCGCAAGGTTCATGCAGGGAAAAGAGCCTGAAAAGCCTGCCGCGACATAATCGCCGGCCTCGATTCCCGCCTCCGTCAGCATTTCGATCATAAAGGCCGCCATATCCGGGTTTGCCGTCGTGCGCTTTGCTTCCAGCGCGCCGACCGTCGTCGTGATGCCCGTAAACTCTTCTCCAAGCATACCGGTGCCGAACCTGTCCTCCGGTATGACGGACAGCCCCCTTCTTTCTTTTTCACTGCGGATGCTGTCCATGCATGCCTGCATCTTCGTCGCCGCCTGCACACGCAGCTCGTAGTCCGCGCTCTTTTCCTGGTGAGCCGAAAACACGGAGAGCGCGATCGCAGCGATCAGCACCAGCATTGCCGCAATACGGTATTTTCTTCCTTCAGCCATTTTCCTTCCGATCATGTGTCCGCCTCGTCACGCCCTCAGGAGCGGATATCCCAGCGCCAGAAGAAGCGCCGCAAGAAGACCTGTCACAACAAACAGGCTGATGAGTCCGTCCGCGTAGCCCTGCCTGTCAAAATCCCTTGCGATCAGACCGGGCACAAGGATCCCGATAAGATCGGCGCTCCCCGGCACAAGGCCCGTCTTTGCAAGGACCATATCCAGAAGCAGCGTGACGACCATCAGGAATACAAAGCGCCGCCTCCCGTACAGCACCAGAAATCCGGACGTCCATTTAAGGACAAGCGATGCCGCCGCCGCGACAAGAATGGTATAAAGGATGCGCTGCGGATACGCGAGCTGCAGCACCAGATAGCCCGGTACAATGAGTCCCGTGGAAAGTCCCGTAAGCTCTGTATACAGAATGCTGATGAGCGCACTCAACAGGATGATCAGCTTATACAATGCTCTCTCCCTCCGTCCCGATCAGCTGCAGCACTTCCCTGGCGCAGCCCGCAATGTTTCCCGTCGCAAAGACGCACAGTGTTTTCCCGCGGTCCGCGCAGCCGCGCTCCTCTTCGCCAAGCGCCTCGCAGAGCGTCTTCGCATCCCCAAATGCCCGCACCTGCGTATGCGCAAGTGACCGCCGGATCCCCCGCTCCATGTAACCTCTCGCAGCTCCCAGTAGAAAGATCTTCTCCGGGATGGGTTGCACCGTCCTGCAGAATGTCAGCATATCCTCCGTCCTGCTGCCGCGGTCCGGCCGGTTGTTGATGACAAGGATCCATTCGCCGCCGGCAAAGATCTCCCGGCTGAGCATCATGTCGTGGATCATGCGGACAGACTGGATGTCGTTTGCGGAAAACGCGTTGACAAAGAGCATGCATCCCCGCTTCCGGACGCTGAGCACATAGGGATCGCGAAGATAGTTCTTCATGCCTTCGAGCGCCTTGTCGCGGGGCACGCCCAGATGGCTGCAGACGGCAAGCGAAAGCGCAATGTTATCCGGGAAGTCGAACGTCGGGAGCGCTTCGTCCGGTTCCGCACATACAAGCTTCGTACCGCTCGCGTCGCAGGCCCCCTGCAGGATGGGGAGCTGTTCCTTCTCCGCGGTAAACAGGATTCCCCCGTCGGGAACGGTGCTGCACAGCGCCTCCGCGATCTCCGGGAGTGTGTCCCCCATGACGTCGGTGTGGTCGCGGCGGACATTCGTGATCACGCCGATATCCGCCCGCAGGATCATGTGCTGCGCGGCGCGCTGCAGCGCAGGATCCACCGCCATGCACTCCACCACAAAGACCTCCGCCCCCTCCGCGGCCGCCTGCCTGAGGATGCGGATCTGCTCCCTTATGTTGGCGGGACCGCGCCGCTTTATGAGCGCTTCATGCCCCGCAGTATCGATCGTCATCGGATCCGTCCCCGTCGTCTTGCAGAAGGTCCTGATGCCTCCCGCGGACAACCCCGCTGCAATCATGCGGCTGACCGAAGACTTCCCCCTGGTCCCGTTCACATGGACGACATGGCGGAGCTTTCCGCGCGCGCGCCGAAGGAGCGCCGCTTCCAGCGCCAGATATAGGATCCACGCCGCTGCGAGGATTAAGACAGCCCCCAGAATCCCGGAGGATACCGGCGTCGTTGTCATCAGCTTCCCGCTCTCTTTCCATGCCGAAGATGTCGACATTCTTTTTGCGAAACTATATACTGTTGATATGAATTCGAAATGGAATCTAAAACGTGTGATCGCCGCCTGCGCGATCGTCCTGCTCGTCGGTCTCTATGTCGCGACACTCATCGCGGCCATATTCTCCGCGCCCGGCAAAGGCTCACTGTTCCGCCTGTGCCTCATCATGACGGTCGTCGTCCCGGTGCTCGCCTATCTGGTCATTCATTTTCTGAACCGCCGCCCGTAAGCAGCGCATCCAGCTCCTTCTCCGCCTGCTCCTGCGTGCGGTAAAGAATCGTGTGAATGCCGAACTTCGAGGCCGCCTCGAGGTTTCCGGGCATGTCGTCGATGAACACACACTCCTGCGGCTTCAGGTTGTACCTTCCGATCAGCAGGGAATAGATCTCGCTCATTGGCTTGACCACATGTTCCCGGAAGGAAAGAATTCCTCCGTCCGTCTCCGGCAAAAAGTCGAGCGCATCCGCGCACTCGATGAACGCCTGACGTGAAAAATTCGACAGGACCAGGACCTTTCGCCCGCTCTCCTTCACCTTCCGGATCCACGGGATCGCCGTGTCCTTGCGCTGCACGAGGTGCGTGATGTCCGAGAGACACCGGTCGATGTCCTCCGCGATCTCCGGATCCTTCTTCTTGAAGATATCAAGGATCTGCTCGCTCGTCAGGTTCCCCAGATCGAACTCGAACCAGTGGCCGGAACCCATCGTGGCATTGTAAAGGCGCTCCACCATTTCCTCATCATACCCGAAGCTCCTGTAATAGCCTCTCTCGTCATAGACCGTCAGCACGCCGCCGATGTCAAAAATCACTGTCTTTATCATGTTTTATCCTCTTCTTATCTGTATATGATGTCCTCGCGCGCGGGACCGTTGGAGACCATTGTAACGGGATACCCGAGCTGCTTCTCAATAAACTCCACATAGTCTCTGCAGGCCTTCGGGAGATCATCATACTTTCGGATCCCGCGGATGTCGCACTTCCATCCGGGCAGCATTGTGTACACGGGTTTTGCCTTTGCGAGCAGATGCGTCACCGGGAACTCCGTGACCTGTTTTCCGTCGATCTCGTACGCCGTGCAGACAGGGATCTCGTCGAGATACCCGAGCACGTCCAGCACCGTGAGCGCCACGTCCGTTGCGCCCTGCATCCTGACGCCGTACCGGGATGCCACGCAGTCATACCAGCCCACGCGCCGCGGTCTTCCCGTCGTCGCGCCGTACTCGCCGCCGTCCCCTCCGCGGTCGCGAAGCTCCTGTGCCTCGTCGCCGAAGATCTCCGAGACAAATTCCCCCGCACCCACCGCGGAGGAGTATGCCTTGTTCACCACAATGATCTGCCGGATCTCATAGGGCGGGATCCCGGCGCCGATCGCGCCGAATGCGGCGAGCGTCGAAGACGACGTGACCATCGGATAGATGCCGTGATCCGGGTCCTTGAGCGTTCCGAGCTGTCCCTCCAAAAGGATCGTCCTGTTCTCCCTGACAGCGCGGTCCAGAAACAGGCCCGTGTCGGCGACATAAGGTTTTATCATGTCCCTGTATTCATGAAGCGTCTGAAGGATCTCTTCCTCCCGGAGCGGCTCCCTGTGGTACAGATGCGTAAGCAGCGCGTTCTTGCGCGCACAGATCATTCCGATCTTCTCCAGAAGATAAGCGTCGTCCGCAAACAGCTCGCTCACCTGGAAGCCGATCTTTGCGTACTTGTCCGCATAGAACGGAGCGATCCCGGATTTCGTCGAGCCGAAGGAATGGCCGCCCAGGCGCTCCTCCTCGCAGGCATCCTGCAGAATGTGGTAGGGCATTACGATCTGGCATCTGTCGGATACCAAAAGCTGCGGCGCGGGAACGCCCTTGCTTTCGATGTCCGAAAGCTCTTCGCACACCTTCGGGATATTCAGCGCCACGCCGTTCCCGATGATGTTCGTCACGTGCGGATGAAACACGCCGGACGGCAGAGTATGCAGCGCAAATTTGCCGTAGCGGTTCACGATGGTGTGTCCCGCGTTCGCTCCGCCCTGAAAGCGGATCACGACATCGGCTTCATCCGCCAGCATATCCGTGATCTTCCCTTTCCCTTCGTCGCCCCAGTTCGCGCCGACAACCGCCTTGACCATTGTGTCCTCCCTTCTGTTTATTCTGAAAATGCTGCAGACCGGCGCTCAGACTTTGATCTCGTCGCCGCTGCAGAGTGATTCTTTGTTTGCTTCAAGAACAGGCCGCACATGCTCCGCAAGGAAACGCTCCACCTGGTGCGCTGCGCACCCGGTATAGAGCGACGGGTCCATGACCTTCTGGATATCTGCCTCGTCCAGCGGAAAGTCAGGATCGGCTGAAAGCGCCTCGAGAAGCCGGTTGGGAAGGCCCTCCTCCTTCACGCGGCGGCCCTGCTCCATAGACAGGCGCCGGATCTTCTCGTGCAGCACCTGCCGGTCGCCGCCCGCACGGACCGCGTCCATCAGGAGGTTCTCCGTCGCCATGAAAGGCAATTCCTCGCGAAGGTGCTTTTCGATCACCTTCGGGTAAACCGTCAGATGGTCCGTCACGTTGATGCACAGGTCAAGAATCCCGTCTGTCGTCAGGAATGCATCCGGGATTGTGAGGCGCCGGTTCGCGGAATCATCCAGCGTCCGTTCCATCCACTGCGTCCCGGCCGTGAACGAGGGTCCCAGCGCGTCCGTCATCACGAAGCGCGCAAGGCCGCAGATGCGCTCACACCGCATGGGGTTGCGCTTGTACGCCATGGCCGAGGATCCGATCTGATCCTTTTCGAACGGCTCCTCCACCTCCTTCAGATGCTGCAGGATGCGCAGGTCCGTCGCCATCTTCATGGCGCTGGCGGCGATCCCCGCCAGTACATTCAGCACGAACGCATCGACCTTGCGGGAATAGGTCTGCCCCGAGACTGCGTAGCATGCATCGAATCCCATTTTCCCGGCGATCAGCTGATCCAGCCGGTCCACCTTTTCCATATCGCCGTCAAACAGCTCCAGGAAGGAGGCCTGGGTTCCGGTCGTCCCCTTGCTCCCCAAAAGCTTTATCTCTCCCGCCCTGTGGTCCAGCTCCTCGAGGTCCATGAGGAAATCCTGGATCCACAAAGTGGCGCGTTTTCCGACCGTCGTCGGCTGGGCCGGCTGCAGATGCGTAAAGCCCAGCGTCGGAAGCGCACGGTACGTCTCCGCAAAATCCGTCAGCTGCGCAACCACGGTGAGGAGCTTTCCGCGCAGGAGATAAAGCGCCTCCCGCATCTGGATCAGGTCCGTATTGTCCCCGACATAGCAGCTCGTCGCGCCCAGGTGCAGGATTCCCGCCGCTTCCGGGCACTGCAGTCCATAGGCGTAGACGTGACTCATCACATCGTGGCGGACGATTTTCTCCCGCTCGGCCGCCGCCTCAAAGTTGATGTCGTCGACATGCGCGCGAAGGCTGTCGATCTGCTCCTTTGTGATGGGCAGGCCCAGTTCCATTTCCGCCTCCGCGAGCGCGACCCACAGCCTTCTCCAGGTCGAGAACTTCTTCTGCGGCGAAAAGATGTACTGCATCCGGCTGCTCGCATAGCGGCCGGACAGCGGGGACTCATATCGAGTTCTGTCTGCGGTAGTCATTTTTCAGATCCTTTACCAGATGCGTCAGTTCCAGCTCGAAGCCCGTCATCTGGCCTTTCTCATAATAGCCGGACAGCTTGCCGATGCGGCTTTCCCCGCCTTCGCTCCGGTAGGCTCTCTCCGCCTCGCGCATACGCTCCTCCAGCGTCATCGAATACTCATAGGCCTCCGGGTGCTCCGCGATAAACGAGACATATTCGTCATCCGAAAGCGAGAGCCTGACAGCCGCAAGATAATAGAGATAGCTCTCCGGATCACCGGTCAGCTCATAGGCGCGCAGGAACGAATCGGACGCCTGCACGAAACGGAAAACCCTTGTATACAGGACGCCCTTTTTTCTCTCCAGGACAGCGCGCATCTTTTTTTCCAGGTTCGGATGCGCGCGGAGCACGGCGTCATATGCGGCGATCGCCTGGTAGGTGTGCCGGTTATCCGCGAGATAATCCGCCTCCGAGATGCTTTTCTGGAGGGGCTCAAGCGCGCCGCCGATCTCCACGACCTGGCGTGTCTCCTCCTCCTGCTCCCTGGTCGCATAGCCCGTGAACCGAAGGATCGCCGTCACAAAATCCGTGAGGAGCCTGTCCTGTCCGAGATACGCGGACAGCTCCTTCGTCAGCTCCGGAACATTGCACTCGGTCTCCAGCCACTCCACCAGCGCCGGATCCATGATGCTCTCGTCCAGATATCTTGCACTCTGCATCAGGGAATAGCTGAGCTCCTCCACGGAATAGATATTCCGGTCCAGCTTTTCCATATAGTAAGGCGTGCGGGCCAGCGCGCCGGCCGCCGCAAAAACTCTGCTCATAGGCTGATCCCCTTCTCCCAGCGCAGTCCGCTCGCCGGGAATATTTCTCCGAAGCCGAGGTCCCTGATCCGGACCTGGAGCTGTCCGGCCGTCTTTAAGGACAGGCTGAGCCGGATCCTCGTCATGCGGTCCTCGCGCACGGGCAGCTCGTCCAGCCGGATGGTATAGCGGGAGGCCCTTCCGCCGGACAGCGGCATCATGATGAGCTGCAGCTCATTGGTCCCCTCCAGGATAAAGTCCTCCGTGTGCTGCGCCTCGTACCAGTTGCAGCCCGCATCAAGAAGAGGAAAATACCCCTCCTCCCCGTTCCGGATCGCCTGCAGTCCGATATTGGATTTCAGCTTGCTTTCGCTCAGGAAGAAGTACTCTTCCGCGATCTGCGGCGGATCCGCCTTGTACGACGCACTGATTGCCGCGCCCTTGCTGTAGAGATTATCTCCCTGAAACACCCGGCAGTTGCGGCACAAAAGCTGGATCGAATCCTTCATCCACTCCCTGCCGAAGCCCTCTCCGATCAGGTGTGCGGAAGAAAAGCTCTCCTTTGCCATCTCCTGCTGGAGGATCCTCAAAAAGCTCATGTCCATATCGAGCGGGGAGGTATAAGGGAGCGATCCGTACTCCGTGCTTCGGACACTGCTGACGACGGGCGTCGTGCGCCGGTTAAAGGACAGCCGGGAGAGCTGCATCCTGTCGTAGCCTTTGTACTCGCACAGGAGCGCTCCCCGGTCCCTGAGCATCGGATCCTGCTCCAGCATATAATGATAAAAGCTGCTGTCATGCTCCTCGATGAAGATTCTCTCCCGCGGAACGGGCAGATCCTCCATCACCTTCTCCATCATCTCGATGTTCCGCTGGTCCAGCGTGCGAAGCGTGAACATCAGCACGCCGATCTCCTGGGTCGGCACCACATAGGCGAGCTTCTCCAGGCAGCTCCGCACAAACAGGGTGAGGAGCTTGACCGGGTCGAGCGCCCTCTCGCCGACCGTGACCGTGTTGTCCGCGGCCGCCTCCTCGATCAGGTGCGTGATCAGCGTTCCCTCCGTGTGAGAGGAATACTGCGCCGCGTCGCGCCCGGTGTGCCACGTATCCGTCCCCGGAATATAGTACAGAAGCGTCGGGATATTGTAGGAGCCGCTGCCGCTCTCCGGCTCAAACGTCTGCACTTCCTTCCCGGCCTCCGCGAAGGAGATCTGGCTGTAGTCGTCGCACAGGTCGAAGCCGACGCGGTACTTCCTGCTTTTGTCAAATGCCTTCACAAACAGCATAGATGGTCTTCTCCGTCAAACATTTTCAGATTCAAAGAGCGAAGAGACGATGAAGTTCAGTCTGTCGTACTCCTGGACTTTTTTCAGCGCCTCCGCGTTCCGGTGCATCGTCGTCAGGTACGCGATCTCATTGACGCGTCCGAAGCGGTCCGTCGACTGCTCCATGATGCGTGCATCCTGGCCGACCGTCCCGCTCTCGACGATGTTCTTTTCGTCCGCATCGTCCGTGATGAAGTAGTGCATCTGTTCGCCGAAGAACAGCGTGAATCCGGCGACGTACATGCCCTCGTACATCTCCTTCATCTCCTGCGACGCAAAATCGCCCCGTCTTCCGTCCTCCTCCATCGCGTAGTGGTAGACGATATGCTTCCCGCCGCCCCGCCTGTCGTGGTACATGGCGAGCGTCTCGTTGGCATAGGCCTGAAGCTCCGGCACGAAGCTCGTGAACTGCCGGTAAAACGGGAATACGATCCCCTCCTTCAGAAGGTCCGAGAGAAACAGCCTGCTGATCTCCTGCTCCTTCTTTGTGATCTCGCCCGTCCTCTCCGAGAGCTGTTTCAGGTAAGCGATGCGGCAGACATCGGGGAGCGGTACGCCCTCTATCCCGTACCTTCCGATGCGCTCAAACATCGGGTCGCTCATCGGCTTTTCATCCGTCAGGGCATAGTGCGCATTCTGCGAGAGAATGGCAACCGTGCGCTGCGTATCTCCCCCTCCTTTGACATATTCCTCGATCATGGAGGTCTCGTCCGGGAGTACGACGCCGCTGTAGAGCATCTGCGCAAACATCCGGTGCGTCAGGTCCTGCGTATCCAGGTCAAACCCCCGCATCGAATTCCTCACGCCGTTTAACTCCTGCGTGAGTCCCGCCAGATTTCCGGCGAGATATTTCAACATGTCTTCGTCATATTTTCCGCGGCGGTATGTCTCATAGACGATCTCCGCGAAGATCTCCTCCTGCGGTGCGTCGTCCGCGGCGATCAGTCTGGAGCAGAGCTTGAAGAGCGTCTCCTCTTCCACCTCCGCAGGATCGCAGGTGCGCACCCAGTCATAGGCCTGGGCGTTCCTGTCCCGGCCGATCATGCGGCCGATCAGCTCCGCGCGCTGCGTCACCGGAAAGTCCTGCGGCCGCAGCGTATCCAGAATCGCATCTGTCTCCCGCGGCAGGTCCTGTTCCTCATAAAAGTCAAGGAGCGCCGTCACCGCGGCAAGATAAAATCGTCCCGCCAGCCTCCCCTGTGTCAGCATGCCGGCGAGCGCATCCGCCTCCTGCTTCCCGGAGAGCCGGACAGTGCCGTCCCCCCCGCTTAAGCGGTGCAGCATGTAATCGTCGTTTTCGATGTTGTAGTAGCTGAGTACGTCCTTAAGCGCGGCGGGATCCATCAGCCGATCCAGCGTGTAGGCGATGCTGGAGGCATAGCGCATCCCGCGCATGTCTTCAAAGAATATCCTGTTGTTTTCCCCGTAGAGCGGCAGGAGGCAGATGCCGTTTTCAATGGGAAAATACCGCTCGCCCTCCGCTTCGTCGTAAATGACGATCACCCGACGGAGCGCCTTCCTGCTCGTCCGGATGACGCAGGTGTAGACCGCGGGAACGGCCTGCTGTGCGAGCTCCTCCTCCATGGCATAGGTCCGGAGGTAGTTTCCGTAAAGCTTTGCCAGGTCACCGCTCATCCTGCCCTGCATGAGCTGCGCGCGGACAAAACGCTGGATCGCCTCCTCGTACTGCAGGTAGAGATCCGGAAGGTTCGATCGGTTCTCCTCCATATAGGCGTAGAGCTTTGCCGTGCGCATGTAGGGAAGTCCCGTCTGATATGCGAAATACATCAGGACCGTGCGCGGGATCTCCCCGTCGTAGTCCTC
The DNA here is from genome assembly GCA_902783385.1 of uncultured Lachnospiraceae bacterium. GTDB lineage: Bacteria > Bacillota > Clostridia > Lachnospirales > Lachnospiraceae > CAG-791. Next base: position 9,785 of record CACZQP010000002.1, on the reverse strand, counting down.
CGGCATGGAGAGCATGTAATACTCGTAGAGACGCGTGATGTTCAGCTCCTCCGCAACGCCCTTCTGATACCAGGAAAAGTATTCCGGCCCGGACTGGTTGCCCTTGATCAGGAGCGATGTGATGCTCTCGAGCGTCTCTCTCCGGATTGCGGGCGTCCCGGAGGAGGCGTAGCCCGCGCACAGGATCTCGTAGAGCTGCGGCGAAAAGCTCCGGAATCTCCCGGAGAGGTAGTTCACCTGTGTCAGCACCTCGTCGCCCAGCACACCGTTTTTCGCGGCGAGCTGCAGGAAGTGCATCGCAAAGTCATCCAGCTCCGCAAGAAGCGCGGGATCGGAGGAAACAAGCGTGTAGGCTTCGATATACAGCACCGGCGAAATGCAGCCTCTTTCAAACTGCTCCCGCAGGAGCTCAAGCCGCTCCCTTCCCCTTCCGGCATACTCCTCGGAAAGATACATATACAGCCAGGCGATGCGCCAGTTGCCTGGATTTCTCTTCATCTTCTCGCGGATCTTTTCCTCCGCGAGCGCGACGAGCTCCGCGTCGTCTTCATAGCACAGGGCCGTCAGATAGAGGCGGTAGCAGAACGCCGTGTCGTCCTCCTGCGTGAACTGTGTGAGCGAAATATCCCCGAGCTCCCTGGGGTCGTGCTCTCCGAGACGCCGGTTCAGCTTCTGCAGCTGCAGCACCGCCTCCCGAAGGTCTCCGCCCGTCAGGTACGCGTGGATCGCATACAGATTCGGTATCGGATCGCTCCTGTCCAGTGCGGACAGCCGCGCGATGTACTGGTGGGTCGTCTGCAGCCACTCTTTTCCGGGGAGCTTGCGCAGCCTGAATGCCATATAGTCCTGCATCAGGCGCAGCGTGATCTCCTTCTCCTCGCGCCGGCGCATCTGCATCGTGGCCGGTCGGTCTCTGAAATGCACCTCTACGGGAATCGTGATCGTCGCATACGGCGCCTGCAGGATGATCTGCCCGAAATTCTTGCCGGCATGCAGCATGAGCGGGTCCACGGCATAGTGCACTTCACAGGTGTTCCCCTCGAAATCTTCCTCCGTGATGACGCTCTTTTCCACAGACAGGAAATCCCCCGTCGCAAGGACGTCAAGATGCGTATATCCCCACCCGTTTCTCGTGACGCGCAGGAAATATCCGACGACCTCGCCCCCGTCCTCCGGGACCTCCGCAAGCCGCATGGGCAGCTCCGTGCGGATCTGCCTGGTGTCAGGAAGAAATTCGACCGGGTGCTTTTTGCCGAGCGAAATCAAAAACTCCTCTACGTTCTGTTCATTGCCGGGCGATACACAAAGGCCCCGGTAAATGGCAAGGGCTTTTCCGTTCTCCCCGTCGTCCCCGTCTGTCTCCGCGCGCAGCACGGCCTCGAACTCGGGACGGTAAAACAGCTGGACCGCCTCTGTCCAGTTGGTCTTTGCCAGGTTGGAAAAATGAGCTGCGCTTTTGAGGCTCCCGAGCGGGGTCGAGAGCTCCCTCTCCCGCACCTCAATGCGATACGGGATCGCGTACTCTCCCTCCGTCGAGATGATCCGGAAAACGCCTTCCGCGACATCGCCGTCCTTAATACCCGTCAGGTCTGCGCGGTAGGAAATTTCGTCGATCGAACCCGCGAAGCGGTCCGTCAGGCACTCCACCGCCGGTTCGGACGCATGGCAAAAGCCTTCGGTCCCCCGTCCTTCCGGCCCGGTGACCGTAAAGCTTCCTTCCCGGATCTCGCCGGGGGCGGCAGTGATTTCCAGCTTTTCTATTGAAAATGTCAGCGGCGCGTCGATTGCGTGGAACAGCTCATCCGACATTTTATCCGCATAGGAAAGTACTCTCATTCCAATACCTCGGTACGGTTTACTTTTCCCCTGTAAGGAGCATCAGAACATCGTTGCTTCTCGCCACGAATTTCTCCATGTCATCCGCCGCCAGAGGCGCGTTCTGGATGCGGGCAAGATCAAAGAGCTGCTCGCAGATCAGCTTCACGCTGTCCTTTGCGCTCTCATCCTCCGCGTGATCCGTCACGTACTTCACCAGCGGGTGCCCGGCGTTTAAGACAAGGCACTTCCCTTCTTCGCCGGCCCCGGGGAATCCTGCTCCGCCCTGCGAATACATCTTCATCATGTCGGCAAACCGCCTGCTCTGCTCGTCCACGGTCAGGATCGAGGAGATCTTTTTGTCCTTCAGCTTTTCCAGCTTCACGCTGAAGCTGTCCTTCTTCAGCGCTTTTTTAAAGATCTCCGTGAGCATCTGCGCCGTCTTCTCCATCTCTTCGGCGGCCTTTTTGCCGACGCGGCTCTTTAAGGCGTCCTCGATGCCCGCGTCGATCCGCGCAAAGTGAATCCCTTCGTTCTTTGCCTCGAGCTGCGAAATGAACGGCTGGTCGATCGCGCGGTCAAGGACAAAGGCCTTTAAGCCGCGCGCGCGGAACATGCGGACATACTGTCCCTGCTGCTCCTCGTCCGTCACATAATAGATCGTCCGCTCCTTCGCTTCCTCGCCGGCATCCCCGGTCTCATCGTCCTTCTTTTCTTCGCTCGCGCCGACCTCCTCCGAGGTCGCTTCAGTCTTGTCTGCGTCTTCCTCCTCCGCATCCGGATCGATCCGGTTCACCTCGAGCGCCTCAGGGAGGGTGAGATATGCTCCGTCGAGATCCTTAAAGAGGATATAATCCGTCATCTTCTCGCAGAACTTGTCGTCACGCAGGCACCCGTACTTGATGAACGGGCTGATGTCATTCCAGTACTTCTCGTAATTTTCCTTGTCGGTCCTGCACATGCCGGAGAGCTTGTCCGCGACCTTCTTCGTGATATACTCGGAGATCCGGTTCACGAAGCCGTCGTTCTGCAGCGCGGAACGGGAGACGTTCAGCGGCAGGTCCGGGCAGTCGATGACGCCCTTTAACAGCATCAGGAATTCCGGGATGACCTCCTTGATGTTGTCGGCAATGAAGACCTGGTTGTTGTACAGCTTGATCACGCCCTCCGCCGACTCGTATTCCAGATTGATCTTCGGGAAATACAGGATCCCCGTCAGGTTGAAAGGATAGTCCATGTTCAGGTGGATCCAGAACAGCGGCTCCTTGTAGTCGTTGAAGACCTTGCGGTAGAACGCCTTGTAGTCCTCGTCGCTGCACTCGCTGGGATTCTTTGTCCAGAGAGGCGCCGTGTCATTGGTGAGCTCCGGGCGCTTCCTGATCTTCAGCTGTCTCTTTTTGCCGTTCTTTTTCTCTTCCTCCGACGGCTCGATCGTCTCCGTCACCACGTCGTCGGGACGCCGCTCCTCCTCGTCAATAGTCTGTGTCTGCGCCGTGTCCTTTTCCGACAGGAAGATCTCCACCGGCATGAAGGCGCAGTATTTGTCCAGCGTCTCTTTGGCCTTGTAGTAGTTTGCGAACTGCAGGCAGTCCTCCGACAGATGGAGCGTGATCGTCGTGCCAAAGCTCTCTCGCGTCGTCTCCTCCAGCTCGTAGGACGAGGAGCCGTCACAGGACCAGCGGACCGCCTTCACGGCGCTGTCCGATGCGCTCCTGTACGAGAGCGTATCGATCGTCACGAGGTCCGATACCATGAGAGCGGAGTAGAATCCCAGGCCGAAGTGCCCGATGATCTGGTCCGCGTTTGCTTTGTCCTGATATTTCGCGAGGAAGTCCTCCGCGCCGGAAAACGCGATGTTATTGATGTATTCCTTTACCTCATCCCCGGTCATGCCCAACCCGTTGTCGATCACCTGAAGCGTCTTGTCCTGCGGACTGACGACGACGTCGATGCGCGGCCTGTAGCCCTCCGGCATCGTGAACTCCCCCATCATCTCCAGCTTCTTCAGTTTTGTGATCGCGTCGCATCCGTTCGAGATCAGTTCCCGCAGAAATATATCCTGGTCCGAATATAACCATTTCTTGATGATCGGAAACATATTCTCCGAATTAATCGAAAGCGTACCCTTTTCAGCCATTATCTTCATCCCCTTTCAACAAAACTGTAATCGTAAATCATTTCAGGAGGTCCGCCAGGACCTCTGCGCCAAAATGCTGATTTTGGCGCTCTCATCCCCTTTCAACAAAGCTGTAATCGTAAATCATAGTTATTCATCCGAAAGCGCCGGACCGATAAAGATGTCCAGCGAGTCCGCAAACGCATCAAAAGCAGAGGCAAAGGCCGCAGCCCTCCTCTCTTCCAGCAGGATCTCCTTGTTCCGATCCGTCTGCTCACGATTGAAATTGGTGATACATTTGAGGATTCTGTAACCCTCACCAGTCTCAATGATATCCGACACCTGACCCGTCTGCAAGCCGAATGCCGCCTCCGCAAGCTGCGCGTCCGTGATCATCCCCTCCGCGCTGCCGATCCCGCTGCGCCGGATAAATACATGGGTCTCGCGCCCGCCGCTGTAGGCGGATGCCATCGACGAAAACGATGCCCCGTTCGAGAGATCTCCGAAGATCCTGCCGATCAGGAGCCTGGCAGCCGTCTTCTCCTCCTCGGAATAGGGAAGAGCCTCCCCCTGTGCGGCGTTGTCCGGCTCGTGAACGGTCGGAACAAAGATGCTCTCGCACTCCGCAACGCGCGCCTCCTCGTCGCTGATCTCGATCCCGACCTGCCGCGTCGCCTGCCGGTACATCTTCTCGGCGAGCGCGTCGTCCGAACGGATCTGCGTGATGCGGGAGAGCGTCAGCGCTTCGTCGTCTGCCCCGTACTTCTCATACAGTGCGGAAGCTTCCTCGCGGACGGCCGCCTTCTCTTCCTGCGTCAGCACCACGCCGTCGCGCTCCGCCAGCAGGCAGAGGGCCTTGGTCTTGGAGAGCCTAAGGAGCGCATCGTTCCGGATCGATTCCGCAAGCGCCGGATCTGCGGTGAGGAGCTCTGCGCCATAGGCCCCGACGTAAGTCTCCCGCAGTGTTTCCTCGTAAAACTCCAGCTCATAGAGATAGACGTCCCTGCCTCCCAGTCGGAACGCCACATCCTCGCCGATCGTATCGGTGAAGACGATCCGCCTGCCGCATGCGGCAAGAAGCGGGATGCAAAGCAGCAGCATCCCGCACAGGTTTATGCAGTGTTTCCTTATTCCCGCAAAAGAAGACGCCTTCATGGATTCAGGCCGCCCGCAGTCGTCTCATATTTTTCATAGAGAAGAAAAGCATAGGTGAGGTCAAAATAGGTCTGCTCCTCACTCTCGCCCGTCCTGTGCCAGGCGGGATCCTTATCCAGGTTTGGGAAAAAGGCGTCCGCCTTGTACTCGTAATCGATCCTGGTCACATGGACCATATTGCAGTACGGGACGAGCTGCCTGTAGACACTGTCGCCGCCGATCACATAGACTTCGTCCGTATCATACGCCTCCAGCTTTTCGAACAGCTCATCCATGCTGTGCGCAATGGCCGCATCCTTTACCTTCAGGTCCCTGTTCCCGGACAGGATAATGTTTTCGCGCCCCTCCAGGGGTCTTGCCATCGGAAACGTCTCCAGGGTCTTTCTGCCGTAGATGACGACCTTCCCCATCGTTTCATTCCGGAACATCTTGTGATCCGCCGGAATGCTGACAAGAAGCCTCCCGCCGTTCCCGATAGCCCAGTTTCTGTCAACCGCAACGATTGCTTTCATGCCGATATTGTCCTTTGCCTGCTTCTGTGCCGGAATGATCCGATCAGATCGCGATCGGAATATCCTTTACCTGCTCGCCGGTCTGGTAGTTTTCCACGGATACGTCGTCCCTGGTGAAGGCGTAAAAATCCGTCACGTCGGGATTCAGATGAAACGTCGGCGCCGGATACGGCGTGCGCTCAATCAGCTCGCGGATGATCGGAATGTGCCTGTCATAGATGTGCGCATCCGCGATCACATGGAGCAGGATCCCCGCTTCCATCCCGCAGACCTGCGCCATCATGTGAAGAAGCACCGCGTATTGCACGACGTTCCAGTTGTTTGCGGCCAGTACGTCCTGCGAGCGCTGGTTGAGGATCGCGTTCAGCGTGAGCCTGTCTTTCCCTTTTTCCTGCGTGACGTTAAAGGTCATGCTGTAGGCGCAGGGATAGAGGTTCATCTCCGACAGGTCCTGGTGTACGTAGATGTTCGTCATGATGCGGCGGCTGAACGGATTGTTCTTCAGGTCGTAAATGACGCGGTCCACCTGGTCGAACATGCCCTCTTTGTATTTATGCTTCACGGACATCTGGTAGCCGTAGGCCTTTCCGATGGAGCCGTCCTCGTCCGCCCACTCGTCCCAGATATGGCTGGAGAGATCGTGGATGTTGTTCGATTTCTTCTGCCAGATCCAGAGCATCTCGTCCGTGGCGCTCTTTAAAGCGGTTCTGCGAAGCGTCAGGAGCGGGAACTCTTCCCTGAGATCATAGCGGTTCACGACGCCGAATTTCTTTACGGTGTAGGCGGGTGTTCCGTCCGGCCAGTGCGGACGGACCTTCTCGCCCTCCGTGGACGTCCCGTTGTCCAGGATGTCCCTGCACATGTCGATAAAGATCTGGTCTGCCTTGCTCATTTTGCCGTTTCCTCCGATGCCGTATCTATTTTATACTTCGCGATAAGTGCCTGCAATTCTTCGTTAAATCTGTCAAGATCCTTATTCGCCATTCCCCTGCTGCCGGCGATCGTTTCTTCGAGCGCCCTGCCGGTCGATTTGAGCTTTTTGAAAGCGTCGGACTCCCGTCCGCCTTCCTGCTTCTTAATGGCGATGCCCTGTGCCTCGTTGATCCAGGTCCCGGAGATGAGATCAAATTCGCTCCCGGAATAGGGCGCCTGCGCGTCATATCCGTGCTCTTCCCTGAGGCAATCACTGAAGGAAACCGTGACCTCGTCGTCCCCGTGCACCACAAATACCTTCTGCGGCTTTTTCTCAAAGGCCTTCAGCCAGCTGATGAGCCCGTCCTTGTCCGCGTGGCCGCTCATGCCCTGGAGCTGCACGATCCTGCACAGGACCGAGATGTCCTCGCCGAAGATCTTTACCTTCGGCTCTCCCTCCGTGAGCTTCCTGCCGAGCGTCCCCTCCGCCTGATAGCCGACGAACACGACCGTGGAGTCTTTCCTCCAGAGGTTGTATTTCAGGTGGTGCTTGATGCGGCCCGCATCGCACATGCCGGAGGCGCTGATGATGACCTTCGGGTTTTCGTTCATGTTGATCGCCTTGGAGTCATCCGTGGAGATCGACAGCTCCAGGCCCTTAAAGGAGATCGGGTTGACGCCGCTGTCCAGAATTGCCCTCGTCTCGTCGTCAAAATAGCTCCGGTCCGCCTCCGTAAAGATCTCCGTCGCCCCCACCGCCATCGGCGAGTCCACAAAGACCTGGAAATCCGGAAATTCCGGCAGGAGGTTTTTCTGTTTGATCTCACGGATAAAGTACAGCATGACCTGTGTGCGGCCGACCGCGAAGGCCGGGATCACGACATTGCCGCCGCGCGTAAACGTCTCGCGCAGGATCTCCACGAGCTCCTCCACGTAATTGGCGTGGTTCTTCTCGTGCAGGCGGTCGCCATATGTCGACTCCATGATGACATAGTCCGCTTCGCTCGTATATTTCGGATCATTCAGGATGGGCTGGTTCACATTGCCGATATCTCCGGAAAAGACGAGCTTTCTTTCCACGCCGTTCTCGGTCACCCACAGCTCCACACTCGCAGAACCGAGAAGATGGCCGATATCCGTAAAGCGGAAGCGGACGCCCTCGCACAGATCATAGATCCTGTCGTACGCATACGGGACGATCTTCTTGATGACCCCCATCGCGTCTTCCATCGTATAGAGCGGCTCGTAAGGCTCCTCCCCGCTCTTTCTTTTCTCTTTCTTGTTGCGCCACTCCGCCTCCATCATCTGGATATGTGCGGCGTCGCGCAGCATCAGGTCGCACAGCTGCGCCGAGGCGCCGGTCGCGATTACGTTTCCGGCAAAGCCGTCGTGGTACAGCTTCGGAAGCATTCCGGTGTGATCGATGTGAGCGTGGGTGACGATCACATAATCGATCTGAGAGGGCTTGACAGGGAGCGGCACATTCTCATATGCGTCGCCTCCCTGTTCCATACCATAGTCAATGAGGATCCACTTCTCCCCCACATGGACGCAGTGACAGCTCCCCGTTACCTCATGGTCCGCACCGACAAAAAACAGTTCCATAATAAGCCTCCTCCCGAAACCGTGTTACCATTACCTTAGCGGCGGATCCCGCACTAATAGCCAATCATCGCTTTTCTGATCAGATAAAGCGCCATCAGATGCGCCGGATAAAATATATAAAAGAACCACTTCATCTGCCGGCCCCGTTCGCCGTTGTAGGACCGGATCGCCAGTATTCCCGGCAGCCCGCAGATCTCGATCGGATTCTGCACGCACAGGATCGACAGGGAGAGCACTCCCCCGAGATCCAGGTACTGGCGCGTCAGATAAAACGCGACGATCACCAGCACGCCGTAAATGTCGTAGTCCGTGTTCACCTTCCAGGCAAGGAACCCGAATGCAAAGCCGCACAGGGCCGTGATGCATGCTCTCGCGCTTTCCGTCATTGCGGCGCCGCCCTCCGCGCGTGAGTTCACGGCGGGGAGGATCACCTTCTCCCACAAAAGCTCCGCCGTCCAGATGGCGGCAAGCCCTGCCGCAAGTGTCCAGTAGACATTACAGGCGTACGATGCGGCGCGCGACGGATAAAACGCGTGGTCGAACGGATACTCGGAGATCAGTCCGAACAGCAGGAGCCGTCCCAGGTATTTCGCGCGGTTTTTCGTGCGAAGGAACCCTTCGGCGATCAGGAAGGCAAAAATCGGGAAAGCGATCCTCCCGATCAGGCGCCCTGTCCACATGACGCGGCGCAGCCGCCCGTAGAACAGCGTCTCATCCATGCCGCCGCCGATCAGACCATATACTCCCTTTCTTCCTACATCCAGGAGCGCGTAGGAAAAATGGTCTATAAACATTGTAACGCAGGCGAGCGCCTTGAGCTGCGCCGCGTTTACTCCTTTTCTCACTTGCGCATTCTCCCCCGCTGCCCGTATACTGATATACTGTTGCAGCGCTTAATTATCAGATGTAATCAGCGGCCTTAAAACCCGGCCGCGGAACGGATAAACAATGATATTTACCTATCCCGCCATATTCAGGCCCCACGACGACGGCTCCTTTGATGGGCGTTTCCCGGATCTCGCCGGCTGCGAAGTCTCCGGCAGAACGCTCGATGCGGCGCTTGCCAATGCCATTGAGGCCGCCCGCGGATGGATCACCGTGGAGCTCACCGAAGAGGAAGAGCCGCACCTTCCGCCTGTCACGCACATCGACGATCTGACGCTCGCCGAGGGCGAGATCGTCCGCAGCATCAGCTGCAACGTCTATCTCACGGAGGGCTGGGGCGACTGATCAGTCCCTGTGCAGCGCCACAAGCGCCGCTGCAAGGATCAGCACAATGCCTGCTGCCGCCAATGCCGTCATCCTCTCGTGGTAGACAAGCATGCCGATGAGGATCCCGGTCGGAGGCTCCAGCGATCCGAGCAGAGATGTCTTGAGTCCTCCGCACAGGAGGACACCCATCTGGTAAAACAACACTGCCAGTACCGATGCCGTGACGGCCAGCAGAACGGATGCGATCCACCCCTGCGGCGTGAGGGCGAGCGTGAAGCTCCCCGTCAGGTATGCGCAGATGCCGGACACTATGGCCGCACACACATCCGTCCAGAAGCAGACCGTCAGGGCGGAGAGGCCCTCCGGCCTTCTCTTTCCCAGGAGCACTGTATAGATCGCAAGCGCCACGCCGCTCAAAACAGCGAGCACGACGCCCTGCAGCGCGCCCTGCTCTCCCG
>CACZQP010000001.1 GCA_902783385.1 uncultured Lachnospiraceae bacterium | reverse complement strand
TACGCTGGGAGCATCCGCGGTCTGGCACGCGCTGTATATCCGCACGATGGATCTGTCGGAGTACCGGGGCATGGACCAGGTGGGAGGCGCGACGCTCGCAAGGCTCCCCGTGACCGTGTTGCGGGCGTATCACCGGATCCTGCAGTTCTTTGTCACCGCGCCGCCCTCCTACGTCACGAGAGAGGGCAGGATCCTGAACCTCGCCGTGCTTGCCGCCGCCGCGGTTCTTTTGTGTGTCGTCCTGTACCAGCGCCGCGCGCAGATGTCGGCGGGCAGGCTCCTTATGCTGGCGGCATTTCTGTTCCTTTTGCCGCTGGCCGCGTCGCTCGTCTATGTGATGGCGCCGGAGGTGCAGAAGGCCTCCACCCTGATGATCCTTTCCTATGTCACGGTGTATATCGTGCCGGTGCTGCTCCTGTCCAGAGTCCGGATTTCCGGCGGAGCAGGTGCGGGCAGTAAGAGCAGGGGGAGCCTCATGCTTTCCCTCCTCATGTTTTCGCTCCTTTGCAGTGTCTGCTACGGGAACTTCAAGCTGGCGAACGAGGCGTATTTCCGCACGGGCATCGCCTTTGAGCGGATCGAAAACTACTACAGCCGCATCCTAGTGCGGCTGGAGGATACGGAGGGCTACCGCTACGGCGACCCGGTGGAGATCATCGGCGATTCGTGGCCGGATCCGCACGTCCTCTCGACGGATATGATGAGCGGAACGCGCTTTGCGGATCTGGAGGGGCTCGCCATCGAGAATGGGATCTTCACCTCCGGATCGCGCCGGTTTTTCCTGCGCACGTACTTCGGTATGGAGACAGGTCTTGACACGGGAGAGGATCCCTATACGCGGCTGCACGAATCCCGGGAATTTAAGGAAATGCCGATTTTCCCCGCCGCCGGCTGCGTAAAAAAGATCGACGGCATCTGGGTCGTGAAAGTGGAGGACTGACGCCCGATGTGGTATAGTAAATAGGTGTTTTTGCGCCCCGGCTGACGGGGCGCCTAATTTGATGGAAAGGAACCCTTTACCATATGGCAAAGATCACGGAAAAAATCTTCGGGACGCACAGCGAGAGGGAACTTAAGCGCATAAAGCCCCTGGTGGACCAGATCGAATCGCTCCGTCCCGCCATGCAATCGCTCTCTGACGAAGGGCTCAGGGACAAGACGAAGGAGTTCAAAAAGCGCCTCTCAGAGGGAGAGACGCTGGACGATATCCTGCCGGAGGCATATGCCGCCGTCCGCGAGGGCGCAAGGCGCGCGCTGGACATGGAGCCCTTCCGCGTACAGCTGATCGGCGGAATCATCCTGCATCAGGGACGGATTGCGGAGATGCGCACCGGTGAAGGTAAGACGCTCGTCGCGACGCTCCCGTGCTACCTCAACGCACTCGAGGGCAAGGGCGTGCACGTCGTCACGGTCAACGATTATCTGGCTAAGCGTGACGCGGAGTGGATGGGTCAGGTCTACAACTTCATGGGACTTTCGGTCGGCGTCGTCTTAAACAGCATGACACCGGAGGAGAGAAAAGAGGCCTATGCGTGCGATATCACCTATGTGACGAACAACGAGCTGGGCTTTGACTATCTGCGCGACAACATGGCGATCTACAAGGAGCAGCTCGTCCTGCGCTCCCTCCACTATGCCATCATCGACGAGGTCGACTCGATCCTGATCGACGAGGCGCGGACACCCCTCATCATTTCCGGCCAGAGCGGCCGTTCGACAAAGATCTACGAGGCGTGCGACCTGCTGGCCAAGCAGATGAAGCGCGGTAAGGACATGGAGGATCTCTCGAAGATGGACGCCATCATGGGCGTCGAGCGGGAGGAGACGGGCGATTTCATCGTCAACGAGAAGGACAAGATCGTCAACCTTACGGCGGAGGGCGTCACGAAGGTCGAGCGGTTCTTCAGCATCGAGAACCTGGCGGACCCGGAGAACCTCGAGATCCAGCACTGCATTATTCTCGCGCTGCGCGCGAACAACCTGATGCACCGCGACCACGACTATATCGTCAAGGACGACCAGGTCCTGATCGTCGACGAGTTTACGGGGCGCGTGATGCCGGGACGCCGCTACTCCGACGGCCTGCATCAGGCGATCGAGGCGAAGGAGCATGTGAAGGTCAAGCGCGAGAGCAGGACCCTCGCGACGATCACGTTCCAGAACTTCTTTAATAAATTCGAGAAAAAGGCCGGCATGACCGGTACGGCGCTCACGGTGGAGAAGGAGTTCCGCGAGATCTACGGAATGGACGTCATCGAGATCCCGACGAACAAGCCCGTGCAGCGTATCGATCACCAGGATGCGGTCTATAAGACCAAGAAGGAAAAGCTTGCCGCCATCGTCGACGCGGTGCAGGCGGCGCATGAAAAGGGACAGCCGGTTCTCGTCGGCACGATCACGATCGAGGCATCGGAGCTTTTGTCCAATATGCTGCGCAAGGCGGGGATCCCGCACAACGTCCTGAACGCGAAATTCCACGAGATGGAGGCGCAGATCGTCGCGCAGGCCGGCCAGCACGGCGCGGTGACCATCGCGACGAACATGGCCGGACGAGGCACGGATATCAAGCTCGACGAAGAGGCGCGGGCAGCGGGAGGTCTCAATATCATCGGCACGGAGCGCCATGAATCGCGGCGCATCGACAACCAGCTGCGCGGCCGAAGCGGACGTCAGGGAGACCCGGGCGAATCCCGCTTCTACATCTCGCTCGAAGATGACCTGATGCGGCTGTTCGGCTCCGAGCGGATGATCGGCATGTTCAACATGCTCAAGATCCCGGAGGGACAGGAGATCACGCACAGCTCCTTAAGCAAGGCGATCGAGACGGCCCAGAAGAAGATCGAGACGAACAACTTCGGCATCCGCAAAAACCTCCTCGATTACGACCAGGTCATGAACGAGCAGCGCGAGATCATTTACGCCGAGCGCAGACAGGTGCTCGACGGCGAGAGCATGCGCGATTCGATCTACAAGATGATCACCGACACGGTGGAGGGCGCCGTGATGACCAGCATCGGCGACGACACGGACAGCGACGAGTGGGATCTGAAGGAGCTCAACGAGATCCTGCTTCCCATCATCCCGCTGGAGGTCATAAACCGCGGGAGGATCAGGGAGCGCACGAGAAACGGACTTCTCCAGCAGCTCAAGGAAGAGGCCGTAAAGCTCTACGAGAGCAAGGAGGCGGAATTCCCGGAGCCGGAGGCAATCAGGGAACTGGAGCGCGTGGTGCTCCTTCGTTCCATCGACCGCAAGTGGATGAGCCACATCGACGACATGGACCAGCTCCGTCAGGGCGTGGGGCTCCAGGCCTACGGCCAGCGTGATCCGCTGGTGGAATACAAGATGGCCGGCTACGAGATGTTCAACGAGATGACGCAGAACATCATGGAGGAGACCGTGCGCACGCTCTTCCATGTGCGCGTGCAGGAGAAGGTCGAGCGCGAACAGGTCGCGAAGGTCACGGGAACGAACAAGGACGACTCCGCCGCGAAGACGCCGGTGCGCCGCATGGAGAAGAAGATCTACCCGAACGACCCGTGCCCGTGCGGCAGCGGCAAGAAGTACAAGAACTGTCACATGCGACTGGAACAGAAGAAATAAGGTGGATTCTTTATGGTAGTACTGGATCAGATGAAACAGGAGCTCTCCCAGCAGGAGGCCTCCTTAAACGAAGTGAGAGATTCCCTGGATCTCGGGACAAAGCTCCAGCGGATCGAAGAGCTGCAGCGCGAGTCTGAGGCGCCGGATTTTTGGAACAACGTCGAGGACGCGAACCGGAAGATGAAGCTCTTAAAGGACCTGCAGTCGATCGTGGAGGATGCGGACGGCTTAAAGCAGCAGTACGAGGACATCGGCCTGCTCATCGAGATGGGTAACGAGGAGACGGATCCCGCCGCGCAGGAGGCCGCGGCCGAGGAGGTCCGCGCGGAGCTCGACGCCTTTACGGCAAAGCTCGAGGAGATGCGTCTCTCGACGCTCCTCACCGGCGAATACGACGGGTGTGATGCCATCGTGGCGCTGAACGCGGGCGCGGGCGGGACGGAGAGCTGCGACTGGTGCTCCATGCTCTACCGCATGTATTCCCGCTGGGCGGATAAGCACGGCTTCAAGGTCGAGGTCTTAAACCTCCTCGACGGCGACGAGGCGGGCATCAAGTCCGTGGAATTCCAGGTGAGCGGAACGAATGCCTACGG